>JAHRAN010000192.1 GCA_020027245.1 Myxococcota bacterium
TTGCGGGGCTTGCGGAGGCGGGCGGGGTGGCGCGGCGGATGGAGCGCGATGGGTTTGCCGCGGCCTGGAGTTTCGAGGCGGCGCATGATCCCTTCTTTCCGCTGGTGCTGGCGGCGCGAAGGACGACGCGCATCGAACTGGGAACCGCCATCGCGGTGGCCTTCGCGCGCAACCCGATGGTCTGCGCGCACATTGCGCAGGATCTTCAGACGCTGTCGAAGGGGCGCTTCATTCTCGGGCTCGGCACGCAGATCCGGCCGCACATCACGCGCCGCTTCAGCGAACCCTGGTCGGCGCCCGCCGCGCGCATGGAGGAGTTCGTACGCGCCGTGCGCGCCATCTGGCAGGCGTGGAGCAACAACACGCGCCTCGATTTTCGGGGCGCGTTCTACACCCACACGCTGATGACGCCGGCCTTCAACCCCGGCGCCAACGCGTTTGGCGATCCGCGCATCTTCGTGGCGGGCGTCGGGCCGAAACTGGTCGAAGTGGCGGGCGCGGTGGGCGACGGTTTTTTCGTGCATCCCTTCCACTCGCCCGCGTTTCTGGCCGCCGAGACACTGCCCGCGCTCGAACGCGGCTTGGCAAGGCAGGGACGCGCGCGCGCAGACTTCGAAGTCTCGTGTCAGACCATCGTGACGCTCGGCGCAAACGACGAGCAGCTCGAGCGCGCGCGGCAGGGCGCACGCGCCCAACTCTCCTTCTACGCTTCGACGCCCGCCTATCGAGGCGTGCTCGATCACCACGGGCGCGGCGCGCTTCAACCCGTGTTGAACCGAATGTCGAAGGAAGGACGCTGGGGCGAAATGAGCGCAGAGATTGACGATGAACTGCTCGACCTGCTCACCATTTCGGGAACGCCGGCGCAGGCCGCCGCACTTCTGCTTGCGCGCAACGGCGCCTTCGCCGACCGCACGACGCCCGTGCTCTACAACGAAACCGGCGACCCGGAAGCGATCCGCGAACTGCTGCAAAGAGCCTCCGCCTGATCGTCCGCGCGCAAGTTGGGGCGACTTCAACGACCGCGCGTGGCGCAGCTCAGGGTTTGCCGAACGCGCCGGCTTTGCGCAGCCCGGCGATGCGCGCGGCGTCGTAGCCCAGCACATCGGCCAGCACCTGCTCGGTGTGTTCGCCGGGGCGGGGCGCGTGCGACGGCGCCGGCAGCGCCTCGCCCACATACTTCACCGGGTAGGGCAGCATGTCTGCGCCGTGCTGCGCGTGCGAGTAGAGCGGGAAGCGGTGCTGAAACTGCGGGTCGTCGCGGATTGTCTTCGGCGTGTTGCAGGGCGCGATCGGGAAATTCTTCTCGCGGCCGAGTTCGATCCATTCAGCGGAACTGCGCGTGCGGAAAATTTCACGAAGCGTTCGCTGAAGCTCGCGGTTCCCGCGCGCATGGTCGGCGAACTTCGAGCCGGGCCAGCGCTCGAACAAATCGCCCCGCCCCACGCACTCGCAGAAGTTGCGCCAGAACGCCTGCTCGCTGGCCATGAACAGCACGTGTCCGTCGGAGGATTCATAAATCTGGTAGCGCACGCCCTCGCGCATGCCGGCGGTTCCCGGCGCGCGCCGCTGGTAATCGTCGGCCTTGTTGCCCGTCACCACATCTTCGGGACGCTCGTAGGCGAGCCAGCTTTCGATCCGGTACCAGTCCATGTAAGCGGTGGCGTCGGACTGCGCGACCTCGAGTTCACAACCCTCGCCGGTTTCGCGCGCGCGCAGCACCGCGGCGAGAATGCCGATGGCGCCGAACATCGGCCCCGCGTGCATACCAATCGAAGCGTGCTCGGGTATGTAGGAAAAACCCTCGTCGTCGCGGGCCACACCGACGGCGCCGCCCCAGGTATCGAAGGCGATGCCGTGCGCGGGCAGGTTCGCATAAGGCCCCGTCGCGCCGTAACCGGACAGGCTGCAGAACACCAGCTTCGGGTTGATGCTTCGCAACGCCTCGTAGCCGAGCCCGAGTTTGGCGAGCGCGCCGGGGCGCATGGCCTCGATCACCACCGCGGCGCCCTGCACCAGTTCGCGGTAAATCTGCGCGCCCTCGGGACGCCGCAGGTCGAGCGTGATGGACTTCTTGCCACGGTGCACATGCAGGTGCAGCAGCGACACGCCGTTGACGATCGGCCAGGTCATCTCGCGGATGTAATCGCCGCTCGGCGACTCGACTTTGATCACCTCCGCGCCGAGGTCGGAGAGATGCGTGCCGATGGCGCCGGGGCCGAGCAGCGAGTTCTCGATCACCCGGAGCCCGGCGAGCGGCGTACTGGAATGGGGCATGTTCAAACACTCCCGGTCTGCGCTCGGGGCGCGCGCTCAGTCGTCGAGCACATCGGCGGCGATGCGCTCTTCCAGACAGGGCGCGTCCCACCAGGTGAGTTGCAGTTGCTTGGCGCGGCGAAAGTAAAGCTGAATATCGTATTCGACGGTGAAGCCGACGCCGCCCCAGACTTGTTCGCACATCGCCGTCGTGTCTCGATAAACATCGCAGGCAAAGAGTTTTGCCATCGGCGCGAGCCGGCGCACCGAGCGCCCGGCATCCCGCGCCCAGGCCGCCTCGTACACCAGCACCCGCCCGCCATCTATGCGCGTGATCGCATCGGCCAGATAATGCGCGATGGCCTGAAACGCGCCGAGTGGTTTGTCGAACTGCTTGCGATCCTTGGCGTACTGCGTGGTGATCTCGTGCGCGCGCGCCGCGCCGCCGATGGCGTTTGCGGCCAGCACGATGATCGCGTCGTGCATCAACTCCTCCCAGCAGGCCCAGGCGGCGGGCGCCGAGCCGAGCGGCTCCGCCTCGGCGTCTTCGAAACGCAGGTCATACTGCGTGTCGGAGGCCAGGCTCTTCATCTGCGTAAGCGTCACGCCGGGCTGCTGCGGGTTGACGAGGAAGAGTGAAATTTCTTCGGGCGCCGCGCCGGTGCGGGCGAGGGTGACGAGCCTGGTGGCCGAGCTTGCAAAACCGACATGGCGCTTCTCGCCCGTCAGCCGAAAGCCAGCGCCGCGTTTTTCGGCGCGCAGTTGCACACCCTTCGGGCCGAAACCGCTCTGCGGCTCCAGCCACGCGACGCCGAAAACAGTCGTGCCGCTGGCGATGCGCGGCAACCACTCTTGTTTTTGCGCTTCGCTACCGGCGAGCAGCAGCGCCTTCGCCGCCACCACACTCGATACAAAGGCGGGGGTCGGCGCGAGCGCGCGGCCCAACTCTTCGTGCACGAGTGCGGTTTCGAGCAGCCCCTGCCCGGCCCCGCCATAGGTTTCGGGAATCAGCACGCCGAGCAGACCCGACTCGGCAAGCTGCTTCCACAGCGCATCCGGATACCCCTTCGGGTCGTCCTCCATCTCGCGCACGACTTCGATGGGGCTGTGCGCGCCGCACAGGCTGCGCACCATGTCGCGCAGCACTTCCTGCTCTTCGCTGAAACCGAGATTCATGTTTGCTCCGCTCCTGATAGCTGCCCTTGATAGATGGGCGCGTCGCGCGTCGGGCGCGCGGTTCAGGGTGTGGCCGTGGGCGCGGGCCGCCATGCCTCACCACGGCGACGCCAGGGGTTGTCGTCTTCGGCGCGCGGCAGGGCCACGCGCGCGCTGCACTGCGTCGTCACCCGGTCTTGCACGCTGAGCAGGATCGCCACCTCGACCCAGCCGCAGTCCGCGTCGTCCACCTCGACCTTCTCGACCCGCCCCCGAAACACCATCGTGTCCCCCGGGAAGACCGAGTCCTGCATGCGGAACTGAATCCGTCCGATGCGCGCGAGCGGGCCCGCCCAGTCCGTCAGATAGCGCTCGAAGTAGGCCGCGTTGTGCGGCGTGTTGATGAAAATGTGCCGCGTGCCGTTCCGGTTCTGCGCAAAATCCTTGTCGTGATGCATCGGCCGCCAGTCCCGGGAGGCCAGCGCGCCGAGCACCACGGTGCTGGGCGTGACCTCGACGCGCAACTCGGGAAGTTCATCGCCGACCTCGATCTGCTCGAAGCGGATGCCGGGCCAGGACATGGCTACTCCTTCCTGTATCCGAAACCGGTGTAGGTCTCGACCGCACAGAGTTCGCCCTGCGCGTTTTCGATCTCCACATCGAAGACCCAGAAGCGACCCGTGCCCAATTTTGTTTTTTTAAGCGCGCTTACGCTGCGGAGAATCTGCGTGGTGCGCAGCCGGTCGCCGACCCGCACGGGCTCGTGGAAGATGATGGTGTTGTCGGTCATCACCGCTTCCGGAAGCTCGAGTTGCGCTTTCAAGTCGAAGTGCAGCTGCAGCGCCAGCGCCTCTTCGCTTCGGCCCGGCGACCAGTAGTGCGGGCGAAACCAGACCGAGATCATGCTCGGCGGCGCGATCGGGCCGCCTGTTATCACCTCCGCCGCCTTTTCATCCCAGTAGAGCGGGTTGCCGTTCTGCACGGACGCGCAGGAGGTGAAGATGTAGCCGCGCTCGACATCGAACTCGCCGAGCTGCGTGTAGCGCCGCTGGCCAATCCAGCTTTGGACTTCTACGGGCAGGTCATCCACAACTTTCTCCGACGCTGCGGGCGGCATCAGGCGCTCGCACCCTGCTCACGAAGCGTTGCAATTTCAGCGACGTCGAGGCCAGCCGCTTCGAGCACGGCGTCGGTCTGCGTGTGCTCGGCGTCGCCCGCCTGCACGGGGCCTTCCGCTCTTGGCTGACCGGCGAGCAGCGGCGCCAGTTGCGCGAAGTGGCCGTGGCGCGGGTGATGGGCCTCGCCAAAGACGCGCCGCGCGACGAGTTGCGGCGCCTTCGGCAGCTCGCTGACTTCGTTCACGGGCGAAACACAAGTGTCCTGCGGCGCGAGCTTCTCCACCCAGGCGTCGCGCGGCTGGCGCGCGAAGGCGGCTGCGAAGTCCGCGCGCATGGCGGGCTGCGCGTCGTCGTCGTACTGACGCTCGCTCCACTGCTCGCACCCGATTGCGCGACACAGGTTGTGGAAGAAGCGCGCCTCGATGGCGCCGACCGCAACAAAGCGCCCGTCCGCGCAGCGATAGGTGTCATAACAGGCATAACGCCCGGTCAACACATCGTGTCCGGGGCCGGGCGCAGCGCCGGTCGCCAGATGCTCGTCCACATAAAGTGACATCAGTTGCAGCACACCCTCGGTGACCGAGACATCGAGGTACGCGCCACGACCGCTGCGCGCGCGCTGCAGCAACGCCGCCAGCACGGACAACGCCGCGTGCATGCCGCCGGCGGCGCTGTCGGCGATGGTCGCGCCCGGCAGCGGCGGCTTGCCGTCGGCGTCGCGACCGCTGGTGTGCAGGTAACCCGCAAAGGCCAGGTAGTTGATGTCGTGCCCGGCCCAGCCCGACGCCGGCCCGTCCTGTCCGTAACCGCTGGTCGAGCAGTAAACAAGGCGCGGGTGGCGCGCGCAGAGTTCCTCGTGGCCGATGCCGAGGCGGCGCGCAACGCCGGGGCGGTAGCTTTCGAGCAACACATCCGCCTTTGCGACCAGCGCCAGCAGCGCGCGACGGCCGCCGGCTGACTTGAGATCGAGGCGCAGTTGTTCGAAACCGCGCCCCGCGCTGTAGGCGTGAAAGTTCGGCTCCACCTGCAGGGCCGCACTCTGCTTCGGCGCGCCCACCTTAAGTACCCGCGCGCCGAAGTCCGCGAGGATGCGCGTCGCGCGCGCGCCGGGGCCGACCGTCGAGAGATCCACCACGGTCACCCCGTCGAGTGCAGCCGGCCCGGCCATGTCGCGCGCGTCCCCCACCGATTTAACCATCTAACCTAGAAGTTTCTGGGCAGGCCGAGCAAGCGGCGCGCGATGATGTTCTTCTGAATCTCGCTGGCGCCGCCGCCGATTGTCTCGACCACCGTGCAGCGGTAGGTACCCTCGAAGCGGCCCTGAAGCGGCGCGTTCTCCTGCTCCGCGCGCAGTTGCCCCTCCGGCCCCTGAATGTCGAGGGCGATGTTCGCCTGCTGCTGCGACAACTGCGTCGCAAAGAGTTTGTACTGCGAGGCCATTGTGGTCGGCGGCTTGCCCCGGCCGCCTTCGCTCTTGATGGCCGCGTCCACGAAGCGCAGCGAGAGACAGCGCGCCACCTCCGTCTCCGTCACCAGCCGCGCGATCTTCGAACGCAGCAGCGGCTTGCTGCGCAGCGCTTCGTCGTCGCGCGCAGCGCCAGCGCGCAGCCACTCGCAGAGCAATTTAACCCGCGCCTCGATCGGCGCGAAGGTGAACATGGTGAAGCGCTCCAGATCGAGCGCCTCCGAGATGTACTGAAAGCCGCTGCCGAGTTCGCCGACCAGATGATCCTCGGGAACGAACACATCGTTGAAGAAGACGGTGTTGGTGATGTCCTTGCCGATGGTCGGCGTCGGCTGCACCTCGAGCCCCGGGTGATCCATCGGCACCAGAAACAGGCTGATGCCGCCGTGCTTGTCCTCCGTGCTGGTGCGCGCGCCCACCCAGTACCAGTCGGCAAAGTGCGCCGATGTCGTCCACACCTTCTGCCCGTTGAGCGTGAAACCACCGGGCGCCTTTGTAGCCCGAAGCTGCATGTTCGCTGCGTCGCTGCCGGCTTGCGGCTCGCTGTAACCGACGGCGAACTCGACCTCGGCGTTCAGAATCATCGGCAGAAACTTCTGCTTCAGCTTCTCGTTGCCGTGGCGGATCAGCGTCTTGCCGATGATGCCGACGCCCTTGCCGATCTGCGGCGCGTAACGCCGCGCCAGCGCTTCGTTCAGGATGTATTCATACACACCCTCGCGCTCCTGCCCGCCATACTTCTTCGGCCAGGTCATGCCGAGCCAGCCCTTGCTGGCGACCTTCTTCATGAAGGCGCGCCGCTTCGGCGTGTCAACGAGCTGCGAGAAATTCTCGGTGAAGGGATCCATCACCTCCGGGTCGTGATGCTCGTCGAGAAATTTCTCCACCTCCTCGGCAAAGGCGCGCTCCTCGGCGCTGAACTCGAAGTCCATGTGGCTCTCCTCCCGGCGGCGGGGAATATGAGACGGAGCGTATCGTAATCGGCCAGCCCGGGAAAGTGCCAATATCGGTCGCCAGGCGGGCTGTGGCGTGGTAGTCTCGCGCCGATGGAAGACGCATTCGTCGGCATAGACGTGGCCTTCGCGAAGCGGAAGCGGCTGCCGGTCTGCATCTGCGTGAAGCGTGGCAGGCGGCTCACACCCATCGCGCTGCGCGACAAGGGGTTGCCCGAGCCGCCGTATGGTCTCGGCAACAAGGTGGCGGTGCTCGAACCGAAACGCGTCGCCGCTTACGCGCGCGATGTGCGCGACTACCTGAACGCGATGGCGGAGCACTTCGA
>JAHRAN010000193.1 GCA_020027245.1 Myxococcota bacterium
ATCTCGGCGGGGTAATCGCTGACGATGAGCGGGCGCTTCACAAACTCTTCGCACAGAAAGCGCTCGTGCTCGCTTTGCAGATCAACGCCCCAGCGCAGCGGAAATTCGAAACTGCGCCCGCTTTGCTGGAGCGCCTTCAGCGCCTCGCTGTAGGTCATGCGCTCGAAGGGCGACTCGACCAGGTGCTGAAGCCGGGCGATCAGACCCTTCTCGATGCGCTGATCGAAGAAGGCCATGTCCTCGCTGCACTCTTCGAGCAGCGCGCGCAGCACGGCTTTCAGAAATTCCTCGGCCAGCGCGCCCAGGTCGTCGAGGTCGCAGAAGGCCAGTTCCGGCTCGATCATCCAGAACTCGGAGAGGTGGCGGCTGGTGTTCGAGTTCTCGGCGCGAAAGGTCGGGCCGAAGCTGTAAACCCGGCCGAGCGCCAGCGCGCCGACTTCGGCTTCGAGCTGGCCGGAGACCGTGAGCCGCACCGGCTGACCAAAAAATTCCTCGGCGCCCGCCACTTCGAACATCTCGCCAGCGCCCTCGGCGTCGGCGACGGTCAGAATCGGCGTGTGCAGCCAGACGAAGCCGCGCTGCTGAAAAAAGTCGTGAATGGCGCGCGCCGCTGCGTTCCGCACGCGCCAGACCGCCGCGATGGTGTTGGTGCGCGGACGCAGGTGCGCGATGCCGCGCAGAAATTCGAAACTGTGACGCTTCTTCTGAAGCGGGTAGTCGCTTTCGACGCCCGCCAGATACTCGATGGTCTCGACGCGGAGTTCCAAGTGCTGACCAGCGCCGGGCGACGCCGCCAACTCACCCGTGGCGCGCAGCGCGGCGCCCGTCCCCAGGTGACGCAACTCGGTCTCGTAGTTCTCGAGTTCCGGCGACACCAGAAGTTGCAGGCCCCGCGCCGAGGAGCCGTCAACGAGATCGAAAAAGGAGCGCTGCTTCGAGTGACGCGCGCTGCGCAACCAGCCCTCGACCCGACACCGCTCGCCGACTGCGCCATGCTCGAGCACATCACACACGCGCGTGGCTTTCATACGGACATCCTATCCCCGACCGGCAGCAAAGTGAACGGGGGCACCCGGGGCGCTTGTGCGCCCCGCCCCGCCTTTTGACCGCGCCGAGCCGCTGCCGGACAGGGAGAGGGTTAAGAAGAGATGGGCGGCGCCGCTTAATTAAGGTTCGGGTTCGGTTCCCGGCGGCGGGCTTTATGGCCCGCCGCCTCTCCGGTTCCCTCTCCCGTTGAGGGAGAGGGTTAGGGTGAGGGTGGCGGCGCCGAACCTTAGTGGGGCGGCGGTTGGTCTCTCTCCGGTTCCCCTCTCCCCCCGGGAGAGGGGCGGCGGGCCATAAAGCCCGCCGCCGGGGAGAGGGTTCTTAAGGGTTGAGGAGGGGCGAAGCCCCTCCGTTCAGGCGCTCTGCGCGTAGATGTCCATGATCTTGTGCAGCAGTTGGATGGCTTCGGGCTTCGGGCGTTGAAAGGAGTTGCGCCCGATGATAGACCCGAAACCGCCACCCTCGGCAATGCCGGTGATTTCTTCCAGCAACGCATCCACACCACGCGCGGCGCCGCCGGAGAAAATCACGATGCGGCGCCCGTCGAACGCCGCCTGCAGCACGTGGCGCACGCGCTCCGCAAGGGTCTCGCGCGGGATGCTCTGCGCCTCATACACCTTGCGCGCGGCGTCCTGCTCGATGTTTTCGCCGGGCGGCTTCACCTTGATGATGTGCGCGCCGAGTTGCGCCGCAATCTGCGCGGCGTAGGCGACCACATCGAGCGCGGTCTCGCCGGCGCTGCGGATGCCCGAGCCACGCGGGTAAGACCAGATCACGACCGCCAGACCGCAGCGCTTCGCCTCTTCGGCGAGGGCGCGCACCTGCTGATACATCTCGCTGCGCAGCGCGGAACCCGGGTAGATGGTGAAGCCGATGGCCGCGCAACCGAGGCGCAGCGCGTCGGCGACGCTGCCGGTCAGCGCCGGGCAGGGGTCGGGGCCGCTGTAGAGCGCGTCCGAGTTGTTCAGCTTCAGGATGGTCGGGATTTCACCCGCAAACTCGGCGGCCCCGGCTTCGAGAAAACCAAGCGGCGCCGCGTAGGCGTTGCAGCCGGTTTCGATGGCGAGCTCGAAGTGATAGCACGGGTCGTAGCTCTGCGGGTTCTTCGCAAAGGAGCGCGCCGGGCCGTGCTCGAAGCCCTGATCCACCGGCAGGATGACGAGCTTGCCGCTGCCGCCGAGGCGTCCGTGGTTCAGGATGCGCGCAAGGTTCATCCTGACGCCCGGGTTGTCGGAGCCATACCAACTGAGAATCTCTCTGACGCGTTTGCTCACGGGGGAGTTAAACCTCCAGAAGGCCGCTGGCCGCAGTGGGGTTTTACCAACGATTGCCCGGGCGCGCACCCTGCCGCGCGTCCGCCCCGGCCCGCCCGGGAAAGTTGCGCTATTAGATGGGCCGCGCCACAGCACTTGCCGCCAGCCGGGCGGCGTCGGCAGTGCCGCCAACCCGCCGGTCGGGAGGAGAACGATGCGGAACCCGAAGCGCGTCATCGCTACGCTGTTGCTCTTCACCGTGCTGCTCGCTGCCCTGGCGGCGGGCGCGCAACAAAGGGGAAACCCGATGGTCACGCTCGAGACGAACCGGGGCGACATCCACATCGAGCTCTTTGCCGAGCAGGCCCCCGCTTCGGTCAATAATTTCCTGCGCTATGTGGACGATGCGCACTTCGACGGCACCATCTTCCACCGCGTCATCCCGGGCTTCATGATTCAGGGCGGCGGCTTCGAGCCGGATATGACGCAGAAGCCGGTGCGCGCGCCGATCGTCAACGAAGCGGACAACGGCCTTAAAAACCTGAGCGGAACCGTGGCGATGGCGCGCACCAATGTGGTGAACAGCGCCACCGCGCAGTTCTTCATCAACCTGGGCGACAACGACTTCCTGAATCACGGCCAGCGCGACTTCGGTTATGCCGTGTTCGGGCGGGTCAGCGCGGGCATGGAGGTGGTGAACGCCATCGCCGCCACGCCCACCGGGCGGAAGAACGGCCACGCCGATGTCCCGCTCGAAACCATTCGGATCGAAAGGGCGCTGCGCACAAACTGAGCTGGCGGCGGCGGGTTAACCGGACGGACGGCCCGAGCGGCGCAGATTCAAGCGACGGGCCAGACGCCGGGCCGCTTCGCATGCCTGCTCGGGCGGGATGGCGGTGAAGCACAGGCGCAGCCAGCTTTCGTAGTCATGGCCTGCGCCGCCGCCGGGCGCAACCAGCACCCCCGCCTCGGCGCAGTCTTCGAGCACGCCCATGATGCCCCGCTCATCCAGCGCCGCAGCGGCGTTGACGAACAGAAAGCAGCCGCCCTCGGGCGCGGCCACGCCCAGGATTTCGGCGACCTGTGCCCCCGCCTGCGCGTAGTGCGCGCGCGCGGCAGTTAACCACTCGTCGCCGCCTTCGAGCGCGCGCAGCGCGGACCACTGCGCTGCAGTCGGCGCATGGTAAGCGCTGTGCACCGAAACCTTGTGGATCGCCTCGCACAGCCAAGGCTCGGGCGTCAGCAGATAGCCGACCCGGTTGCCGGCCATGCCGTAGGTCTTCGAGAAGGAGTGAAAGGTGAGCGTCCGCTCCGGCGCGAAGCGGGAGATGCTCCGTTGCTCGCCCCGGTACACATAGTCCTCATACACTTCGTCGGACAACAGCCACAAGTCGTGGCGGCGCGCGAAATCGGCCAGCGCTTCGAGCAGCCGGGCGTCGAGCACCCGCCCCGTCGGGTTCGACGGGGATGAAAAGTAGAGCGCCACGCTGCGCGCACTCAGCCGCGCCTCGAGCGCGCGCAACGCTTCGTCGGCGTTCTCAACCCCGACGCGGTCGTAGAACGGCACATCCACCGGACGGGCGCGGGCGGCGTGGGTGATGCCGCGCATCAGCGGCCAATACGGCGCGAGCAGCAGCACCTCTTCACCGGGATCGGCCAGCGCCGAGATGGCGCAGGCCAGCCCCGATGTCGCGCCGGCCGTCACCAGCAACTGCTCCGGCTCGAAGCTGCGGCCCCGCTTGCGCAGCCGGTCGAGCAGCAAAGCGCGCAACTGCGGCAGGCCCTCGGTGGGGCCGTAACGATGCAGGCCCGGCTGCGCGACGCTGCGCGGCGCTTCCACTCCGGCGTCGCGCTGCGCGTTTGCTGCGCGCGCAGCGCCCACCGTCAGTTGCGCGCCCCCGAAGGGCTCGAGCCAGGTGTCGCCCACGTGCAGCGGGAAAACCGGCCCCGGACGCGCCAGCGTGCGCGCGGCGAACGGCGAATAGACCGCGCTGTCAATGGCGTGGACGGCGCTGGCGCTGCGGGAGAACTCGGGTTTCGGCACGCTGCGCAGCCTAGCCCATCGAAGTGCGGGCCGTGTCCGATTTCCGCTAGAACTGGCGCGCGGCGGCGTCTATAACCAGCCCATGCTCGACGCCGACCTGTGTGAGAAGGCGCGCCTTGCCCGGGACCGCCGCTTCGATGGACGCTTCTTCATCGGCGTGCGGAGCACCGGCGTGTACTGTCGGCCGATCTGCCCGGCGCGGCTGCCACGGCGCCGCAACGTCGCCTTCTACCCGAGTGCGGCGGCGGCCGAGGAGGCCGGCTTCCGTCCCTGCCGGCGCTGTCGTCCGGAGACGGCGCCGGCAGGGACGGCCTGGCTCGGCACCGGCGCGACCGTATCCCGCGCGCTGCGGTTGATCGAGGACGGCGCGCTCGACCGAGGTGATGTAGCGGCGCTGGCGGCGCGGCTCGGCATCGGCGCGCGGCAGTTGCGGCGGCTCTTCAGCGAACATGTCGGCGCTGCGCCGCTTGCGGTGGCGCGCACCCGCCGCACCCACTTCGCCAGGCGGCTGATTGACGAGACCCGGCTGCCGATGACCGTGGTCGCCGAGGCAGCCGGCTTCGGCAGCGTGCGGCAATTCAACGACGCCGTGCGCGACTGCTTTCACACCACGCCACGCGAATTGCGGCGCAGCGCAAGCGGCGCCACGCGCGCCCCGGGCGGCCTGCGCCTGCGGCTGCCCTACCGCGAGCCCTTCGACTGGCGCGGCCTGCTCGCGTTCCTCGGGCCGCGCGCGCTGGCCGGCGTCGAGCAGGTGGTGGGAAATACGCACGCCGCGTCCGCGCGCCGCACTGCCGGGCGCGAACTTCGCTACCAGCGCGCCATCGCCAGGCGCACGCTGATCGTGGTGCAGCGCGCAGCAGAGGGCGGCGCGCTCTGGCTTTCGGTGTGCGGCGAGGCGCCCGCTGATCTGATCGGCCTTGCAACCCGGGCGCGACGGCTCTTTGACCTCGGCGCGGACCCGGCGCGCATCGCAGCCGACCTCGGCCGTGATCCGCTGCTGCGCCCGCTGCTCCGGCGGCGACCGGGGCTGCGGCTGCCGGGCGCCTTTGACCCGTTCGAGATTGCGGTGCGCGCCATCCTCGGTCAGCAGGTTTCGGTGCGCGCGGCAACGACTTTAGGCGCGCGGCTGGTGGCGCGCTTTGGCGAAGCCACGGCGCTTTGCGCAACGACGGGCATCCGCCACCGGTTTCCAACGCCCGCGCGGCTCGCCGACGCCGACATCACCGCCATCGGTTTGCCCGGCGCGCGCGCGCAGGCGATTCGACATCTCGCGCGGCTCTGGGCCGAGGGCCGGCTGCAGCTCGACGGCGCCCGTGAACTCGAAGCGAGCGTCGCCGCGTTGTGCGCGCTGCCGGGCGTCGGCGACTGGACGGCGCAGTACATTGCGTTGCGCGCACTCGGCGAACCCGACGCCTTTCCCGCTGGCGATCTCGGCCTGCGCAAGGCGCTTGCCCGTGGCGGCAAGCCGCTCTCCGAGCGCGCACTGCGCGAGCGCGCCGAAGCCTGGCGTCCGTGGCGCGGCTACGCCGCCATCCACCTGTGGACGCACTCGTCCGTGCTCACAAACAGAAAGGGAAACCATGAACGAAACGCACGCAACTCTTGAGATCGAAACCCCGCTCGGGATTTTTGTGCTCGCCGCAACCCGGCACGGGCTCAGCCACGCGCTGTTCGCCGGGTCGGAGGCGTTGCCCTGCGCGGTGGCGGCAGGCGCGACGGAGAGCGCCCATCTCGAAGCCGGGCGCGCGGCGCTCGTGCGCTACTTCGAGGGCGAGCCCGACCCCTGGCGCGCGCTCACACTGGCGCCGCAGGGAACGCCCTTCCAGCAACGGGTCTGGAATGCGCTGCGCCACATCCCCCACGGCGCCACCTGCTCATACCGCACGCTGGCGGACGAGGCGCTGCGCGACTCCCCGACGGCGACGGAGCGCGGTCAACAGGTTGGGGCGGGGCGCGGCAGCTCTCCGGCAGCCGCTCGGGGCGGTCAACGGGATGGCGCGGGGCGCGGCAGCGCCCCGCTCGTGCGCGCCGTCGGACAGGCGCTGCGTCGAAACCCGCTCGGCGTGATCGTCCCCTGCCATCGCGTGATCCGCGCGGACGGTCACCTCGGTGGTTACGCCGGCGGACTCGAGCGCAAGCGCTGGCTGCTGCAGCACGAGCGGGTGAGGGCGCCGGCGCTGGCGCCGGACTGGATTCCCGCTTTCACGGGAGTCATTCCCGTATAGACGGGAATGACTCCCGGCGCGTCAGCGGCTCGCCATTGCTACCTTTGCGGAACTGGACGGGGGAAGCGATGGCGGGTGAGCACTCCGACAGCCGCTTGGGGCGGTCAACAGGTGGGGCGGGGTGCGGAAGCACCCCGGTCAGCGGCTCGGCGCGGTCAACGGGCTGGGGCGGAGTGCGTGAGCACTCCGCGGGCGACTGTTTCATGGTCGAAGGCGGTCGCCCGGTCGGCGGTGTGCTCGAACCCGCCGGCAACAAGAACGAGGCCTTGCCGGTGCTGGCGGCGACGCTGCTCGCGCCCGGCCTTCACACCCTGACGCGCGTGCCGGACATCCTCGATGTGCGCACGCAACTCGCGCTCTTGCGCGAACTCGGCGCGGTGTTGCGCGAAGACCCCGCGCAGCAGCAGATCGAGGTGGACACCCGGGAACTCGGCGCGCAGACACCGAGCGCTGAGCTTGCGACACTCGGCGGCGCCATCCGCGGCTCCTTTCTGCTCGCCCCCGGTCTGCTGCACCGCACCGGACGCGCCGTGCTGCCACGCCCCGGCGGCGACCGCATTGGACGCCGCCGCATGGACACCCACCTGCACGCGCTGCGTCAGATGGGCGCCGGGATCGAAGTTCGGGATCGCCACTACCACCTCGAACTGCAAGGCGGCTTCAAGGGCAGCGACATCTTTCTGGACGAAGCATCGGTGATGGCCACCGAAAACGCGCTGATGGCGGGCGCGGTGGCGCGGGGCGCGACGCGCATCAGCAACGCCGCCTGCGAGCCGCATGTGCAGGGCCTGTGTCGCTTCCTGATTGCAGCCGGGGCAAAGGTGCAGGGCATCGGCTCGAACATTCTCGAGATCGAGGGCGTGCCGGAACTTGCGGCCACGCGCCACGAAATTGGCCCCGACCACATCGAGGTGGGCTCCTTCGTCGCCGTGGCGGCGATGACCGGCGGCGCGTTGCGCGTCACAAGAATCGAACCCGACGACCTGCGCATGATTCGGATGGTCTTCGCGCGGCTCGGCGTCGAGACACACTTCGAGGGCGAGGTGCTGTGCGTGCCGGGCAAGCAGGAGTTGCGCATTCAGGATGACCGCGGCGGTGCGCTGCCGAAGGTGGACAACGCGCCCTGGCCCGGCTTCCCGACCGACCTCTCACCGATCGCGCTCGTGCTCGCCACCCAGTCCCGTGGCGCCGTGCTGATTCACGAGCGGATGTTCGAGAACCGCCTGTTCTTCGTGGACCGATTGATCACCATGGGCGCGCGCGCCGTGCTCTGCGACCCGCACCGCGCGCTGGTCACGGGGCCGACCGCGCTGAACGGCGAAACCATCACCACGCCCGACATCCGCGCCGGCATGGCGCTGATCGCCGCCGCACTCTGCGCCAACGGCCGCTCGCTGATCATGAACGCACACCAGGTGGATCGTGGATACGAGCGCATAGACGAACGCCTGCGCGCCCTCGGCGCCGAAATCACGCGGGTGTGAAAAAACACAAATCTCATTAAGGGTTCGGTGCCGCCACCCTCACCCCTCACCCCTAACCCCTCTCCCTCAAAGGGAGAGGGGAACCGAACCTTAATAAAGCGCCGCTTCATCTCATCTTAACCCTCTCCCTCTAGGGGAGAGGGGGGCGACGGGCCTTGTAGCCCGTCGCCGGGTGATGGTGGCGGCCCCGCCGCTTCGACCACCCCCCACTGCCGCTGCCGGAGTGCTGTCGCACTCCCCCATCCCGTTGACCGCGCCGAGCCGCTCCCTGCTTCGCACTCCATCCTTGAATCTGCCCGGCTGTTAGTGTCTGCCGCGTGGCGAAACTCGGGCACATCGTTGTGGTTGGCGCCTCGCTGGCGGGCTTGCGCATGCTTCAGGCGCTCCGGCGCTTGGGCTTCGATGGCCGGCTCACGGCGGTCGGCGAAGAGCCGCACCCGCCCTACGACCGACCGCCGCTGTCGAAGCAGGTACTCACAGAAGACTGGCCGCCGGATCGCACGGCGTTGCTGCGCGATGAGGACACGGCGCTCGACATAGACTGGCGGCTCGGCGCGCGCGCCTGCGGGCTCGAGCCGGGCGAGCGCAAGCTGAAACTCGAAAGCGGCGAGCACATTGGCTTTGACGCCTGCGCGATCACCACCGGCGCCCTGGCGCGGCGCATCCCGAACACACCCGACATCAAAGGCATCCACACGCTGCGCAACCTCGACGACGCGCTCGCCATCCGCGCGCTGCTTAAAGGTTCGCCACGGGTCGCCGTCGTCGGCGGCGGCTTCGTCGGCGCGGAGGTCGCGGCCAGTTGCCGCGCGCGCGGGCTCGAAGTCACCATGGTCGAGGCGCTGCCAGCGCCGCTCGAACGCGGGCTCGGGCGGCGGATGGGCATGTACATGGCGGAGCTTCACCGCGACCACGGCGTCGAACTGCGGCTCGGCGTCGGCGTCAAAGAGTTTATTGGCGACACGCAGGTTGCCGGCCTGCGTCTCAGCGACGGCGCGCACATCCCGGCGGAGCTGGTGGTGATCGGCATCGGCGCCACGCCCGCCACGGACTGGCTCGAAGGCAGCGGTCTCGAACTCGATGACGGCGTGCTGTGCGACGAAATGTGCCGCGCCCGGCGTGCGCCCTTCGTGGTCGCCGCCGGCGATGTGGCGCGCTGGCCCAACCGGCGTTTCGGCGAAGTGATGCGCGTCGAGCACTGGACCAACGCCACCGAGCAGGCCGACCACGCCGCCGCCCAGTTGCTCGCGGGCAGCGCGGCGCGCGAACCCTTCACCCCGGTTCCCTTCGTCTGGTCGGATCAGTTCGACTACAAGCTGCAGTTCTGCGGTCGCTTCACACCCGAGGACGAAAGCGTCGTCGTGGATGGCTCGCTCGCCGAGCGGCGCTTCGTGATGTTATTCGGCAACAAGGGGCAGGTGCGCGGCGTGCTCGGCATCAACCGCCCGCGGCTGGTGATGAAGTATCGCGGCCTGATTCGCCGTGGCCTGAGTTTCGCTGACGCGAAACGTCCATCCCGTTGACCGCGCCGAGCCGCTGCCGGAAGGGCTGACGCGAAACGTCCATCCCCTTGACCGCCCCGAGCGGCTGACCGGGGTGCTGCGCACCCCGCCACACCTGTTGACCGCGCCGAGCCGCTGTCGGAAGGGCTGACGCACCACCGCCCGGCCTGTTGACCGCGGCCGGAATTCGCGCCCCGCCTTGCGCCCGCCGCAAGGCGCTACGATGGATGCGCGCGCTCGAGCACAGAGGCAGAGGATCGAATGCAGCAACCCACAGCGACATCGAACCCGCGCTCCCCCGAAACCATTCGGCCCGGCCCGCGCGCGCGGAAGTGCGCGGCAACACGGGAGCGGTTGTTTCAGGCTGCGCTTGATGAGTTTCGCCAGCGGGGCATCCCGGCCACGCGCATCGAGCACATCGCCCGGCGGGCACAGGTGGTGCGCGGCACTTTTTACTTTCACTTCCCGAGCAAGGACCACGTGCTCGAAGAGCTGCGGCTGCGTTGTCAGAAGCAGCTTCTGCTGGAACTCGAACAACTCGACCCGAAGACGGTCAGTATTTCCGAGCTGATCGAAACCCTGCTGAACGGCGTCGAGCGCGCGGACAAAATGGTGGCGGACACCGGGCTGATGCAAGTGGCGCTTGCCGTTTATGTGCGTCATGCGCTGCGCAAAGAGCCAAAAAAAGAAAAGGCGCTGCTGGCGATCGAGCGAATCGAGATACTGCTCACGGGCATCGCCAGGCGTGGCGCGCTGCGGCGCGATGTGTCGCCGGATGCCCTCGCGAATCTGTTGCTGACCAGCATTTTCGGTATCTACTGCGCGCGGCGAGCCGAGGCGCGAACGACCACCATCGAGGGCTGGAAACAGGTCATGGCGCGCGGCCTCGAGGCGCCGTGACAGCCGCTCGGCG
>JAHRAN010000015.1 GCA_020027245.1 Myxococcota bacterium
CTTGAAGCTCGGCGACCGTCACCTCGGCCTTCAGCACCACCGCGGCGCCCACGTCCTCGCCCCACTGCTCGTCGGGCACGCCGACCACGGCGCAGTCCGCCACCGCTTCGTGCTGATACAACACCGCCTCGATTTCACCGGGCGACAGGTTTTCGCCGCCGCGCACGATCACATCGTCCATGCGACCGCTGACGAAGAGATACCCCGCCTCGTCGAAGGCGCCGCTGTCGTTGGTCGGGAACCAGCCGCCCGGGGTCAACTGGCTGCCCGTGTCCCGATACGCGCCCGAAACCTGCTCGCCCCGCACCCAGATCTCGCCGGGCTCGCCAGCGGGCACGGCCTTGCCGTCGGCGTCGCGAATCTCGACCTCGACGCCCGGCAGCGGCCGGCCCACCGAGGCGAGCCGGCCCCTCACGGCGGCGTCGTTGCTCTCTGCCGCCAGCCGGTGCTCCTCGGGCGCGAGCAGCGCGATGGTCGAACTGGTTTCGGTGAGCCCATACGCGTTCGTGAAGGCGACGGAGGGCGGAAACAACTTCATCGCCTGCTCGATAACGGGAAGCGGCATGCGCCCACCCCCATAGGCCAGCGCCTCGAGCCGCTCGGGCGCGCGCGCACCCGGCTCGGCAAGTGCGCTGACGATGCGCGCGAGCATGGTCGGCACCACGAAGGCGTGCGTGATGCCCTCGCTGCGGGCGCTTTCGAGCCAGGCCTCGGGGCTGAACGCGGGCAACTGCACGATGCGCCGCCCGGCGTAGACCGAAGACAGAATCGCCGCCATGCCGGCGACGTGATAGGGCGGCAGCGAGACCAGCGTGGCCGAATCCTCCGCCGCGCTCATGAACTCGACGGAGCCCAGGATGTAGGAGAGCAAATGCTGGTGACCCAGCACGGCGGCCTTGGGCGCGCCGGTGGTGCCGCTCGTGAAGAGCAGCACGGCGACCGCGTCTTTGTCCATCGGCCAGTCGCCGGGCGCCGGCTCCACAGCGGTGCTTCGCGCGTGCTCGAGCAGCGCGTCGCAGGTCAGCACTTCGAGGCCGGCGCGCTTTTCGATTTGCGCAGCGTGCGCGGCGTCGGTAATCAGCAGCAGCGGGTGGAGGCGTTCGAGCAGCGCGTCGAGTTCAGCCGGGGCCAGCCGGTAGTTGAGCGGCGCGAAGGGGCGACCGGCCCAGGCGGCGCCGAAGAGCGCCAGCGGCAGCGCGGGGTTCAGGACATCGAGGTAGGCGACGTTCTCGATGGCGCCGGCGCCGCGCAGCAGACTGGCGACGCGCCCGGCGCCGGCAAAGAGTTCCGCCTGTGACCAGACCTCCCGACCGCAGTGGACGGCCACCCGCTCGCCCATCGCGGACCGGGCCATTTCGAGCAGCATCATCAGGTTCATCGAGGTCTCGCCTGGGCGCGATGCAAAGCGTGCGCGCTCAGTCGGAGGAGGGCAGCGCGCGCGCCTCTTTGAGCGCGAGGGGCGTGTCGCCCAGACAGAGCGTGCCCGCGCCCGGCTTGGTGCAGAGCACTTCGAGGCTGCCGTCTTCGTTCACATAGCGCTTGCCGATCTGCGTGCCGCTCTGAAGGTCAGCGGCGGCGGCGCTGGCCGGCGCGTCCACCGTGATGTCCACCATCGGCGCGCCACCGCACTTGAGTTCGACCGCGTCGGCGGGGGTGGCGATCACCATCACCTGCGTTTCGCAGACGCTGCTCTTGAGTCGTGCTCCCGATTTCAGTTGCATCGCAAGTCTCCTGAATCGCCGCGTCAGGATGGCGCTTCCCGCGGCGCTTCACCAGAAAGGCGCAGCCCGAAGCCTCCGGCAGCGGCTCGGCGCGGTCAACGGGCGTGGCGGGGTGCACAGCACCCCGGTCAGCGGTTCGGACAGCCGCTCGGGGCGGTCAACGGGATGGGCGGGGTGCATAGCACCCCGGTCGCGGTCAACGGGAGGGGCGGGGTGCGGAGCACCCCGGCGGCGGCTATCCGCGCGGGGTGGTCGGCGAACCTGCGGGCGGCTGCATCACGCCGTACAGGAAGATGCGCACGATGGTCTGCGCCTGCGCGCGCGGCGAGGGCGGGGCCGGGTCGTGGGCGCGTCGCATCAGCGCGCCGTAGACGATCATGCTGAGCAGCGTGCCGGCGTCGGCCACGACCTCGCTGTCGAGTTCACCCGCGGCCTCGGCCTGTTTGAAGATGTCCGCGAGCACGCTCTGGGCGTCGGCGCGGATCACATCGAGTTCGGGGACCGGGCGCTCGCGCTCCTCGAAGAAGGGGTCCACGCCGCGCACGCGCATGATGGCCTGAAAGAAATCCAAATACTCGCCGACGTATTCGAAAACCGTGGTCAGGAAAATCCGCAGGCTGTCCTCGAAACCCTGCGCGCGCGCCACGGCCTGGCGCACCCGATCATTCAGCGCGACGCGATCCTGCGCCAGCGCGCAGTTCAGCAGATCTTCCTTGCCGTCGAAGTACACATAAATGGTGCTGCGGGCGACCTTGGCGGCATCCGCGATGCGGTCAATCGAAGCCTCGGCGTAGCCGAGCTCGCCGATCACCCGGCGCGCGGCTTCGAGGATCTGGTCGGTGCGGAAATCGCGCAGCGCGTCCTCGCGGGTGCGCGGTTTGCGGGGCGGCTGGGGCCGGGCGCTGCGGATGGACATGGGGTGAACCATAGCCCGCAGGGGGCCTGTGGGGGCGGGACAGGGGGTGTTGCGGGCAAGACGGATTGTTGCTTGCATCCTACCGGGTGTCTGATAGTATGGATGCCCCGTTCGAAGCGCGTCCAGAACACGGGAGAGACCCATGAAGTTGCGACCCGGCGCTATTGACCTCTGCGACCCCGACGTCTTTGTCGAGCACGGGGGGCCGCCCCACGAATACCTGACGCTGCTGCGGCGCGAGGCCCCGGTGCACTGGAACCCGCCGCCACGGACGCCGAAGACCCAGGCGCCGGTGCGCCACGGCTTCCATGTGTTGAGCCGTCACGAGGATGTGAAGTACGTCTCGCGCACGCCGAAGCTCTTCTCGTCGCACAGCGGCGCGCCCTTCCTCTGGGACATCGAGGAAGCGAATGATCTGGCTTCGGTGCAGACGCAGATGATTGCGATGGACCCGCCCTCGCATGTGAAGTACCGGCGGCTGGTGCAGAGCGGCTTCACGCCGAAAATGGTCGGGCGCATCGAGCCGGCGATTCGCAGCGAGGCCGCGCGCATCGTGACGCGTGTGGCCGGGCGTGGCGAGTGCGAGTTCGTCACCGACATCGCCTGCGAGTTGCCGCTGCGCCTGATCTGCGAACTCACCGGCGTGCCCGCCGGGGACCGCCCCAAAGTTTTCGACTGGTCGAACCGGATGATTGGCGCAGACGACCCGGATTTGTCGAACGGGCAAGAAGACACGCGCGCCGCGCAAACCGAGATGTGGCTCTACTGCAATGAACTCGTCGCAAAGAAACGCGCTGCGCCCGACGACACGTTGATTTCGAAGCTGGTTCACGCCGAGGTGGAGGGGCACAAACTCAGCGAGATGGAGATCAACAACTTCTTCGTGCTGCTCTCGGTGGCCGGCAACGAGACCACGCGCAACATGACCTCGCACTTCATGCGGCTGATGTTCGAGCACCCCGAGCAGTACGAGTTGCTGAAGAGCGATGTGGACCGCTTCCTGCCGGGCGCCATCGAGGAGGCGCTGCGCTTCTCGCCGCCGGTGATGAACTTCCGACGGACGGCGACCCAGGATGTCGAGTTGCGGGGCACGAAGATCCGCGAGGGCGAGAAGCTCTACCTGAGCTATCCCTCCGCCAACCGCGACGAAGAAGTTTTTGAGGATTCGATGCGCTTCGACATCACCCGCGCGGCGCACGGGCACCTGAGCTTCGGCATCGGCGAGCACTTCTGTCTGGGCGCGAATCTGGCGCGCATGCAACTGCAGGCGATCCTGCGCGAAGTGCTCTTGCGGCTGCCGGACATGTCGCTGGCTGGCCCCATCGAGATTCAGCGCAGCAACTTCATCCACGGCATCAAGCGCATGCCGGTGCAGTTCACAAAGGTGCTGACCCGAAGCTGAACGAAGCGGCCGCCATGCTGGCGGCGCAGCGGCACACTTCCACATCGCTCATGTTCTGGTGTGTGCGCCGGGCGGGCGACGCGCCCGGCACCCGGTTAGCGGTAACTGCCGGAGCCTCGAATTTCGAGATCTTCGAGCGCGCCGCCGGAGTCGAGGTGGTCGCTTACCCAGGCGGGGCGCCGACCGATGCCCGCCCAGGTCTTCGAGGGGTCCACCTTGCTGCGATACTTGGCCTGCCCCGCCACGCGCTGACGCCTCTGCTTCGGGGCGGTGGCGACCAGCTCGCGCAGCTTGAAGCCTCTTTCGTTCGCAATCTGTTCGAGTTCGACCCGCAGCTTTTCGCGTTCCTCCGAGCGACGCGCCTCAATAAGCCGTGGCACTTCCTTTACCAGCTTTTTCAGTTCCACTGTCGAGAGTTCTTCGAGATCGGGCATGAGGGATTGCCTCCTTTCTGATTCCTTTGTATCACAGCCGCTTTCCCATTTCTACTGCTGGCGGTAAAATAATTGGCGGCGGCGGCGTTGCCGATGGGCGATTTCGGAGAAGCGCCCAAGCGGCGGAAACGCCTCTCGGCGAGGCTATACGGGCGAATGGGCGGCGCTCCGGCTCCCATTCGTTGGCTCGCAGGCAATCACCGAACAAATGGCAACCGCCTGCTCACCTCGAAAGCACCAGCGAATTCGCCGTCTGGCGAAGCGCTGTGGCGGGCTTAAATACGGGGCGCGGGCGCGACCTCATTGCCCCGGAATTCAATATCCAAACGCAATGCCCAAGTTCCACCCCCCAGCCTTGTGCTACGCGCAGAGTTGGCAATTCGCGCGGGCTCGAATGGGCAATTCCCTTCCCCTCTGGGAGAGGGGAAAGAGAGCGCCCGCTTTCGGAGGGAGAGGGGCGAGGCGCCCCATCTGGAGCGGTGGCAGCTATTCCTCGATGCGGGCTTCGAGCAGGCGAGTTAACCGTTCTTCGCTGCGGCGCAGGTGGATGCTGCGGCCGCGGTGCACGAAAACCAAGCCGGGTTTTGCGCCGCGTGGTTTGGAGACGTCGCGGATTGCGGCGATGTGCACGCTCGCAGTGCGCGCGCGCCGGGCCTTCGAGAAGTGAACGGCCAACTCGGCGGCGTCGAGCACGGCCTGCTGCGGCGGCTCGCTCTTCTTTTCGGTGCGCAGCACCACGTGGCTGCCGGGGTTGCCATCCAAGTGAAAGAACAGATCGCTGCCGCCGGCGAGGCGCGTGGTCAAGAGGTCGTTGCCCTCGTCATTGCGACCGACCCAGATTTCGAGCCCCGACTCCGTCGCGTAGCGTCTCGGGATCAACCGCGCCGGCAGGTTTTTAAATTTCCCCATTTTCTTGACGGCGGTGGTGGCGGCGGACGCGGACGGCGGCGGTTGACGGGCGAGCAGGCGCGCGAGTTCGGGCGTCGCCGCGAGCGCGCGCAGTTGCTCGGGCGTGCTGTGCTGCAGCTCGGTGGCGAGTGCGCGGGCCCGATCGAGTGCGCTGCGCGCCGGTTCGATCTCGGTCGCCGCACGGCTGGCGCGCTTCTCGGCGCGGCGCGCAGAGCGGAACAGGCGCTCGAGGTTCTGCCGGGGCGCAAGTCTGGCGTCGAGGGGCACCACGACCTCTTCGCCACTTTCGAAGTCGCGCACCGAAATCTCCCGCATACCCTTCTTCAGATCGCCGAGCCGCAACTTCAGCAACTCGCCGAGGCGCTTCCACTTCGGCGCATCGTCCCCGGCTGAAATGTCCTGCGTGAGCAGGCGCACTTTCCGTTCGAGCTTGGCCACGCGCCGCTTCGCTGCGCGACGGGCGCGACGCGCGAGTTCCGCATCGCCCTGCTGCGCTTCCTCCGCGCCGTAGTGCGCCTCGATGGCAGCGAGCAGTTCCGCATCGGGCACGGCGGCGAAGCGGTCCTCGCCCCGCACGGGCGCGCCGCTTGCGGGGCTTCGCCAGGGGGAACCGAGCGACAGGTCGCGCCGGGTCTCTGCGAGCGGACGCGCGCTGGCCACGACCCTGTCCTGCGAGTCGAGCGCATAGAGGTTGCTGCGCGGGCCGAGCAGCGAGAGCAAAAGCGCGTGACGGGACTGCGCTGTCTCGAAGCTGAGCCGCAGTTGGCGGTCGCCGCCTTCGAGAGACACCGCCCGCAAGCGCGCGCCCGAAAGATGCGCCCGCAAATACTGGGCGAAGCCGGGTGGCCGAGGCAGCGCGCGGCGCGTCCGACCGGCGGCCGACGCGCGCGCCGTCCCCGGACGACAGGAGAGCAGCAATGCGAAGCGATCACCCATGGGCCGCTCGGTGCCGCCCGAAAGAACGAGCACGACTTCGAAGGGCGCGCTCTGCAGCACCTTGTCCACCCGCGCGTCCTTGCGCTCGCACTCGATCACCCGCGCCACGCGCTCGAGTTCGCAGAGATTCAACAGGCTGCGGCTCATCGCTGACAACCGGGGCAGTAGTGCGCGCTGCGCGCTGCGATGACCACGCGCCGGATGGGCGCGCCGCAGCTTCGACACGGCGCACCCGTGCGGGCATACACGCGGCGCTCGTCCTGATAGGCGCCGTCGCTGCCATCCGGTGCGAGGAAGTCGTTGATCGAAGCGCCGCCGGTTTCGATCGAGCGGGCGAGCACGCGGCGCAAGGCAGCGGCGATACGCGCATATTCAGCCCGCGTGACGCGCCCTGCCCGACGACGCGGACGCACGCGCGCGAGGAACAGCGCCTCGTCGGCGTAGATGTTGCCGACGCCAGCCACCACCGTCTGATCGAGCAGCAGGTTCTTCACCGCGACACGGCGCCCTCTTCCGCGCGCAAAGAGACGCGCGCCCGAAACCTGCAAGGCGTCCGGGCCGAGGCGGTCGAGCCGCCGCGACGCGGCGCCAGCGACGAGCAACTGCACCTTGCCGAACTTGCGCACATCGCGAAAGTAAAGCGCTTCGCCTTTGTCCTCGAACTCGAAATACAAATGCGTGTGCGCGTCGGGCGCGAAGCGGGCCTGCGCCTCGGGTGGCAGCGTCGCACGGGCGGTGGCGGAAAGCAGGCGCGGGCTGTGCGCGCTGCTGGCGAAGAGCTGGCCGGTCATGCCGAGGTGAAGCAGCAGGCGGTCGCCCGTTTCGAGTCCGGCGAGCAGGTACTTGCCGCGACGCTCGAGCGTTTCGATACGTCGCCCCTCGATGGCGCGGCGCAGGCGATGGGGCGGCGTCAGAAAAAAGTACGAGTTTTTCGTGGTGCGAAGCCGCGCCACACGCCGCCCCACCAGCAGGGTTTCGATGTGACGCCGCGTGACCTCGACCTCGGGAAGCTCGGGCACGGCCCTGCGCTCAGTCTTCGAAGCGCGCGCGCAGCGCTTCAGGCAGCACCGGGCAGCGGGACGTCGGGCGCGGGAACAGCCGCCCCCGAAAGCCGGCGATGGCGTCGTAGCCGCGGTCTCGAAGCGGGCGCGGGATGCCGGCGAGCAGCCGGGCAATGGCGGGCCAGGGCGGCGGCAGGCGGCGCAGCAGGTGCAGCGTGGCCTCGCTGCGCGCGAGCAGACGACCGTCCGCGGTGCGAACCAGCAGGCTGTCGGGCAAGCGCTCCCGCGCCGACGCGGGGATGAGCCGCGCACAAGAGGCCCCCTGAAGCGGGCTGAAGCGGAAGGCGCGGCCCGAACGATCGCGGGCGAGCAGAAAGCGCACGGTGCGGTGACAAAAACCGCAGTCGCCGTCGTAAAACACCCGGTCGGGAGCCGTCACCGTTGCCCCCGCCACCATGCCGCCCTCCGTCGGCGACGCGCAGCACCGGGCCGGCGGCGCGACGCTCGCCGCTTCACCAGGCGCCGGATGTTCCGCCAGGTCGCATGCACGCCGGGAGGGTACCCGATCGCCTTCGCCACGGGGCTTTGCGCTGCGTCGGCGCTACCTTTGCGCGATGAGCCGCCGCCCTCACCGTCACTACCCCGATGTGCCGCAGCAGCCGAACTTCCCGGAACTCGAAAAGCGGGTCGCCGAGCGCTGGCGCCGGGACAAAACTTTTGAGAAGTCGGTGACGAACCGGCCCGCCGCCTTGCGCGGAAAAAACAACGAGTATGTCTTTTACGACGGCCCGCCTTTCGCCAACGGCCTGCCTCATTTTGGCCACTTGCTGACCAGCTATGTGAAGGACGTGGTGCCGCGCTATCAGACGCTGCGCGGTCGGCGCGTCGAACGCCGCTTCGGTTGGGACTGCCACGGACTGCCCGCCGAGATGGAAGCCGAAAAGGAACTCGGCGTCACGGGGCGCGCGGCAATCGCTGCCTATGGCATCGAGCGCTTCAACGAGCACTGCCGCCGCTCGGTGTTGCGTTACACCGAAGCCTGGCAGCAGAGCATCGGGCGCGCGGGACGCTGGGTGGATTTCCAAAACGACTACAAAACCATGGACCTCTCCTACATGGAGAGCGTGATGTGGGCGTTCCGTGAACTCTGGAACAAGGGACTGATTTACGAGAGCTACCGGGTGATGCCCTACTCCTGGGCTTGCGAGACGCCGGTATCGAACTTCGAGACGCGCCTCGATGACAGTTATCGCGAGCGGCAGGACCCGGCGATCACGGTGCGCTTCGAACTGCTGCCCGAGGGCGACGCCACCCCCACCGACCTTCTGGCCTGGACGACGACGCCTTGGACGCTGCCCTCGAATCTGGCGCTCGCCGTCGGCCCCGAGATCAACTACGCGGTGCTCCAGAAGGATGGGCGGCGCTGCGTGCTCGGCGAGGTGCTGCTCGAACGCTACAGCGCCGAACTCGGCGAGCACGAGCGCGTCGGCTGCATCCGGGGCAGCGAACTCATCGGGCGTCGCTACCGCCCGCTGTTCCCGTATTTCGCCGCGCACGAAAATGCATTCCGCGTACTCGGCGGCGACTTCGTGGATGTCGAGGAGGGCGCCGGCATCGTGCACATGGCGCCGGGCTTCGGCGAGGAGGACATGGCGGTCTGCCGCGCGCAGGGCATCGAGACCGTTGTGCCCGTTGACGAGCGTGGCTGCTTCACGACCGAGGTCAGCGACTACGCCGGCCAGCAGGTGCACGACGCCAACCCGGCCATCATCCGCCGGCTGCGCGAGCAGGGCGCGCTGCTGCGCGCGGAAACCATCGTGCACAACTACCCGCACTGCTGGCGCACCGGCACGCCGCTCATCTACCGCGCGATGCGCTCCTGGTATCTGCGGGTGAGCGTGCTGAAGGAGCGCCTGCTCGAAAACAATCAGCAGGTCAACTGGATTCCCGAACACATCCGGGACGGGCTCTTCGGGCGCTGGCTCGAAAATGCGCGCGACTGGTCGCTCAGCCGCAACCGCTTCTGGGGCGCGCCGATTCCGCTGTGGCGCAGCGACGACCCGAACCATCCGCGCACCGATGTATACGGCAGCGTCGAGGAACTTTCGCGGGACTTCGGCGTACCGGTCAACGACCTGCACCGCCCGGCCATTGATCAGTTGACGCGCCCGAACCCCGACGACCCGACGGGCCAGAGCACGATGCGCCGCATCCCCGATGTCCTCGACTGCTGGTTCGAAAGCGGCTCGATGCCCTACGCGCAGGTGCACTACCCCTTCGAAAACCGGGAATGGTTCGAGAAACACTTTCCCGCCGACTTCATCGTCGAATACACGGCGCAGACGCGCGGCTGGTTCTACACGATGTTCGTGCTCGGCACAGCGCTCTTCGACCGCCCGCCGTTCCGCAACTGCCTTTGTCACGGCGTGCTGCTGGCCAAAGACGGGCAGAAACTCTCGAAGCGGCTGCGCAACTACCCGGAGCCGGATCACATTTTCGATACGCTCGGCTCCGACGCGCTGCGCTGGCACCTGATGGCCTCGCCGGTGCTGCAAGGCGGTGAACTGCGCATAGACCGGGACGCCAAAGTGGTGGCCGATGTTCTGCGCAACGTGCTGAACCCGATCTGGAACGCCTGGTACTTCTTCTCGCTGTACGCGAACAGCGAGGGCGTGCGCGCGGGCGACCCCGGTGCGGGCGCGACCATCCTCGACCGCTACCTGCTTGCAAAAACGCGCGAGATGCTGGAGCGCGTCGGCGCGCGGATGGATGCGTATGACATCTCCGCCGCCTGTCAAACGCTCGTCGAATATCTGGACGCGCTGAACAACTGGTACATCCGCCGCAGCCGCCCGCGCTTCTGGCGCGAAAAAACGGACGCCGACTCTCAGGCGGCCTACGACACCCTCGGCGCTGCCCTGCGAACGCTCTGCGTGGCGGCGTCGCCGCTTCTGCCCTTCCTCACCGACGAGATCCACGACGGTCTGGTGGGCGGCGACAGCGTTCACCTGCTCGACTGGCCGGAGCCGGACGCGCTGCCCGCCGACGCCGCACTCGTCAGCGAGATGGACCTGGTGCGCGATGTCTGCTCGGCCGCGCTCGCCCTGCGACGCGAAGAGAAGCTGCGCGTCCGCCAGCCGCTCAAAAGCCTCACCGTGGCGGGCCCCGGCGCCGAGCGTTTGCGTCCCTACCTCGAGCTTTTGAAAGACGAGGTGAATGTCAAAGCGGCCGCACTGTCGGAGCAGATCGAGGACTTTGCAAAATTCCGCTTGCAGGTGAACGCGCGCACGCTCGGGCCGAAGCTGGGCGCGGCGTTGAAGCCCGTGCTGGCCGCCGCCAAGCGCGGCGACTGGTCGCGCGAGCCCGCCGATCGCGTGCGCGTCGCCGGGCACAACCTCGAAGCCGGGGAGTACGCGTTCCGCTTCGAGCCGAAGCCGGGCGTCGCATGCCGGCCACTGCCAGGCGGCGAGCTGGTCGTGGTGCTCGACACGGCGCTCGACCCGGCGCTGCTGCAGGAGGGCCTTGCGCGCGATGTCGTGCGCGTGATTCAGCAGGCGCGGCGCGAGGCCGGCTTGCATGTATCGGATCGCATCCGCCTCGGCATGGCGCTGCCCGACGACTACCGCGAGGCCGTCCTCGCACACGAAAGTTATGTGAAAGAGAACACGCTCGCGGTGGAACTCAAACTCAGACTCAACCCGCAACTCGACGAGAGCAAGCGCTTCGTTGGGGAAATCGGTGGTCAGAAAATGACGCTCAGCATCGAGAAGGTGGCCGGTTGAAGGTGCGGGTGCTCGGCTCCGCCGCTGGCGGCGGATTGCCGCAGTGGAATTGCGGCGGGCCGAACTCGCTGCGCGCGCGGGCGGGCGACCTCGAGCTTCCCGCGCGCAACCAGCCCTCGATTACAATCAGCGCGGGCGACGGCCGCTGGTCGCTCATCAACGCAAGCCCCGACCTGCGGCAGCAGTTCGCAAGCTTCGCGGGCCTGCACCCGAAGCCCGGCACGCGCGCGTTGCCGCTCGACAAGGTGGTGCTGACCAACGCCGACCTCGACCATGTCCTGGGGCTTTTGATCATGCGCGAAGCGCTCGACTACCGAATCGTGAGCAGCGCCTGGATCCGCGACGCGCTGCTGCAACACAATGCGGTGTTCCGGCTGATGGCCTCGATTTTTAACGTCGTACAGTTGGGCGAGCCCTTCGAACTCGACGCCGCCGGGCGGCTCGAAGCACAATTCTTCCCGACGCCCGGCAAGGCGCCGACCTGGGTTCAGGCGCTCGTCGCCAATGCGCCGGAGTCCACGCTCGGGCTGCGCGTCACCGAGCGCGCAAGCGGCAGGCGTCTGGTCTACGCGCCGGGCATTCAGACTTACGACGACGCGCTGATCACGGAACTCGAAGCCGCCGATGTGCGCTTCGTTGACGGGACATTCTTCCAGGACGACGAGCTTTCCAAGCTGCGCCCCGGCGCGCCGGACGCGCGCGCGATGGGGCATCTTCCCATCGGCGGCGAGGCGGGCAGCCTCGCGCGCCTTGGCGAACTTCCCGGTCGCACCTTTTACATCCACATCAACAACACCAACCCGATTCTGGATGCGCGCTCCGAAGAGGCGACATTGTTGCGACGCGCGGGTGTCGGCGTCGCGCAGGACGGACTCGAGGTCGAGTTGTGACGCCGCTTGCGCCGGCTTTGCCTTCGCTCGAAGCCAGATTGCGCGAACTTCTCGAAGCGCACTATCACCACCTGCACCCCTTCAATGTGCGCCTGCACGCGGGCGAATGCTCGAAAGCCGAAGTCCGACGCTGGGTGCGCAACCGCTA
Source organism: Myxococcota bacterium (assembly GCA_020027245.1). GTDB lineage: Bacteria > Myxococcota_A > UBA9160 > UBA9160 > UBA6930 > JAHRAN01. Next base: position 12,140 of record JAHRAN010000015.1, read on the forward strand.
CTACTACCAGACGCGCATCCCGATCAAGGACGGGCTGATTCTGACCAAGGCCGAGGACCGCGCGTTTCGGCGCGACTGGATTCGGCGCATTCACGATCACGACGGCGACGACGCGCGCGCGGGCGGCCTCGAGTTGTGGTTGCGCCTCGCCGTGGCCTGCGGGCTCGAGCGCGAGCCCACCGCCACACTGCGCGGCCTGCTGCCGGGCGTGCGTCGCGCCTGCGACGGATATGTCGCATTCGTCGGGGAACACGACCTGCTCGAAAGCGTGGCCGCATCCCTCACCGAGCTGATGGCGGGCCCCTTCCTCGGCGCGCGCGCAGCAGCCTTCCGCAAACACTACGACTGGATTGACCCGGACGGCCTGGCTTACTTTTTGTCGCGCACCGAGCAGGCGCCGCGCGACGCCAGACAAAGTCTCGCCTTCGTGCTCGCGCACGCGAAGAGTGAAGAACAGGCACAGCAAAGCCTGCGCGCGCTCGAGCGCAAGTGCGACCTGCTCTGGCAGTTGCTCGACGGCGTCGAATGGGGCGGGCGGCGGCCCCGGCTCGCACGGGGCGCGAAGCTGCGCGAAGACGCGAGCGACGGCGGGCTCGTGCTGTTGCCCGAGCGCGCGGTGAAACTCGGCGGCAGCGGGCGCGACATCATCGAGTACTGCGACGGCGCGCGCAGCGTGGACGAGGTGGCGGAAACCCTGCGCCAGCGCCACCCACACGCCTCCCCCGAACTCGAACGCGAGGTCTTCGACTTCATCGAAAGCATGGAGCGCGAGCGCGTGCTGGAGCTTCGGGAATGAAGGCGCCGCGTCCGCTCAATCTGGTTGCGGAACTCAGCTATCGCTGCCCGCTGCGCTGCCCCTACTGCTCGAACCCGCTGGCGCTGCGCGACTTTCCGGATGCCCTCGACAGCGACGACTGGGCGCGTGTGTTTCAACAGGCCGCAGCACTCGGCGTGGTGCACGCGGGGCTCACCGGCGGCGAGCCCTCGACGCGGCGCGACTTGCCAGAGATCGTCGAGGCCGCAAGCCGCGCCGAGCTCTACACGCATCTGGTGAGCGCCGGCCTGCCCCTCGACGAGGACGGGCTTGCCGAGTTGCAGCGGCGCGGCCTCGACAGCGTGCAGATTTCCATTCAGGACGCCACAGCGCAGCGCTCCGACGAAGTGGCGGGGACGGAAAGTTTCACGCGCAAGCTCCGCCTTTGCCGCGCGGTGCGCGCGCTCGGCTTGCCGTTGATCCTGAATGTCGTGCTGCACCGCCGCAACCTCGGCAATGTGGGTGCGCTGATCGCCCTTGCGCGCGAACTCGACGCCGAAAGGCTCGAGCTCGCGAACACGCAATATCAAGGCTGGGCGCTCGAGAACCGGGCGGCGCTCTTGCCGAGCCGCGCGCAACTCGACCAGGCCGCGCGCGTGGTCGAGGCGGAGCGCGCGCGGGCGCGGCGTCCGGAAATCCTGTTCGTGCTTCCCGATTACTTTCGCACGCGCCCGAAACCCTGCATGGGCGGCTGGGGACGCCGACACATCGTAGTGTCACCCGACGGGCGCGTGCTGCCCTGCCACGGCGCCGCCGAGCTTCCCGGCCTCGAGTTCTGGAACGTGCGCGAGCGGGAACTCGAAGATTGCTGGGCCCTCGCCCCCGGTATGAACGCCTTCCGTGGCGAAGCCTGGATGCGCGAGCCCTGCCGCACCTGCCCGGAGCGCGCGCGCGACTTCGGCGGCTGCCGCTGTCAGGCCTTCGCCTTGACAGGCGACGCCGCCGCCACCGACCCCGCCTGCGCGCTGTCGCCCGAGCACGCGCGCATCGAGGCCGCGCACCAGGAAACGCCGCGCGCCAACTGGCGCTACCGCCGGGGTGCTGACGCA
>JAHRAN010000029.1 GCA_020027245.1 Myxococcota bacterium
TCGAAGACTACGACCTCGTGCACCTGAGCGACGATATGGCGCACCTGCTCGACGCACTCGAAATCGAGCGCGCCGTATTCGTCGGCCACGACTGGGGCGGCTTCGTGGCCTGGGCGATGCCGCTGCGGCACCCGGAGCGCTGCCTCGGCGTCGTCGGTGTCAACACGCCCTACGCGCCTTTCCCGACCACCAGCGTACTGCGCGCCGCCTTCCCCGACCCTGCGAAACTCTACATTTTGTGGTTCCAAGAGCCGGGTATAGCCGAGCGCGTGCTCGACGAACAGACGCGGCTCGTTTTTGAAAAGCTGATGCGCCGTGGTGTGGAGCGCGATGTAAAGGACGGCCTGCGCAGCGCGGGCGACGCGAACCCGTTCCGCCGCTTGCCGGATTTCGAGCCACGCGGCGCGCCGTTGCTCTCGGAAGCGGAGCTTCAAGTGTACGAGGAAGCATTCCGCCGGAGCGGCTTCTTCGGCCCGGTGAACTGGTATCGCAACATTGATCGCAACGCCGCGCTGGTGCCGCAGATCGGCGTGCAGAAACTCGCGCTGCCCTGCCTTCAGGTGACCGCAGCCTGGGACACCGCGCTGCCGCCGCACCTGGCCGACGGCATGCCCGCCCTCTGCGCAAACCTCGAGCGCGTGGACATCAAAGCCTGCGGCCACTGGACGCAACAGGAAAACCCCGCCGAACTGAACCAAGCCCTGCTCATCTGGCTCAAGCGACACATCAAGTAACCCGCGCCGCATCCCCGCATTCTCGAGAATGACGGAGAGGATTCACGGGAATCTCCCTCTTGCGCGGGAATAATGAGGCAGGACCGCGCGCCGATTGCGCGGCGCTCTCTGCCTTATCCCCGCTTTGGGCCGCCTTGGGTGCCGGGCCAGCGGGAGCCGCCGATGGTGTCGCTGTGCGGCCAGAAGGCTTCGGGGTCGAGGGCGCCCTCCAGGGTGATCTCGCGGCCCAGAAAGGCTGCCGTCCAGAGGCGCGCGTGGACTTCGCCACGCAGCGGCAGGTGTTCTGCAATCGGGTCCCATGGACTTTCGAGCAGACGCAACTGGCCCTCGACCCGCTGCTGATGGGTGGTCTGGTAGGTGCTCTTCACGCGCACCACGTGGGGCGGAAAGTCATACGCCTTCTCGGCCCCGCCCACGGCGCGCGAGACCTTCACCCACCACTCGTTCTCGTCGTACTGCGGCGGGTTCGGCAACTCGTCCTTCACCTGACCGCTGAACTCGATGAAGGTGTAACCCTGGTGCGTGCAGCGCGCGCGAACGGTGTCGCCGATGCGGTAGTAGTGGATCTCGCAGGGGTGCTTGGGCTGACCGTTCATGTCGCGGCTGATGAAGATGGCGGACTCCTGATCAATGCCATACGCGATGGCGTATTGCCCCGCGTCGCCGCGGTAGTCGGCGTCCACCGTCGTCAGCACGCCGAACTCGGGCTCGTCGGGAACCGGCACGCAGTAAACGGAAAGGTGCACCTTCGACTCGGCGCCCGGGGTGATGCCGGGGGGCAGCAGCGCGGCGAGTTTTGCGGGGTCGGTGGGGTAGCTAAGCTTCAGAATCGGCCAGCCGACGATGTCGCCGGGGTTGATCTTCGGTGCATCGCTCATCGGAGGTCTCCTTTTCGTCGAGATGGAAAGGCTATCACCTGCTCGCCCATCATACCCGAAGTGTCAGCCGCCGGCGTTGCGGGCGCTAGCTCTGCTCGGACTCCTCGGGCGTCAGAACGCCATACCCCTCGAGATCTTCCCGGGCGGCCACGGTGGCGCCACGCGTCGGCTCGGTGGTGCTGCGTCTGGAGCGGAGTTCGCGCTTCAATTCAGCCGCCTCGGCCTTCTTGCGCTCGCGCAGCCGCTTCTGCACCGACATTCGTTTGGATCGCGCCATATCGTCCCTCCCCTGCGCAGGGTTTTGCCTGACTTTTGCTCGATGAGCCGTTGACCGTCGCCCGAGGTGCTTCGCGCCCCGCCCAAACCATTGACCGCGCCGACGCTGCCGAGCGCGCCGTCCATGTAGTAGCGATTGCTGCGGTGAAAGTCACCCCGGCGCTGCGGCGGCGCCTCCCCTACCATAGAGCGCCCCATCGGGGCGTCGGCGCGCCGGTGGCTTGGGCCTGCCCCGCGCGGGCGTGGCGAACCTGGCTGCCCGCAATGGGAACCGAAACGAAGTGGGACCCGTCGGTGATTCCCGACCACCACCTGTAAAGGAGAAAGGACATGAGCGCGCAACTTGTGCTCCACGATGATCCGGCGCCGGGCGTCCGGCGCATCACGCTGAACCGCCCCGAAAAACGCAACGCGCTGAATCACGATCTGCGCGGCGGCATCCTGCGCGCGCTGGAAGAAGCTGACCAGGACGATGCCGTGCGCGTGATGATCCTGCGCGGCGCCGGCAAGTCCTTCTCCGCCGGCTACGAACTCGGCGACGGCAACAAGGGCATGGACTTCCCCTGGTACACACCGGCGGGCGAGGGGCACTGGCCACGCCATGTCACATCCGGCTGGATGCGCATCTGGGAGCTCTCGAAGCCGGTCATCGCACAGGTGCACGGCTACTGCCTGGCGGGAGGCAGCGAACTCGCCACCTGTTGCGACCTCGTGTACATGGCCGACGACGCGCAGATGGGGTACCCCGCCGTGCGCTTCGGCGTGCCCGACAATCAGTTTCATGTCTGGTTCATCGGCATGCGCAAGGCCATGGAGATGATGGTGACCGGCGACTCGCTCTCGGGCCTCGAGTGCGTGCGGCTCGGCTGGGCCAACGCCTCCTTCCCCGCCGAGGAACTCGAAGCGCGCGTGCTCGATGTGGCGAAGCGCGTGGCGACGATGCCGCCGGATTTGTGCGCACTCAACAAACGCCTGGTGCACCGGCAGATGGAGATCATGGGCCTGCACACCGGCATCCGCGCCGGCTCCGAAATCTGCGCGCTCGGCATGCACACAAAGAGCATGAAAGATTTCATCACCCGCGCGCGGGAGAAGGGCGTCGGTCATGCGCTCGTGGAACGGGACAGCCCGTTTGGCGATTACCGGGGCAGCGTTAAATCCAAAGAGAAGTGAGCGTCGCCGAACGCGCACGGGCGCTCTTTGAAATCTACGAAGCCGCGTGCCGACCGCCGGAGTGGGCCCTCGAGTTCGCGGCGTCGCCGGCGTACAACAGTTTCGCAAAGGCGACGGCCGTGCTCAGCTTCGACCGCCGCGCCGACTTGGTGCGCGAGGTAGTCGAGCGGCGCGAGCCGGTGAACATCGGCATGCACCGCCGCTTCGACGCCGGCCTGCTGCGCGCGCGCTTCGGCTATGACCGCGCCGGCTATGTCTCGGCCTACGAGCGCTCGCTCACCGCCGGCGCGCCGGCCTTGCCGCCCAACATCGCCATCCTTTGCCGCACGCCGGTGGGCTCAGCGCAGGGCCGCGTCGTTGACATCATCAACGCAACCGGGTTTGCCTTCGACGACCCGAGGCAGGTGGACTACCGCTACTTCGCTCTGGGCGGGCGGCTCCCCGAGTTGCGAGCGAAGCTGCGCGCTGTCTTCGGGCTGATCTTCGCCGCCGCTTTGTACCGACGCAAGGCGACCCTGGTGCTGTCGCTCGTCGGCGGCGGCGCATTCAGCGCGCACTTCCCCGGCGGAGCCGCCGAGTATCTGGCGTCGTACTTCTTCCCGGCGCTGCGGGATGCGTGGGCGCAGTTGCCGCCGGCGGCGCGGCCCGCTCGCGTTGGACTCATGGGCAACCCGAGCCGTGCGCAACTCGCGCAACTCGCGGCGGCCTGCGAAGGCGTTTTAACCACCACCGCCGCCACCACCACCTTCGCTTGCGGCGTCGTCCCGGATATTTTAAGCGCGCACGAGGACGCGCTCTTCGTCAACGCCTGGGACCCGTGCTCCATCGTCGGCAACGGACACGCCGCCGATAACTCGCTCGATGGCGCAATCGGCCGCTGCACGGCGCTGGCCTTTCTGTCCTTCCCACCGACGAACCCGCACATACAAATTATGGACGCGAACGAAATTCTGCAGGGCGCGAAAGCTGCGGGTCAGGGCGCCACCGCGTCCGGCGTGTCGAAACCGTTTGGCCGATAGATGCCGAGGCACATGTTCTCGTGCATGCCCCAGCCAATGTCGCCGTTGTCGCGCTCGAAGCGGCACAGGGTTTCGTTGACGAAGTTCCAGGGCGCGCGCTTTTCGGCGGTGCTCATATCGTGCGTCAGGCCCTCGACCCGCAGCGGCCCCTGATAAAAACCGTGGCCCCAAGACTCGTCGGGGCGGTAACCGGAGCCCGCCGCCAGATACACCGTGCGCAGCGGCGTATTCGAAACGCGCAGGGCGGGGCCGCTCTCGGGTGTCAGCGTGACCTCTGCGTGCGCCATCTCGCGCGTGCCGGAGTGGTAACGGATCGCCACTTCCGGATGGCCCAGTTGTTCGACGGCGCGCTCGAGCCCGTTGTTCCAGACCAGCGCCGCTTCCGAGAGCAGGCGCTTGCCGTCGCAGTCCTCGTCAATCGAGACCTTCAGCATGTAGTCGTCGAACTGCATCGGCATCCAGTTGTGAAAGAAGCCGGCGCGCCCCGCCTTCACATCGGCCACGCGGATGCCCGGCGGCTCGGGCTCACCCACCGGGCGAATCCCCCAGGAGTGATCGCGCGCGCCCTTCCAGCGCGAAGGCTCCACCTCGTAGGTCTGGCCGGCCACCTTGAGCACGCCCTCGTAACACCCGACCTGCGCGTAGCGGCTGACTTCCTGCATGATGCGCGCGCGGCCCCGCAAAAAAGTTTTTGGCTCTTCCAGACAGGGCACGGCGCCGACGAAGCGCAGGTCGAACTCGAGCCCCCACTCGTTGGGCGCGCAGCGAAGCCGCAACTCTTTGAGCCCGCGCAGCACCTCGACCGAGAGCGGCCCCACCTGCGTATCGAGGCGGTCGGCGCCGAGCTCACGCGACGCCCGCACCGTGTACTGCTGCGTGCCATGGGAGACGGTCACAAACGCGTCCGTCACACCCAGGTTCGGGTACTGACCCATGCCCGTGACCAGAAACAACTCGTCGCTCGAGGGGTGGCAGTTGAAGTAGTGGCGGTCGTAGAAGTTGCGGTCGGAAGTGGCGACGCGGTCGAAGGTGTCCGTGGTCTGGTGGCTCAGGAATTCATCCATCGGGCTGATCGGCATTCCAGACTCCTGTGGCTTGCGCGGGCGGCGGGCGCGCTAGAGTAGGGCGGAATGCCACCTCTTGCACGGAGGACACCGTGAAGTTCGGAATCTTCTACGAGCACCAGCTCCCCCGCCCCTGGCGCGAGGGCGACGAGCACCAGCTCTTCCTCGACGCCCTCGAACAGGTGGCGCTGGCAGACCGCATCGGCATCGAATACGCCTGGGAGGTGGAGCACCATTTTCTGGAGGAGTATTCGCACTCCTCGGCGCCCGAGGTGTTTCTGGCGGCCTGCTCGCAGCGCACGCAGAACATCCGCCTCGGTCACGGCATCCGTCAGGTGATTCCCGGCTACAACCACCCGGCGCGCAGCGCCGAAGTGCTCGCCACCCTCGACCTGCTCTCGAACGGGCGCGTTGACTTCGGCACCGGCGAGTCCTCCTCGATCCTCGAACTCGGCGGCTTCGGCATTGACATCGAAAAGAAGCGCCGCGCCTACCTCGAAGCCACGGAGCAGATTTGCAACATGATGGCGATGGATCCCTACCCCGGCTTCGAGGGCGAGTTCTTTTCGATGCCCTGTCGCAACGTGGTGCCGAAGCCGCTGCAGAAACCGCACCCGCCCGTGTGGGTCGCGTGCTCGAACCGCGACACCATTCGCATGGCGGCCGAGAACGGTATGGGCGTGCTGTGCTTCGCCTTCACCGACCCGGCTGACGCCAAACACTGGGTGGACGAGTACTACGACATCATCCGCAGCGACAAGTGTGTGCCGATCGGGCGCGCGGTGAACCCGAACATTGCGATGGTGACGAGCTTCTCGCTGCACCAGGACCGCGAGGAGGCAATCCGGCGCGGCAAGCCCGGCTTCGATTTCTTCCGCTATGCCCTCGCCAACCTCTATGTGTTTGGCGAGCACCGGCCCGGGCGCACGAATATCTGGGAGCTGTTCGAGCAGGACCGCAACAACCCTGCCCTTCAGGCGCTGCCCGACGACGGCCAGCTCGGCGGCATCGGAACACCCGACGACCTGCGTCAACACCTCGAGGGCTTCGAGCGCGCCGGCGTGGATCAGGTGATCTTCATTCAACAGGCGGGGCGCAACCGTCACGAGCACATCTGCGAATCACTCGAGTTGTTCGGCGCGCAGGTGCTGCCGGGCTTCAAGCAGCGCGACCCGGAAGCGGAAACGCGCAAGCAGCAGGCGCTCGCGCCGTTTATCGAAGCCGCGCTCGCGCGCAAGCAGCCGATGAAGCCCCTCGCCGAGGACGAGATCCCGAGCTACGAGGCCCTGGGCCGTCAGATCATCGCGCTCCAGCAGCAGCAACAGGAACAGAAGCAGGGCGCAGCGGACTAGCGGGCCGACTTCCACGCCGTGGGAATGCAGGTGACGCGAAGCCCGTCGGCGATGGGGCGCGTGAACTCGAGCAGGCGGTTGTAGCGGCAGGTGCGGATGCGCCAGACGCCGTCACTGCGCACATAGTCGTCCTCGTAGAGCGCGCTGCCCTCGATGATGATTTTGTCGGCGCGGCTGATGAAGATGTCGTGCAGGTACCAGAGCCCGGTGGCGGTGTCGCCCGTCACTTCGATCTCGGGATGGTGTGCGGTATGCATGCCGAAGCGCTCCGGCGTAAAGGATTTTTGATAAAAGTCGCGCAGCGCAGGCCAGCCATGCAGCGCAATCTCGTAATCGCCGCCCGTCCAGTGCACCTCCAGGTCGTCGCTGAAGACGCCCTGCAGCCCCTCGAGATTCTGCGTGTCGAGAAAGCGGAAGTAGCGCGCCTTCAGTTGCTTGATCGCTTCGATGTCTTCGAGAACCGTCATGACGCCATCCTACCAGCCGCTCGGGGCGGTCAACGGGTGGGACACCGCCTTCAGGCTGCGTCCTTTATGAAGCTGCCGTGGAAGCCGTAGGGGACGCGGCAGGGCAGCTTGATGCGCGCCACCGGCTTGGCCGCAAAGCGGCTGGCGTCGAGGATGACGAGTTCGCTCTTGCCGCTGCCGTCGTCGTGGACGTAGCTCATCACCCAGCCCTCGTCGCTGTCGGGGTCGGCGCCCGGCGCGGCCACGAAGGCGGGCTCGCCCGGGTTCATACCCGCGCCGTAGTCGTGCGTCTCGCTCTTGCCGCTCTGGAAGTCGAACTTCAGGTGCGCGCCGAAACTGCCGCCGCCCTCCTCCCCCAGGTTGAATTGCAGCGCGTAGCCGTAGCGGTTCGGCTGACCAACCCGGGCGTCGGCGACGCGCGGGAAGTCCATGCTGCGCTCGTCGAGGGTCTCTTCCCGCACGCGCCCGGTACCGAGGTCGAAGCGGAAGCGGTGCAGCGTCTGCTCGCCATTGCCGCCGCTCATGTCGCCCGCCTCGCGCCAGAGTTCGCTGATGCGGCACACATCGAACACCACCTGCTCGCCCTCCTCCCAGGCGTTCATCGTGTGAAACACATAACAGGGTTCGATCTCGAACCAGCGCACATCGGCGTTCGTGCCGGTGCGCGGCATCAGGCCGATGCGCGCGCCGTAGTCGTCGCTCCACTGGAAGGGCATCACGCCCCTCATCGCCGCCTCGATGTTGAACACCACCGGCAGGTCCATGAAGAGCGCATAATTCTCGCTGATCATGAAGTCGTGAATCATCGTCGGCCCCGGCACCTCGATCACTTCACTTTGCACCAGCTTGCCGTCCGGGCTGACGCGATGATAGGTGAGATACGGCGGCGTCTGTCCATAACCGAAGCCGATCATCTCGCCGGTCAGCGGACAGAAGTGCGGGTGCGCGGTGAATGCCGTGCGCAGGCGTCCATCGAAGTCGTCGTAGCCCCGGGTTTCGAGTTCCGCGTCGAGAAGCCAGGGATAGGATCCCTCTTCGAGCGCGAGAATCCGCCCGGCGTGGCCGACGACGCTGGTGTTGGCGGCGGAGGCCACGCGGTCCATCTCGCCCGTCGGTGAAATGCGCTGCATCGAAGGGTTCTCGAAAAAGGGCGTGCGCACATAGCGGTTGCGATACCAGACGGCGCGCCCGCGCTCGAGCTTCACTCCGTGCACCATGCCCTGCCCGAGAAACCAGTGCGGCGACTCGCCCGTCACCGGGTTCGCGCCGTTGCGCAGATACAGACCGCAAAGCTCCGGGGGAATCGCCCCCTCGACTTCGAGCTCGTCAACACTCAGCTCTTCGCTCGTTGGAGCAAAGTTTCCCTGAAGGTGGAAAGGCTTCTCGTCGGCCATGGTTTTAATCCCTCCTTGGTGGGCGCGTCCGATGGAACCACAACCCGGGCTTCCGTGCTCGGATCAGGAAGAGCGCACGAAGTCGGCGCGGGGCACGCCGCTCTCGTCATATACCGGCTCGAGCTGGGCGATGCGGTACTTCAGCGCCTCCGCCTCGGTCAGGCCGGCGGCGCCGATGTGGTCGCGCATCTGGCGGTAGAACTCGCCGGCCAGATGCGCGGCGAAGTCGTCCCGGCTCGCCCAGCGCTCGAACACATAGATGCGCGCCGGGTCTGTCGGGTCGGCGCTCCACACATAGTCGAGGCAACCGCGCTGCTCGCGCGTGCGGCGCATCAACTCGGCGCCGCTCGTAAGCGTCTCGTCGCGCTTCGCGGGATCCACCCGCACCTTGCCTGCAACCAGAATGATCTCACTCATCGGGCTTCGCCTCCTCTAGTTATCTACCGTTTCGGGCAGCGGGCCCGACAGATCCGGCGCGCCGGAGTAGAGCGGCTCGAAGCGGCGCTCGCGGAAGCGCCAGCCCGCGGGCTCGCGGCGCAGCCGGTCGTGATAGACGCCGAGCGTCAACAGCCCCGCGCCGTCGGCGCTGCGACCATACTCACTCAGGTACACACGGCAGCGGGCCTCGTCGCCGTCCACCTCGATCAGCGCCTGACCGGGCAGTTGCAGCACGAAGGGGATGCCCGCCATCAGCTTCTGCCAGAGTGCGACGACGGCCGCGCGCCCCTCGGGCGCCATGCCGAGGATGCGCCAGCAGCCGTCCTCGGCCCAGGTGTCGCCCCAGGCCTCGGTATCGCGGCGGTTCACGGCGTCCGCGTAGCGGGCGAGCAGGTCGCGGATCTCCGTCTCGTCGCTCTGGCGCATCACCTTCTCCGCAGCGGGGGGGGGGCTTAAATCTCCCCAGCGAGGCCCGGGCAGGGTAGAATAGAGCGCCAGTTTAACATGTTCAACCGCAGCCTCGGCAAGCCGGCAGACGCCGGGTAACGGGCAGAGCACGAGGAGAGGCAGCCATGCCGCACCCCTTCCGCTTCGGAGTGCAGTGCTTCAGCGCCGACTCGGCGGCGGCCTGGCGCGACACGGCGCGCCGCGCCGAGGACCAGGGCTACGCGACGCTGCACCTGGCCGACCATGTGCTCGGCCCGGGCCCCGCGCTCGACGCCACGAACCATCCGCTGCAGACCCTTGCCGCCGTGCCCGCGATGGCGATGGCCGCCGAGGCCACGAGCCGGTTGCGCATCGGCTGCCGCGTCTTTTGCATGGACTACCGCCCGCCCGCGGTGCTCGCGAAGGAGGCGGCGACGCTCGATCTGCTGTCGGAGGGCCGCCTCGAACTCGGTCTCGGCGCCGGCTGGCTGCGCGGCGAATACGAGGCCATCGGCCTGCCCTTCGACGAGGCGCCCCGGCGCATCGAGCGCCTTGGGGAAGTGGTGACGCTGCTGAAGGCGCACTTCTCCGGCGAGCCCATCTCTGTTGACGGCAAACATGTGCGGGTCAGCGGCTACACGGGCGCGCCCGCGCCGGTGCAAAAACCCGGCCCGCCGCTGATGATCGGCGGCGGCGGCCGCCGCGTGCTGTCGCTTGCGGCGCGCGAGGCCGACATCGTGAGCCTGAACTTCAACAACCGCTCCGGGGTGATCGGCCCCGACGGCGTGAACAGCGGCACCGCCGACGCCACCGCCGAGAAGATCGAATGGATCCGCAGCGCTGCCGGCGCGCGCTTCGAAAGCCTCGAACTCGAGATCGGCGCCTACTTCACTTTCGTCGGCGAGGGCATGGACAAGGTTGCGGAGGGCATGGCGCAGAGCTTCGGCTTCAGCAGCGACGAGATGCGCGCCCATCCGCACGCGCTCTTCGGCAGCGCGGCGCAGGTGGTCGAGGAACTCGAGCGGCGGCGCGAGCAATATGGCATCCACTATGTGACCGTCGGCGGCGACGCGCTCGATGCCTTCGCGCCCGTGGTGGCAGCGCTCACCGGCAAGTGAACCCCGCGCGAGCAGCAAAGGAGAACCATTGGCGGCGCTCGACGGAAAAATCGCGGTGGTGACCGGCGCCAGCCGGGGCATCGGACGCGGCATCGCGCTCGGTCTCGGCGAGGCGGGCGCTTTGGTTTATGTGACGGGGCGCAGCGTCAAGGAAGGCGACGCAAAGCTGCCGGGCACCATCGGCGCCACCGCCGAAGAGGTTACGAAGCGCGGCGGTCGTGGCGTGGCCGTGCGGGTGGATCACGGCGACGACGAGCAGATTCGCGCGCTCTTCGAGCGCGTCGCCAGCGAGCAGGGCCGCCTCGATGTGCTGGTGAACAACGTGTTCAAGGTTCCCGACCCGCCGGTCTGGGACGGCAAGTTCTTTGAACACCCGGTCAGCATCTGGGACGACATGGTCGGCATCGGCCTGCGCGCGCATTACGTGGCGTCGGTGCACGCCGCGCCGCTTCTCATCCCGGCGCGCGACGGTCTGGTGGTGAACGTCTCGTCCATCGGCGCGTCCAGCTACCTGTTCAGCACCGCCTACGGCGTCGGCAAAACCGGCGTGGACCGGCTGAGCCGGGACCTGGCGCACGAGCTGGCCGAGTTCAATGTGGCCTGCGTGTCGCTCTGGCCCGGCACGGTGAAAACCGAGTTCGTTGTTGCGCAGGTGAAAAGTGGCGTGGCCGACATAGACTTGGGCAGCGCCGAGAGTCCGCTCTTTTCCGGCCGCGCCGTCGCCGCCCTCGCCACCGACCCGAAGCGGATGGAGAAGACCGGTCAGGTGCTGCGCGTCGCTGATCTCGCCGACATGTATGGCTTTCGGGATGAATGAAACACGGAGCTTCGATGAGCGTTGAAACCCGCAAGAGCTACTGCCGTTTCTGCCACGCCTACTGCGCCATCGAGGTCGAGGTCGAGGACGGGCGCGTGCGCAAGGTGCGCGGCGACCGGAGCGACCCCGTTTATGGCGGCTACACCTGTATCAAGGGCCGGCAGTTGCCGGAGGTGGCGAACCACCCCGAGCGCCTGCGCGCATCGCTGCGCCGCAAACCCGGCGGCGGCTTCGAGGAAATATCGAGTGTGCGCGCACTCGACGAAATCGCCGCAAAGCTGCGCGAAATCAAGAACGCGCACGGCCCGCGCGCCATCGCCAGCTACTGCGGCACCCATTCCTTTCAGAACTCCGTGCAGCTCGCCTTCGCCAGGGCCTGGCACACGGGGCTCGGCTCGCCCTCCTTCTACACCAGCGTGACGATTGACCAGCCGGCCAAGTTCGTTGCGATGGCGCGTCACGGTCTCTGGAGCGGCGGCGCGCACAGCTTCGAAAGCGCGGACGTCGTGCTGGTGGTCGGCAACAACCCCGTGGTCTCGATGTTCTCTCCCTACGGCGGGCTTTCGACCTTCAACCCGTCGAAGGCGTTGCGCGATGCGCAAAAGCGCGGCTGCCGGGTGATCGTGATTGATCCGCGCCGCAGCGAAGTCGCAAAGCGCGCAGACCTGCATCTTGCGGTGAAGCCGGGCGAGGACCCAACCCTGCTCGCCGGCATCACGCGCGTGATTTTGTCCGAGGAACTCCACGACGCGGACTTCTGCGCCGCGCATGTGAACGGGCTCGACGCGCTGCGCGCGGCGGTCGAACCCTTTACGCCCGATTATGTGGAGGCGCGCAGCGGCATCCCGGCGGAGCAAATGCAAGACGCGGCGCGGCTCTTCGCCAGGGGGCCGCGTGGCGGCGTCAGTTGCGGCACCGGCCCGAACATGGCGCCCCACTCGAATGTGACCGAGCACTTCGTGCTCGCACTCGGAACGATCTGCGGCCGCGTGAACCGCGCGGGCGAGCCGGTGCCGAACCCCGGCATCCTGACGCCGCTGCCGCGCCGCGCGCAGGCCATCCCGCCCTTCCCCGGTTACGGCGCCGGCGCGCGCTCGCGCGTGCGCGGGCTCGGCGAACTCAACGTGGCCGGCGTCCCCGAGATGCCGACCGCCGCGCTCGCCGACGAGATTCTCACCCCCGGCGAGGGTCAGGTGCGCGCGCTCTTCGTGATGGGCGGCAACCCGGTCGTGGCCTGGCCGAATCAACCCAAAGTGCTGCGCGCGCTCGAAGCGCTCGAACTTCTGGTCTGCGTGGACATCCGACTCTCCGCCACGGCCAGGCTCGCCGACTTTGTGATTGCGCCGAAGCTCAGCCTCGAGCGCGAGGACGTGACGCTGCTCACCGATTCCTGGTACTCCGCACCCTACAGCCACTACACCAAAGCCGTGGCCCAACCGGGCTTCGATGCGCTCGAGGAGTGGGAGGTGTACTGGGAACTCGCCACGCGACTCGGCACACCGGTGCGGCTGCCCGGCGGCGAGGTGCCGCTGGATGAGCGCCCCTCGAAGCTCGAGGTGCTGAAGCTTCAGTTGCCGACGCCGCGCGTGCCGCTCGAACAACTGCGCGCGCAGGAAGGGGGCCAGCTCTGCGCCGAGGTGGCGCCGCGCGTCGAGGCCGCGAAGCCCGGCAACGATGCCCGTCTCGATGTGGCGCCCGCGCCGGTGTGCGATGAACTGCGCGCCATCCGCGCCGAAGCTTTCTCGACCACCGGCGCGGGCTACGGCGCCGACGCCGACGCTTTCCGCTACCGGCTGATCTCGCGCCGCTTGCGGCACGTGTACAACTCGTCGGGGCAATACCTGTCGGCGATCCGCCGCGAGGGCACGACCAACCCCGCCTATATGAACCCGGAAGACCTGCGCGAACTCGGCGTGCGGGACGGCGAGTTGATCGAAATCGAATCGGCGCACGGGCGATTGCCGGCCGTGGCCGAAGCGAGCGATGACCTGCGGCGCGGCGTGATCTCGATGGCGCACGCCTTCGGCGGCGCGCCGAGCGAAGACACCCGCGTGCGCGAGATCGGCGCCGCCACCAACCGCTTGGTGGACGACGAAAGCGACTGGGATCCCGTTACCGGCATGGCGCGGCAAAGCGCCATCCCCGTCAACGTGCGCAGGCGGCGGGGCGCCGACGCACCCCGACCACCCTTTTGACCGCCGCTCCGTCGCTTGCTCCCTCTCCCCTTGGGAGAGGGCTGGGGAGAGGGCACTTCAAGGCTGGAACGAAGCGCTTACCGGGGCGCATAGCGCCCCGGTAAGCGCTTCGTCGTCGGTTTCGAGCAGGCGTTCGACCCAGGCGTGGAAGGTTTGCCCGCCGCCTTCGTTGCGACCGAACATGACCGCCGGCAGGGCGCCGCTTTGCAGCGCGGCCTGTTGACGGAAGCCGGTGGCGTAGTCCTCCTGCTCGACGACATAGCCAAGCAGTTCCCACTGCGCGTCGAGCGCCTTGCGCTGCTCCTCGCTTTCGGGCGGCGTCGCCACCAGATACGACTGCACGGTGCGCGATTCGCCGACCTCTGCGCCGGGAAAGAGTTGCGAGAGCAGCACGCCGCGCAGACCCGTGTCGAAGGTGGCGATCGAAACGTGCGGGAAGATGGTCCACACGCCCGTGTTCAACATTTCGGTTGGCCACATCGCTTCGGGTTTCGCTTCGAGTTCGAGCAGCGCCGGGTTCGGCGCGTCCACCCGCTGATGCGGACCAAAGGCGTGATACAGCGCGCGGTTCGGGAAGTCCGCACCGAAAGTATCCTTGTGCAGAATCGGCAGGTGGTAGAGATCGAGGTAGCCGTCAAAGGCGAGCTTCCAGTTGGGGCCTTTGACTTCGCGCCGCTCAAGCAGCGTCCAGCGCTCGAACGCGAAACTCGAAAGCAGCGCGTCGTAACCCGACAGAAAGTGCGCAATGTCGAGCGTCGAGTGCGGGTCGGGCGTCACCCAGATGAGCCCCGCGCGCTCCAGCACCGGCAGCTTTACCAGGCCATGGCTTTCGCGCGCGACGGCGCCGAACTCGGCCTCGTCCATGATGCCGACCAGCGCACCGTCGGTGTCGTAACTCCAGGCGTGGTAGGGGCACACGAAGCGGCGCGCGCGGCCGCAGCCTTCGGGAACGAGCTGCGCGCCACGATGCCGACACAGGTTTGCGAAGGCGCGCACCTGCCCGTCGCCGCCACGGCACAAAAGCACCGGCATGCCGACCGCTTCGAGCGCGCAGTAGTCACCCGGCTTCGGAAGTTCGACGCTGGTGGCGAGCAGCAGCGGCAGGCGGCGAAAGATGCGCGCGCGCTCGCGCTCGAAGCGCGCCGGGTCCGTGTAGTGACGCGCCGGCACGCGCTGCACTGCGGGCGCGAGCGCAATGCTGCCCGCCCGGGTGTGGGCGATGTTGTGCCGCGCCATCGCAACCAGTTGTGCGCGATGCACAGAATCACCCTCCGCGCTGCCAGGCAAGGCGTCTAGCCCAACTCGCCGAGGCACCAGCGAATGCTACGGCGCAGCAACTCGTAAAAGACGGGCAGGTTCCAGGAGCAGCGTTCGATCTCGGGGTAGTAATCCATCGCGGGACGCATATCGAAATGGCCACGACAGTGTCCGAGGGTGTTGTAGAGCACAGCGCCCTTGCCGAGCGGGCGCAGGTACATCACCGGATGCCGGTCGGCGTCGCGCCAGTCGTTCTCGGTGAAACCCTCGGCATCGCCAGCGTAGTGCGTGTCGAGCAGCACCTGAAGTTGCTCCCGGTCGTGAACCTCGCAGAGATACAGTTCATCGTCGGCCTCGAAGCGCTCGACGCCCTGCACCAGCGGGTGCGCGGGCGCCTGATTCTCGACCGCGTAGGGTTGAATCGGCGGGTGCGCGATGAACTGACTGCCAAGCGTGTGCGCCAGCCGGGGGATGCTGCGCGGCGCCGCCACCCCGTCCGGCGTGAAATCGAGCACCGCGTTGGTGCCGTGCAGCGCGAGCCAGCGCCCGCCCGCCGAAATGTAATCCGCAAGCGCCTGCTGCTCTGCCTCCGTCGGCCGCAGGTCGCAGGTGTAGGTCAGCAGAAAACTCGAGGCGGCGATGCGCTCGCTGTCGTGGTAGTCGCTGCCGACGGTCACCCGCACCTGCTCGTGCTCGGCGAGCAGCTTCAGCAACTCGAGGCGCGCGAAGTCAATGTCGTGATAGCGACCACCCGCCACCAGATAGGCGTCAACGCGGGTCGCGGCTTCGCTCACGACGCGGACTCCCGCGCCGGGGTGGCCGGGGTGGCCTGGATGGCGAAGAAGGGACAGGCCGAGGCGGCGGCGCGCAGCAACTCTTCCGAATCGGCCGGTGGCTCGATCAGCATGGCGCGACCGTCCTCGTTCAACGCGAAACTGCCGGGCGCGCTGCGCACGCAGCAGCGCGAGCCACGGCAGCGCTCCCGGTCAATGCGCAGTTCGAGCGTCACCTACGCGCCGAGATGCCGGTCGAGCAGCGTGTGGAAGTGGCGAATCTTCGTCTCCTGATAGTTGGCGAAAGTGACATGACTGTGCTGCGCGCCGCGCAAGCCATCCTGCACCCGCCCCAGGTTGAACGAGTCCTGCGCGAATATGTTCGCCAAGCTCCCGAGTTCGTCCGCATTCGTCCAGGGTTCGTCAATGTCGAGCCAGGTCGTCTTCGCGTTCTCCGGTTTGCGTCCGCGATAGGGCGACAGATACAGCACCTCCATCAGCGCGCGATCCACCCGGTTCTCGAAGGGGCGGAAGCGATAGACGATGCGGTTGTACGCACCCCAGGGGTGAAAGTTTGGAAACAGCGAGTAGTAGAAGGAGTCCTGGAGTTCCGCGTCCGTGAGTTCACCCACACTCGGCACCGAGGCCTGAAGCTGCATGCGCGTCACCTGCCCCAGAAAGGCGCGGGCGGTCATATCCTCGGGCACGCGCATCGGAGGGTCGCCGTCGAGGCTCGCCGAGAGCAGGGAGTCCAGTTGCTCCTGCTCACTCGCTCCGTCGGGAAGGTGCGGGCTCGGCGTCATGTTCGCGGTGATGGCGCGCGAGAAGTTGTCCCAGGCATCGTACTGCGAGTTCGCGTCGCCAATGCCCTTGAGCAGTTGTGGATGCGTACCGACGACATGATAGGCCTCCATGAAGGCCTCCTGATTCGCCTTCCAGTTGCAGGGCATTATTTTCGCAACGTGCGCTTCCTTGAAGCGCTTCTCGAGCGGCCAGCGCGTGAAGTGACGGGGCAGATCGCCCAGATAACTTTCGAGCGGCTCGCAGTCCGGGTCCATGTTGATGAACACGAAGCCGCCCCAGACGCCGACTTGAACCTGCGGCAGCGCATAGCGCTCGCGTTCGACATGCGGGAAATCCCAGCGACAGGGAAGCTCCTGCAGTTCGCCCTCGAGATTCCATGTCCAGCCGTGGAAGGGGCAGCGCAGTTCGCCGCTGCGCCCCGCGTGGTCTTTCAGCGCGCGCCCGCGGTGCAAGCAGGTGTTGTGGAAGGCGCGCAGCCGGCGATCCGCGCCGCGCACGATCAACAGCGACATGCCCGCGATCTCGTAGGTCTCGTGATCGCCGGGCTCCGGCACATCATCTTCGCGACAGGCGAACTGCCAGACCTTCTTCCAGATCTTCTCCACCTCGAGCTCGTGAAACGCCTGCGAGGTGTAACGCTCGATCGGAACGCGCACGACCGGCAACTCGCGCGCCGCCTGCAGGCGCAGCACCTCGGGCGCCGGGCGCGTGTCGGCGTCGAGCAAGTCCTGATAACTGAGTCCGGGCGAGCGCGGGCCGTGGCCCGCCTCGACATGCGGAAGCGCTGCGCTTGTCATCGCGTTCTCCTTTTTTCGGGGCTGCGCTGCCCTCAGAAGGGCATACGTATGCTGCCCTCAGAAGGGCATACGTTTGGTGAAGCCGCCGTCGCAAACCAGATTCGCGCCGGTGATCAGGCTCGCCGCCGGGCTCGCCAGAAATACGGTGGCGCGCGCCACCTCCTCCGGCGCGCCCATGCGCCCGATCGCGCACTGCGCCAGCGCGCCCTTGTACATCTCGGGCATCGCCTGTTTGATCATCTCCCAACTGCCGCCCTCGAAGTAGATGGGGCCCGGCGTGATGACATTGACCCGCACGCCCTTCGGCGCGAGCGCCTGTGAGAGATCGCCCGCGTGCGCAATCAGCGCGGCCTTCATCGCGTTGTAGGCCTGCGGCACGCCCAGGTACTCGAGCGCGGCGGTGGAGCTGATGAACACGACGCTGCCGGCGTCGGTCGCTTCGAGCGCGGGCAGCGCGGCCTCGACGCCACGCACCGCGCCCATCACATCCACATCGAAGCTCGCCTGCCAGGCCTGCTCGCCGGGGCCGGCGCCGCCGCTGGCGTTGCTCACATAAATGTCGAGCCCCCCGAGCGCTTCGGCGGCGTCGCTGATGAAGCCCTTGAAGGCCTCGCCCTCCGCCACATCCACGGCGCGCGCAAAAACCTTCAAGTCGCCACGCCCTTCGAGGTCCTTGCGCGCCGCTTCGAGCCCGCTCTCTCCCCGCGCGCAGATCGCCACATCGCAGCCCTCATCGGCGAAGGTCTGCGCGATGGCGAGCCCGATGCCGCGACTCGCGGCGGTGATCAGCGCCTTCCGTCCCGTCAGTCCGAGATCCATGTCCTGTCTCCCTTTTTTGTTTCGAGTGGTGGTGCGAAGTTTCGGCAGGCCAACGCCCGGTGGGCGGCCCGCCTGGTCTGCGTTGCCCCTGCTGGTTCCGGTGCGGCGATCTTGCATGTCGGGGCTCAGCACCCAACCGATCATATGCGGGTCGGCCTCGCGCAATGCGCCACGCAGGTGCCGGGCGCCCGGAGCGAACACGCCGCTCTGGCCGTCCGCGCTTTCGACCAGCACCCTGTCGTCGCCGTGTTTGGTGTAGATCGCGCCGCTCAGCGGATGACGCAACTTCATCGTTCCGCTCCGAGAGACAAAACGCCCGGCTCTGGCGACCGCGTCGCCTGCGCCTCACGCGCCACCTGCTCGAGCGTCGCGCGGGTCTTGCCACGGGTCACGCCGAGCAGCAGCAGCGCCGCTTCGTAGGCGGTGATGTCGCGCAGGCGCTCATCGGGAATGCCGCCGAGCGACCACTGCAGGCTGGTCATCTCGATGTGCGACTGAATCCGCTTCTGCAGCGCGTCGAGGTCCACCCAGCTTTCGATCTCGCCCTCTTCCGCCAGTTCGCCGAGCGCAGTCCGCAGTTGCGTGCGGATCATCTGCGCCGCGCGACGCCGCGCGGGTTGCGCCGCATCGGAGGTCAAAAGCAGCGGCAGCAGCGCGCGGTAGTAGCGGGGCATGCGCAACAACTCGTGGGCGTTGGCGTCAACGATGGCGATGACATCGCCCACCTGCCGGGTCAGGTTGGCCCCGAAGTGGCGCATCTGCTCCTCGACCACCGCAAACAGCACCTGCTTCCTGCTGCCAATCAGGTTGTACACGGTGGGCACGGTCACGCCGCTCGCCTGCGCGAGGTTGCGCATGGTCAGCCGCTCGAAGCCGCGCGTGCTGATGATTTCGCGCGCCGCCGAAAGAATGCGCTCGCGGCGTTCGTTCATCTGTCGGGCGAGAACGCTCATGCGGGGGGCTCCACCCGGCGCGGGCCGGGCACGGAGCAGACTATAACACGATCAAATCCGTTGAAACGGCGGGACGACGGGGCGCCACGGAGCCAGTCCTGCGCGCTGCGGGCGCTCATGCCTGCGCCGCCAGATGCGCGAGCAGGGCCTCGTTCACCGCGTCGCCGGCCTCGAGCGCGACCGCGTGACCGGCGCCGGGCACGAGCAGCCGGCGCGCGTTGGGAATCGCCGCGGCGACAAGTTCAGCGTCCGGCGTCATCAGATCTTCCCCCGCGACCACCACCAGCGTGGGCGCTTTGACCTCGCCGAGTTGCTGCGCGCGCGAGCCGGACCAGGCGCCGAGGCCCGCCGCGAAACGCTCGAGGCTGGCGGCGGGGGTGCGCGAAAGCGTTTTTGCAAGGCCGCGCCGGGTGCGGGCACGCATGTCTTCGTCGGCCAGAAAGTGGGTCGAGAAAAACCACGGCAAGAGCGCCCCGGCCAGCGCATCGGGCGCGACCTCGGCGGCGAGCCGCTGCCAGGCCTCGAGCAGCGCGTCGAGACGGGCGTTGCTTTCGGCGAAGGGCGTGATCAGCGTCAGGCTCTTCACGCGCTCGGGCTGCGCGATGGCGAGTTCGAGCGCAACCGCCGCGCCGAGACTCGCGCCCACCAGATGCGCTGCGCCGCCGAGGGTGTCACACAGCGCGGCGATGTCGGCGGCGCACTGCGCCACCTCGTAGGCATCGGCCTCTGGCGCGTCCGACAGACCAACGCCGCGCGGGTTCACGCCACACACTTTGAAATTTTCAACCAGCACCGAAGTCTGGCGCGCGAAGGCGGAGACATCCACGCCGAAGCCGGGCAGCAGCAGCACGGCTTCGCCCTCGCCTTCACGAAATACTTCGAGGCGCACATCATCCGCCACCGGCAGCAGGGCCTCGCGCGCGACGGCAAAAGTTTCGACGTCCTGCTTCGTTACGCGCCCGCCGGGGCCGCTGCCGGGGATCTGCTCCAGGGCGATGCCGAGCCGACGCGCGGCGGCGCGCGCGGCGGGCGCAATCGCGCGTCGCGTGGGCGTGGAAGTGGGCAATGCCTGTGCTTGCGCTTTCGGCGCCGCGCGTTTCACCGTAAGTGCGCCGCCGCCCTTCGTCTCGGGCCGGTGCTCGGCTTTGTGAAAGGCCTCGGCGTCGAAGGCGTCGTCGGCACTGGCGGTGATGGCGCCGAGCAGCGAGCCGCAGGCAACGGTGTCACCGTCATCCACATAGATGTGCCGCAGCACGCCAGACGCGCTGGCCTCGATTTCGACTTCGTTCTTCTCGCTCTCGATCAACAGCACGACTTCGCCACGCGCCACCGCAGCGCCTTTGGCGGCGAGCCAGCGCACCACCGTGCCCTCTTCCATGGTCATGCCGAGCTTCGGCATCGAGATGGCGGTCGGCACGCTCAGCCCAGTTCGGCGACGGCGTCGAGCACGCGCTGCGCCGACGGCATGAAGGCGTCCTCGAGCACGGCGCTGAAGGGCACCGGCGTGTGCGGCGCGGTGACGCGTTTGACCGGGGCGTTCAGAAAGTCGAAGCCGCGGTCCACGCACAGTGCGGCGACATCCGAGGCGATGCCGCAGCGGGGCGTCGCCTCGTCCACCACCACCACGCGGCCGGTCTTTTCGAGCGTGCGCAAAATGGCCTCTTCGTCGAGCGGCGAGAGCGAGCGCAGGTCGAGTAGGTCGGCGTGGATGCCTTCGCCCGCGAGTGCATCGGCGGCCTGCTGCGCCACGGACACGGTCGCGCCAAAGGCGATCAGCGAAACATCCGAGCCCTCGCGCAGTAACGCGGCTTTTCCAAGCGGCACTTCGTAGTCGCCCTCGGGCACTTCGCCCGTTTGATTCAAGATGCCCTTTGCCTCGCAGAAAATGACCGGGTCGTCGTCGCGAATCGCCGCGAGCAGCAGGCCCTTGGCGTCGGCGGGTGTCGAGGGCACCACGGTCTTCAGGCCGGGGATGCCGGTGGTGATCCAATACAGCGACTGCGAGTGTTGCGCCGCCGCGCGCATGCCGGCGCCGCTGACGGTGCGCACGGTCAGCGGCACGCGCACTTTGCCGCCGAACATGTAACGCAGCTTCGCCGCCTGATTCAGCAGCGGGTCGAGTGAAGTGCCGAGGAAATCCATGAACATCAACTCGGCCACCGGGCGCAGACCACTGGCCGCGGCGCCGACGGCGGTGCCGAGCAGGCCCATCTCGCTGATAGGAGTGTCGCGCACCCGCGCCATGCCGAACTCGCCGACCAGGCCGCGCGTTGTGCCGAGCACGCCGCCCATTTCTTCGACGCCGGCCTTCGAGCGGTCGCCGCCGCCCGCCACATCTTCGCCCAGCACGATGACATCCGGGTCGCTGCGCATGGCGATCGCCAGCGCCTCGTTGATCGCCGCGCCGGTTGTGAGTTCGCGCGCCGTCATGTCGGGTAGCTCACATACACATCGCTCGTCAGGTCTGCTTCGGGGTCGGGCTGCGGCGCCTGCTCTGCCTCCTCGACGGCGGCGCGCAGCAGCCGCTCGACCTCGCCGTCCACCTCGCGCAGGTCGTCACCGCTGACGACGCCGGACTCGCGCACCCGCGCCTCGAACAACTCGAGCGGGTCGCGGTTCTGAATCCACTGCTCGGCTTCCTCTTTGTCGCGGTACGGCGTCGGGTCGCCGACATAGTGGCCATAAAAGCGGTAGGTCTTGCACTCGAGCAGCGTCGGGCCATCGCCGCGCCGCGCGCGCTCGATGGCCACGGCGGCTTTTTCATACACATCGAAGAAATCCATGCCGTCGGCGATCAGCGCGTGCATGCCATAAGAGGCGGCGCGATCGGCGATGTCGCGCACCGGCACCACAAACTCGGTGGGGGTGAACTCGCCAAAGCCGTTGTTCTCGCAGACATAGAGCGCGGGCAGTTTCCAGTTCGACGCCATGTTCAGCGACTCGTGAAACTGCCCCTGATTGGTGGCGCCGTCGCCGAAGAAGCCGACCGCCACAGCGCCGCTCTGTTTGATCTGCGCCGTCAGCGCGGCGCCGGTGACCAGCGGAATGCCGCCGCCCACAATGCCGTTCGCGCCGAGCATGCCGCAGTCCATGTCGGCGATGTGCATGGAGCCGCCCTTGCCCCGGCAGGTGCCGGTGGCGCGGCCAAAGAGCTCGGCCATCATGCCCTTGACGTCCACCCCTTTGGCGATGCAGTGGCCGTGGCCGCGGTGGGTCGAGCCGACCAGATCGGTTTCCCGCAACTGCGCGCAGACGCCGACCGCCACCGCCTCCTCGCCCGCATAGAGATGCAGGAAGCCTCCTATGCGCCCCGCAGCCACCAGCTCCTGCAGCTTGTCCTCGAAGCCGCGGATGGTGCGCATCCGGCGGTAGATTTCGATTGACGACTCACGCGAAAAATCCACGCGTCACTCCTCGCAGCCCGGCGCGCTGCTGCGCGCGGGGCGTTCATGAAATCACCATAACACGTTAAAATCAACCACCGGGGCGGCTGACCGGAGCCATGGCGTGGCCTCCGGGTAACCGCGCCCGCCAGCCCGCCAGATGCCTAACTAGTACTGCGCCTGGCCGCCGTCCACCGAGATGGCGCTGCCGGTGATGCCGCGCCCGGCCTCGGAGGCCAGCAGCACGGCCACCGCGGCCACCTGCGCGGCGCTGTTCAACTCGCCGGTGGCAGTCTTGGCGCGGAACACATCGTCAATCAACTGCTGATAGCTGAGCCCCATGGCCGCCGCCGTCGCCGGGCCGCCCTCGGTGACCGCGTCGGTCAGCACCAGACCGGGGCAGATGGCGTTGACGGTGACGCCCGCGCGCCCGACCTCGAGCGCGGTGCTCTTGGTCAGCCCGTGGATGCCGTGCTTGGCGGCGGCGTAACCGGCCATGCCGGCGATGCCCGCCTTGCCCTCGACCGAGGAAATGTTGATGATCGCGCCGCGCCCCTGCGGGAGCATCTGCGCGAGCGCGTGCCTGGTGCCATAAAAGACGCTGCTCAGGTTCCAGGCCAAATCGTTCTCCCAGGCCTCGTCGGCAAGCTCGGCGACCGGCGCGGGCGCGGTGATGCCGCCCGCGTTGTTCACCATCACATCGAGACGCCCGAAGCGCTGCACCGTGGCGGCGATGAGCGCCTTGATGTCGGCGGCGCGGCGCACATCGCCGACGACGAAGGCGACGCGCGCGCCGGCAGCGAGTTCTTCGAGCGCGCGCTCGCCCTTCTCGCGGCTGCGGCCGTTGAATGCGACCTTCGCCCCCTCGGCGAGAAACGCCTCGACGATGCCGCGGCCAATCCCCCGGCTGCCACCGGTCACGGCGGCCACCCTGCCCTCGAGTTTCACGGCGCTGCCTCCCGGCGGGCAGTCTGTTCGGACACGCCGTCGAGCGCAAGCCGGGCGGGGCGAAGCGCCCCGCCCGGCTTGCGCCCACCTTAAGAACCCTCACCCCAACCCTCTCCCAGAGGGAGAGGGAGCAGAGACTGGGCGGGGCGCGCCAGCGCACCGGGCGAAGCACGGCCCGGGGTGTGCCCTCTGGCGGGGCGGGGCAATTATTGCGATTTAACACGTGCAAATTTCGCCGTGGGCGTGTTGAATGGCGGGGGCAATGAAACGGGAGGAGATCACCGTGAGCACTTCAACTGTCCACTCGGGCCGGGCCGTCACCTTCACCTGCGCACTGGCGCTGTTGCTGAGTACCGGAGCGGGGGCCTTCGCGCAGACCGGCGGGCGCGCCGAGGAACTGCGCGAAGCGGGCATCGAGGAAATCGTGGTGTATACGCGCAAGCGTGAGGAAGCGATTCTCGATGTGCCGGTTTCGGTGACCGCGTTCACCGAAGAGGTGATTGACAACCTCGCGCCGAGCACGCTGCGCGATCTCGACGGCCTTTCGCCCAATGTGTTCATCGGCATGAACACGGCGGGGCCGAGCGCGAGCGCCATCTACATTCGCGGCCAGGGGTATGCCGACATCGAGAAGACGCAGTCGCCGTCGGTGGGCGTGGTGGTGGACAACGTCTTTCTCGGCAGCAGCACCGCCCAACTGGTGGACACCTTCGATGTCGAGCAGGTGGAAATCAACCGCGGGCCGCAGACCATTTTGTATGGCAAGAACACGAGCGGCGGCACCATCGTGATCCGCCGCCGCAAGCCGGACTTCGAGCAGACGGGCGCGCGCTTCCGCGCCAGTTTTGGAAACTTCGACGGCGAGGGCGA
>JAHRAN010000067.1 GCA_020027245.1 Myxococcota bacterium
GCCGACATCGAGTGTCGTCAGATCCATCGAGATGCGGCCCGCAATCGGCGTCGGGCGACCACGGAGCAACACGCGGCCACGGCCCCCGGCGGACCACGGAACGCCGTCGGCGTAACCGACGGGAATCGTCGCAATGCGGCCCGCTGCGCTGGCGCGAAAGCGCGCGCCGTAACCCACCGCGTCCCCCGCCTGCACCGCGCGCAGGTTCGTAACGCGGGTGTGCAAGCTCATCACCGGCGCAAGCTCGGCGTGCGTTGCCAGGTGCGGCGCCGGGCGCACGCCATAAAGCAACAGGCCGGGGCGCACCGCATTCACCGCGGCGGGCAGCGCCCCGGCCAGCGCATCAGCGGCCAGCAGCGCGGCGGAGTTTTGCACATGGACGAGGCCCGGCGCCGTTCCCCGCGCGGTGAGCGCAGCGAGCAGCGTCGAAAAGCGGGCGAGTTGCTGCCGGGTGCTTTCGAGTTCCGGCTCGTCGGCGCAGGCGAGGTGCGTGTAGATACCTTCGAGCCGGAGCTCGGGGGCCGCCGCAATCTTCTCGATCAGGGCGAGCGCGGGCTCGGGCGCAAGACCCGCGCGGCGCATGCCGGTATCCACCTCGATTTGAAGCGGCAGCACACATTTTTGAGCGCGTGCGCGCTGGCGCAGCACAGCGAACTGCGTCTCGTGCTGCAGCACGGGCGTTACATTGAGTTCGAGCGCGAGGTCGGCCTGCGCCGCATCCCGGGCGCCGTCGAAGACGAGAATCTTTGCATCGGGCAACGCCGCGCGAAGTTCGGCGGCCTCGGTGAGGGTGGTGACGGCGAAGTGGCGACAGCCCCGCTCGAAGAGACGGCGCGCCACCTTTACTGCTCCGTGGCCGTAGGCATCGGCCTTGACCACGGCGATCACCGCGCGCCCGGCGGCGAACTGGCGCGCCAGCGCGAAGTTCGAACCCAGCGCCCCGAGGTCAATGGTCGCCTGCGTCGCACCTGCGTTTTGCATGTCGCCTCCTGTGCCGGCGGGCTGCGCCCGCCGCTGGCCTTGGGTGCCCTCTCCCAACCTCTCCCAGGGGGAGAGGGGTCAATCCCGGAGTCAATCCCGGAGCGAACCGGGCCGCGCGCTACGGCGCGCTGCGAAACTAACAGCCCGCCGCCGGCGCAAGGCTCGCCGTTGACGCGCGGGACGGCTCGGATACCTTCGCGTTATTGTGCACCACAACCCCCAACGGACGCCGACCGCCGCCCGACTCGCGCTGCAGGTGAACGGCGAGGCGCAACAGATGAAGGCTGGCGCCACGCTGGCCGACCTGATCAAAGTACTCGGGCTTGCGGAACGACGCCTGGCCGTGGCCGTGAACCGGCGCGTCGTGCCCCGCGCGCAGCACCGGCTTTGCGCGCTCGCCGATGGCGACCGCGTCGAAATTCTGGAAGCGGTGGGTGGAGGCTGAGTGCCGGGCGCATACCAACTCGGGAGTTTCGGCTTCGACTCGCGGCTGATCGTCGGCAGCGGCAAGTATGCGGACCTCGACACCCAGCTCGAGGCCACGAAAGCGAGCGGCGCCGAGATGATCACCGTCGCGCTGCGCCGCGTGCCAAAGAACAAGCCGCAGAGCGAAAGTGTGCTCGGCTACATCCCCGAAGGGCTGACCGTGCTGCCGAACACGGCGGGTTGTTACAACGTCCGTGACGCCATCACCACGGCGCAACTCGGGCGCGAGTTGCTGGGCCACAGTCTGGTGAAGCTCGAGGTCATAGGCTGCGAGCGCACGCTCTTCCCGGATGTCGCCGCCACCATCGAGGCCGCAAAAGAACTCATCGCCGACGGCTTCGAGGTGCTGCCCTATGTCACCGACGACCCTGTCGCCTGCCAGCGTCTCGAAGCACTCGGCTGCGTGGCGGTAATGCCGCTGGCGGCGCCGATCGGCTCCGGCCTCGGCATTCAAAACCCCGCCAACCTGCGCATCATTCTGGAAACCGTCGAGTGCCCGGTCATCGTTGACGCCGGCGTCGGCGTTGCCAGCGACGCCGCACTGGCGATGGAACTCGGCGCCACCGCCGTGCTGATGAACAGCGGCATCGCCGGCGCAAAGGACGCCGTGAAGATGGCGCGCGCGATGAAGCACGCCATCCGGGCCGGACGGCTCGCCTATGAAGCCGGGCGCATCCCGCGTCGCCTCTACGCCACCGCCTCGAGCCCGCTCGACGGACTCGCCCGCTTCTGAGCACCAGACCGCGCCCGCTTCTCTGTCTGGTCACCGACCGGCGGCTCGGCGCGCGCGCGCTGCCGGAAATCGTGGCCGCCGCTGTGGCCGGTGGCGTCAACCGCGTGCAGTTGCGCGAAAAAGACCTGGCTGGTCGCGCGCTCTTTGCGTTGGCCCGCGCCATAGACAACCGCATCGCAGCGTGCAACGAAACGCCGCAGCGGATTGTGAACCGGCGTATTGATGTGGCCCGCGCCGCCGCCTGGGACGGCGTGCACCTCGGCTTCGACGCGCCGACGGTTGCCGACGCGCGCGCGCTGTTGCCGGCGGGCGCCATCGTCGGCGTAAGCCATCACGCAGCGGATGACCTGGCTGCGTGCGCGCCGGCAGAGCGCCCCGACTACGCGCAACTCGCGCCGCTCTGGCCGCCGAACTCGAAGCCGGCCCGGGGGGAGCCGCTGGGGCTCGACGCGCTCGCGCAGGCCACGCGCGCGGGCATCCCGATTATTGCGCAGGGCGGTATTGACGCCGAGCGCGCCGCCGCCTGCATTGCCGCCGGCGCCATTGGCGTTGCGGTGACCGGCGCCATCATGAAGGCATCCTCACCCGAGCACGCCGCCGCCACACTGCGCCGCGCGATAGACGCCGCAGCCGCAGCACGCTGACGCCGCCGCCACGCGCCCGCTTTGCCGCGCGCGGTTCGTGTGTTGAAGTCTTGTTCGCAAACGCGGCGACCCCTACCTTGCTGTGCCGTGCTCGCCCGCGTCGCCACTGGTCTGCTCTGTGCGTTGCTCGCGCCCGCTGCCGCGCAGGCGGCGGACCCTTTTCTGCGCCGCACCGCCAGCGTCGAGGCGGTGGAGCGCGTCGGCCCGGCGGTGGTCAACATCACCACCGAGCGCAGCCCGAGGCCGCGCCAAAGGCGCGCACTCGGCAACCCCTTCTTCGACCGCTTCTTCAACGACTTCTTCGAGCCGCGTCTTCGTCGCCGCGCGCCGAGCCTCGGCTCGGGCGTGGTGATTGACGCGCAGGGGCGCGTGCTCACCAACGCGCACGTGGTCGCGGGCGCCGAAGTGATTCGCGTGACGCTGGCGGACGGGCGCGAGTTCGGGGCCAGCCTCACCGGCTCTGACGCGAACAACGACCTCGCCGTCTTGCAGCTCGAAGATTTCGAGGACGTGCCCTGGATTGCGCCGGGCGTTTCCGAAGATCTGATGGTCGGCGAGCCGGTGATCGCAATCGGCAACCCCTTTGGCCTTTCGAACTCGGTCACCACCGGCGTGGTCTCGGCGACGGGGCGCTCCATCCGTCAGGACGGCCGCGAGTACCACGGCTTTTTGCAAACCGACGCCTCGATCAACCCGGGCAACTCGGGCGGCCCGCTGCTGAACGCCCGGGGCGAACTGATCGGCATCAACACCGCCATCTACCGGCACGCGCAGGGAATCGGTTTCGCCATCCCGATTGATGTGGCCAAGCGCGTCGTGCACGAGTTGATCACAAAGGGCGTGGTGGCGCCGGTGTGGCTCGGGCTCTCGCTTCAGGATCTGTCGCCCGCTTTGCGCGAGGCCATGCAACTGCCCGAAGATCTGAGCGGCGCGCTCGTCGCGCAGGTGCGCAGCGACGGGCCGGCGGCGCAGAGCCAACTGCAACGCGGCGATGTGATTACCGCCATCGGCAACGGCAGCGTTGGGTCGGCGCGCGCGCTCTATGAACACCTCGAGCGCGCGACCGTGGGGCAGGCGTTGATGCTCCGGTTGTGGCGCGCGGGGCGGGAACTCAAGCAAGGGGTGCGGGCCGAGGAAATCCCGGCGCAGGAGATCGAACAACTCGGCGAGCTGCGGCTCGGCCTCCGCCTGCGCCCGACGCGGGCTGCCGGTTACCTGATTGACGAGGTGCGCGCCGACAGCGGCGCGGCGAAGTTCAGCCTGCGCGCGGGCGACCGCCTGCTCAGCCTGCAGGGCCGGGTGCTCGCGGACCAGGCGAGCTTGTTTCGCGCGCTGCTCGACCTGCGCGGGCGAACCCGGGCGGCGCTTGTCGTGCTGCGTGGCCGCCGCCGCTACCATCTGACGATTCCGCTCTCGTAACGCGCTGGCTGGTGGAACCGACCGCCACCCGGCGGCGTCTCAAGCGGAGCCAACCCATCTGCCCGACCGGAGACCCAGATGCGACACGCACGCTTGCTTCAGGCGCTGCTCGGCAGCCTGCTGCTTTTCGCCCTGCTGACCGCCACCCCCTGGGTCGAGGTGCGCGTTGACCTGCGCGACAACGTGGCCCGCGCCGTCGGCCTGCTCGATGACGAAGGCGACGAAGCCGAAGCCGCGCGTGAGCCAGACGGCGCGCCCTTCTGGATGGAGGGCGAGCGCCGGGGCGATGCGTCGCCGCCGCCGGTCAGCGTGCCGGCGAACTTTGCGGACCTGGCCGAGAAGGTGAAACCCTCGATCGTGAATGTGCACGCGCGCGCCGCAGCAGCCGAAGCCGAGGCGCCGGGGCGACGCAACTTCACGCCTTTCTTCGGCCGCTCCCCCTTCCCCTTTGCGCCGCCGCAGCCGCGCGCCGGTCAGGGAACCGGGTTCGTGGTTTCCGCCGACGGTTACATCGTCACCAACCACCATGTGATTGATGGCTTCGAAGAAGTGCGCGTGCAATTCGACGACGGGCTCGACGCCGAGGCCACCGTCATTGGCCAGGACCCGGGCACGGATGTGGCGCTGCTGAAGATTGATGTGGAGGAGGAACTTCGCCCGCTGCCGCTCGGCGACTCCGATGTCATTCGCGCGGGCGACTGGGTGGTCGCCATCGGCAATGCGCTGGGGCTCGAAAACACCGTCACCGTCGGCATCGTGTCGGCCAAACACCGCGTGATCAACAACTACCGCCCGGAGCAGCGGCGCTTCGACGACTTCATCCAGACCGACGCGGCCATCAACCCCGGCAACTCGGGCGGGCCGCTGCTCGACCTGGCCGGCGAGGTGATCGGCATCAACACGGCGATTCGGCGCAACGCCAACACCATCGGCTTCGCCATCCCGATCAACATCGCCAAGCAGATTCTTCCCGAACTTCGCAGCACCGGGCGCGTCTCCAGGGGCTGGCTTGGCGTGAGCATCGGCGCGGTGGACGAGGACACCGCCGAGTTGCTCGAACTCGACCGCGCGCGGGGCGCGCTGATCGTTCAGGTCAACCCCAACAGCCCGGCCGAGGAAGCGGGCCTGCGCAGCGGCGATGTGGTGACCGAATTCAACGGCGAGGAAATTGTGGAGGTGGGCGACCTGCCGAAACTGGTGGCGGCGGTGCCCGGCGGCAGCACCGCCAACCTGACCATTCTGCGCAAGGGCAAGACGCGAGAGGTGACGATTGCGCTCGGTGAACTCGGCAGCGACGAAGTGGTCGCCGCGCGGCATACTGGCGACGACGACGCGGAGGGCGAGAAAGCCCGCGAACAGAAGTATGGCTTCGCCGTGCAGGCGCTGCGCCCCGAACTCGCGGACAGGCTCGCGCCCGGCATCGAGGGCGGCGTCGTCATCAGCCGCATCGCGCGCGGCGGGCCGGCCGCGGCGGCGGGTCTGCGCAGCGGCGACGTGGTGATCGAGGTGAACCAGCAGCCGGTAGAGAGCGTGCCGCAGTTTCAGCGCGCGCTCGGGAAATCCGAAAAAGCCGCGCTGCTGCTCGTGCGCCGCGG
>JAHRAN010000081.1 GCA_020027245.1 Myxococcota bacterium
CCCTACTCGACGATCTCGACGACGACGCCGGAGCCCACGGTGCGGCCGCCCTCGCGGATGGCGAAGCGCTGCTCCGTGTCCATCGCGATCGGCGTAATCAACTCCACCGTCATCTCCACGTTGTCGCCCGGCATCACCATCTCCGTGCCATCCGGCAGCGTCGCGACACCCGTAACATCCGTCGTGCGGAAGTAGAACTGCGGCCGGTAGCCCGTAAAGAACGGCGTGTGGCGACCGCCCTCCTCCTTCTTCAGCACATACGCCTGCGCACGGAACTTCGTGTGCGGCGTGATCGAACCCGGCTTCGACAGAACCTGACCGCGCTCCACCTCCTCCTTCGCCGTGCCCCGCAGCAGGCAGCCTACATTGTCACCCGCCTGACCCTCGTCCAGAATCTTCCGGAACATCTCGACGCCCGTCACCACCGACTTCGTCGTCTCGCGGATGCCCACGATCTCCACCTCGTCGCCCGTGTTCACGACGCCCTGCTCGATGCGACCCGTCACCACCGTGCCACGGCCCGTGATCGAGAACACATCCTCCACCGGCATCAGGAAGTCCTTGTCCAGCGCGCGCTGCGGCTCCGGGATCGAAGCATCCAGCGCCTCCAGCAGCTTGTCTATGCACTCGTTGGCCGCGTCGTCCCCCGGCGCCTCGCCTGCCGCCAGCGCCGAACCCTGGATGATGGGGATCTCGTCGCCCGGGAAGTCGTATTCCGTCAGCAGCTCACGCACCTCGAGCTCCACCAGATCCAGAAGCTCGCTGTCGTCCACCTGATCCACCTTGTTCATGAACACCACGATGTGCGGCACATTCACCTGACGCGCCAGCAGCACGTGCTCACGGGTCTGCGGCATCGGCCCATCGGCGGCGCTCACCACCAGGATGGCGCCGTCCATCTGCGCGGCGCCGGTGATCATGTTCTTCACATAGTCGGCGTGGCCGGGGCAGTCCACATGGGCGTAGTGACGCGCCTCGCTCTGGTACTCCACGTGCGCGGTGGCGATGGTGATGCCCCGCTGCCGCTCCTCGGGCGCCTTGTCAATGTTCTCGAAGGATACAGTCTCGGCCAGACCCTTCGAGGACTGACGCGCCGTGATCGCCGCCGTGAGCGTGGTCTTGCCATGATCCACATGGCCAATCGTCCCCACATTCACATGCGGCTTCGTCCGCTCGAACTTCTCCTTCGCCATCGCGTTTTGCTCCGTTTTTGTGGCGCGAGCGCCGTGGTTCCTATGAAAAGCGGACGATTCCCTCGGCTGCGGCCCTGGGAACTTCCGCGTAATGGGAGAACTGCATCGTGTAGTTCGCCCGCCCCTGCGTCATCGAGCGCAGCGTGTTGACATAGCCGAACATCTGCGCGAGCGGCACCGTAGCGTGCAGCAACTGCGCGCCCGAGCGTGTGTCGAGCCCCTTGATGGCGCCACGGCGGCTGTTCAGGTCGCCCTGCACCGCGCCGAGGAAATCTTCGGGCGTCACCACCTCGACTTCCATCACCGGCTCGAGCAGCACGGGCTGGCCACGGCGCAGCCCCTCGCGCATGGCCAGCGCGCCGGCGACGCGGAACGAGCGCTCCGAGGAATCCACTTCGTGGGTCTGCCCGTCGAGCAGCGTGGCGTGCACATCCACCACCGGGAAGCCGCCGAGCTCGCCGCTCTGACAGGTCTCCAGACAGCCCTGACGCACCGCCGGGATGTACTCCTTCGGCACGGCGCCGCCCTTCACCGCGCTCTCGAAGTGGAAGCCGCTGCCGGCCTCGCCGGGCTCGACGCGCAGCTTCACAACCCCGTAGTCGCCCGAGCCGCCGGTCTGTTTGATGTAGCGGCCTTCGACCTCGCAGGCCCGGGTGAGGGTCTCCTTGTAGGCGACCTGCGGCCGGCCCACGTTGGCGCTCACCTGAAACTCGCGGAACAAACGGTCAATGATGATCTCGAGGTGCAGCTCGCCCATGCCGGAGATGATGGTCTGCCCGGTCTCCTCGTCGTTGCGAACCCGGAAGGTCGGGTCCTCGGCGACCAGACGCGCGAGCGCCTGCGCGAGACGATCCATGTCCGCCTTGGTCTTGGCCTCGACGGCGACCGAGATCACCGGCGCGGGGAAGTCAATGCTCTCGAGCAGGATGGGCTGCCGCGGGTGACAGAGCGTCTGCCCGGTGGCCGTGTTCTTGAGCCCGACCGCGGCGACGATGTCGCCAGCGCAGGCAGCGGAGATCTCCTGCCGCTTGTTGGCGTGCATCTGCAGCAGCCGCCCGATGCGCTCCTTGCGGCTGGTGACCGCGTTCAACACCTGCTCGCCACTCGCCACCCGCCCCGAATAGACGCGCAGATAGGTCAGGTGCCCGACGTGTCGGTCGTTTGCGATCTTGAAGGCGAGTGCGGCGAAGGGCTCGTTGTCGTCCGCACGGCGCAGGACGCGCTCGCCCCGCGCCGGCGTCTCGCCCTCGATCGGCGGCACGTCCAGCGGCGAGGGCAGGTAGTCCACGATGGCGTCGAGCAGCGGCTGCACGCCCTTGTTGCGAAACGCGCTGCCGCAGAACACGGGCACGATGCCCTGCGACAGCGTGGCGCTGCGCAGCGCCTTGGCCAGCGCCGTGGCGCAGAGTTCGTCGCCTTCGAGGTAGCGGGCCATCAGGGCCTCATCCACATCGGCGGCGGCGCAGGCGGCGCGCTCGCGGTACTCGGCGACCCGATCCTTGAGTTCAGCGGGCACAGGCGCCTCGCGGCAAGCGGCGCCGAGTTCCGTGCTGTCCCAGAAGAGCGCCCGCTCGCGCAGCACATCCACCACGCCGACAAAGTCTTCATTCGCGCCAATCGGCAACTGAAGTGGGACAGCGTTGGCGCCGAGGCGCTCGCGCATCATCTCGAGAACGCGCTCGAAGTCCGCCCCCGTGCGGTCCATCTTATTGACGAAGGCGATGCGCGGAACCCGGTAGCGGTCGGCCTGACGCCAGACGGTTTCGCTCTGCGGCTCGACGCCGCCGACCGCGCAGAACACGGCGACCGCGCCATCGAGCACGCGCAGGCTGCGCTCGACCTCGACGGTGAAGTCCACATGGCCGGGCGTGTCAATGATGTTCACGCGGTGGTCTTTCCAGGTGCAAGTGGTGGCCGCGGAGGTGATGGTGATGCCCCGCTCCTGCTCCTGCTCCATCCAGTCCATGGTCGCGGCGCCGTCGTGCACCTCGCCGACCTTGTAGTTCACGCCGGTGTAGTAGAGCACGCGCTCGGTGGTGGTGGTCTTGCCGGCATCAATGTGCGCCATGATGCCGATGTTGCGCATGCGTTCGATGGGTGTTTGTCGTGTCATGGTCTCGACTCGCGCTGCAGGACGTGGCGCTCTGTCTGTGGCGCCCGCTTACCAGCGGTAGTGGCTGAACGCCTTGTTGGCCTCCGCCATGCGGTGGGTGTCTTCGCGTTTCTTCACGGCGTCGCCGCGTTCGTTGGCGGCGTCTATCAACTCGTTGGCCAGCTTCTCGCGCATGCTGCGCCCGGAGCGCGAGCGGGCGGAACTCACCAGCCAGCGCATCGCCAGCGAGGTGGCGCGCTCGGGCCGCACATCAATGGGAACCTGGTAGGTTGCGCCGCCGACGCGCCGGCTCTTCACCTCGAGCCGGGGACGCACGTTGTCGAGCGCGCGCCGGAACATCGAAAGCGGGTCGTTGCGGGTCTTCGATTCGATCTCGTCGAAGGCGCCGTACAGAATGTGTTCGGCCACGCTCTTCTTGCCATCGAGCATGACGATGTTCATGAAACGGGTGACCAGCCGGTCGCCATACTTGGGATCGGGCAGGGTTTCGCGCTTCGGAACTTCGCGGCGGCGGGGCATTAAGTTGACTCCGGCCCTTACTTGGGCTTCTTGGCGCCGTACTTCGAACGGCCCTGGTTGCGGGCGTCAACGCCGGTTGAATCGAGGGTGCCGCGCACGATGTGGTAGCGCACGCCCGGCAGATCGCGGACGCGACCGCCACGCACCAGCACCACCGAGTGCTCCTGAAGCGTGTGGCCCTCGCCGCCGATATAGGCGTTGACCTCGCGGCTGTTGGTGAGCCGCACCCGCGCCACCTTGCGCAGCGCCGAGTTCGGTTTCTTCGGCGTCTTGGTGAACACACGGATGCACACGCCTCGCCGCTGCGGCGATTCCTGAAGGTCCGGCGACTTGGACTTCCGGCGCTTGCGCCGGCGTCCCGTGCGGACGAGTTGTTGCATGGTCGGCATGCGATCTCCATCGAGCATGCAGCCCGATTCGATTTCAGCCGTGACGGCAAAGCCCGAGCTTCGCGCCACGACGACCGGGGATTGGCGGGCTTAAACCGCAATCCACCGGAACACTTAAAGCGGCGAAGCCCGGCGACACACCTTCGAGCCGTGAAGAGGCCGGAGCCGCTTGTGGCTCGGGCGGGTTCAGCACCGACTCGAGGCGGCCCACAACCCGGACCCGCCCAAAACAGAGCGGCAAGGTAAC
>JAHRAN010000082.1 GCA_020027245.1 Myxococcota bacterium
CACTAAAGTCCGATAAGGTATATTATGTCAAATAGTGAATATGCCGCGTTGGCAGGTGGAATTTCCTCTGCTACCTAAGCCGCCCGCATCCACCCGCGCCCTCTTCACCCTTCTGAAAAACACGAGACCAGCGTGAGCACGACCCGTCGCAGGAAGGTTTCGATGAAATCGCGACCGCCGAAGAAGCGCGCGCCGGCGCGCAAGCGCAGTGTCGTTAAAAAGAGCGCGAAGAAGCGCCCGGCGGCGAAAAAGAAGGCCAGCAGGAAAACCGGCAAGAAGAGCGCTGCTCGAAAGAAGGCAACGGCCAGGAAGACGAGCGTCAGGAAGGCGAAGCCCAAAAAGACGGCGGCGGCCAGCAGGAAGGCGTCCCGGAAACCGGTACGCGTTGCTAAAAAGACCGCCGCCACCCGAGCTGCAAGCGCCAGGAAGAAAGCCAGCAAGGCGCGCGGCGGGGGGAAAAAATCCCGGTCGCGGGCGAAGAAGAAGGCGGCGCCGAAGCCGCGCTTTGCCCCGGCCAGGCCGGCGAGCGCCGAGCCCAAACCGGGCATCGGCTTCAAGTGGAACTGTTACCAGTGCGGCAGCTCCTTCTACGACCTCGGCAAAGCGCCCGCCATCTGCCCCAAGTGCGCGGCCAATCAGCACGAGAAGCCGCTCGCCGCCCGGGAAGTCAAGCCGCCGAAGAAAGCCCCTGCGCCGAAGAAGCCGCGCGCGGTGCCGATGGCGCGCTACCTCGATGACGAGGAGGTGGTCGAGGAACCCGCCGAGGAGGACGAGGCGGCCGAGCTCGATATCGGCCAACTCAAGAAAGGCGGCGCCGGGTTCAGCAGCGAGCGCAACTACGACGAGGACTGATCGCCGCCGGGGGTGCTATCGCACCCCCGCCACGCCTGTTGACCGCGCCGAGCCGCTGCCGATCCCGCCCATTCTGTTGACCGCGGCTTAAAGCCGCTGCCGGGAGTTTTAAAGCCCCCGCCCGGTGGCGTGTTCCGACGGCGGCGGATAGAGCAGGCGGTACGCGTGCACGCTGCGCAGCACGCGCTTCACATAGCCACGGGTCTGCGCATAGGGGATCGCCTCCACCCACTCGTCGTCCTCGAGAGCGGCTGCGCGGGCGAGCCAACCCGTTACAGCGGTTTCGCCCGCGTTGTAGGCGGCGATGACCGCCGCGTCCCGCCCTTCGAAGCGCGTCTGCAGTTGCGCCAGATAGTGCGCCGCCAGCAGCAGATTGCGCGCCGGCTCGAAGAGTTCGTCCGGGTCGAAGTGTCGCGCGCCGAGTTGCTGTGCGAGCCCGCGCCCTGTCGCCGGCATGATCTGCGCAAGCCCGCGCGCGCCGACCACCGACACCACGCGCGGGCGATAGTGGCTCTCCTCCCGCATCACGGCATACAACAGCTCGCGCGCGATGCCGCTGGCGGCGACGGCCGCCTCCACCTCGCGCTCGAAGGCCAGCGGCCAGACGCGCCGCCAGAGCGCGATGCCCTGCCCCGCTTTTGGCCCCCGGCTGAGTTCGTGCTGGTGCGCATCAATCAGCAGGCGACCGGCAGCGTGATACGCGCCGCTCTGTTGCAGCAACGCGGCGAAGCGCAGGCGATCGTCTGCGCCGCGCACCTGGCTGCGCACGGTTTCGAGTTCGGCGCGCGCGTCCTCGCCAAGCCCCGCCTCGGCGAGGATGCGCGCGCGCGTCAACACCCGCGCCGGCAGCGCCCCGGTCAGCGGCGCGCTGCGGTCAACAGGCCCGGCGCCGCGCGACAACTCCGGCAGCGGCTCGGCGCGGTCAACGGGATAGGCGAGGGGCGCAAGCCCCTCGGACAGCCGCTTGGGGCGATCAACGGGCTGGCCGGGGTGCGCTAGCTCCGGCAGCGGCTCGGCGCGGTCAACGGGCGTGGCGGGGTGCGCAAGCACCCCGGCGGCAGCGCGAAAGCCGTAGTAACTGAAGGCGTGCTCCTCTGCGAGCGCGGCGAGCGCCGACCGGCTGTGCGCGGCGCCCTCCGCTGTCGTCGCTGCCCGGCTGCGCGCAGCCCAGTAGCGGCCGCGCAATCCTTCGGGTGTGTCGGGTTCGATGCGCGCCAGTTGATCGAAGTGTCGCGCCGCCGCCTCGAAGTGCCCGGCGCGGTAGTCGTCCCAGCCGAGACGCCAGCGCGCTTCCAGGCGCTGCTCGAGATCGGGCGCGCGCGCTGCGAGCAAGCGAAAGTGCGCGCGGGCGCGCTTTGCTGTGTCCTCTTCGAGCAGGGTGGCGGCCAGAAATCGCGAGCGCCAGGCGAGCGCGTCGCTGGCTTTTGCGAGTTTCTCGAAGAGCGCAATCGCAGCTTCCACCTGGCCGGCGCGCGCCAGTGAGCGGGCGCGCCAGAAATCCGCCGAGCGCGATGCTTCGAGCGCAGCATACGCGCGCGTGGCGTCCGGGTAACGCCGCAGCCGGAACAGCAGGTCGGCGCGCTTGCGAGCGAGCCGCGCGCGCGCTTCCGGCTCTCGCGCGAGCTCGAACGCCCGCTCGCAGCTCTCGAGCGCGGCGACGTTTCGCCGCGCTCGGGCGAGAGTCTGGCAGCGCGCGTCCTGCACCGTCGGCTCGCCGCGCCGGTCGGGGACGCCCCGGGCGACGAGCCGGTCGAGCGCCGCGTCCGCACCTGCGCCCGCCGGGGTTGCGCCGTAGTGGCGAAAGAGTTCGAGCCAGTGCGCAGCGGCGGCGGTCAGATCTCCATCCGCCTCGTGCGACGCCGCCCGGCGCGCCAGCAGCGCCGCGCGCGCGTCGTCGGTCCGCTCTGTTGCGGTGAGGCGTCGCCAGATGGCGCGCGCGCCCGCACCGTCGCCGAGCGCCAGCCGCGCCTGCGCCTCGATGCGCGAAAGCGCGCGACGCACCGGGGCCGAGCGCTTTGCGGTGTCTTGCTGTGCGGCGACGGCGTGGCGCAGCGCTTCCTGTCTGCGCCCGCTTTGCAGCAACGCCTCGGCCTGCCAGCGCGCCGCGTGATCCGCCATCAGCGGCTCGGCGCGGGCCAGCGCGTCGAAAGTACAAAGCGCCACATCGAAAGCGCCCGACTCGAGTGCGGCGCGGCCCCGGGCCAGCAACTCGGCGGGCTGCCCTGCCCCGGTGGATGACGGCCCGCAGGGCGCGCCAGCGACGGATAACTCGTGCGCGCAGGCTGTCGTCAGCAAAACGCAGATGCCACCGAGCGCAAGCCAGATGCGCCAAGGCGTCGCCCAGGGCGTCGCCACGCGACGACGGTGACGCCACATCGAAAGCGCGAAGTTTCTGACCCTCCGACAGCCGCTCGGGGCGGTCAAAAGGTTGGGCGGGGTGCGACAGCACCCCGGTAGCGCCTCGGTCAGCGGCGCGGCGCGCAGTTGCTTATGCCGTCGCGCAACCGGTTGGCCCCGCCGCCGGCGCGGCATGGAAGCCGCCACGCTTGCTCGCCTCCTCCCGAACACATCTTGAGTGTGCGCGAAAGCAGCAGCGGCGCAAGGCGGTACAACGCCTGCTAGTGTCTGCGCGTGTCGCGCTTCCTGCTGCTCGTCGTCGTATTCCTCGTCGCACCGCTGCCGGTCGCGTGTGCGCCGGCGCAACAGGAGCGCGCTGCCGCTGACGAAAGCGCAGAGGCAGAGCGCTCGACGGCGACGGCAGCAGCCATAACGATGCGCCGTGGACTCTGGGTGCTGTGTGAGGGCTCGCAGCGCGTCCTCGAACATCCGGAGCGCATTGCGCGCCTGATCCGCGACGCCGAAGTGCTGGGCGTCAGCGACTTGTTCGTGCAGGTGTACCGGGGCGGGCGCGCCTGGTTCGCAACCCCGCGCGCCGACGCCACGCCTTTTGCAAAAACCCTCGACGCGGCGGAGCAGAGCGGACTCACGCGGCTTATCGAAGCCGCGACGCAGCGCGGAATACGGGTGCACGCCTGGGTCAACGTGCTGTCGCTCGCGAGCAACCGCAGTGCGCCACTGCTCGACGCGCTGGGCCGCGATGTAGTGCTGGTGGATCACAAGGGGCGCTCGCTGCTCGACTACCCGGACTTCGATGTGCCCGTGCCCGACCGCAACTGGTACCGCATGGGCACACCCGCGCTGTGGCTCGACCCGGCAGCGCCCGGCCTGCGCCGTCACTTCGCTGCCCTCTTTGCCGAGTTGATGCTGCAGTATCCCGGCCTCTCCGGTTTGCATCTCGACTACATCCGCTACGCGGACGCGCTGCCGCTGACACCCGGCTCGCGTTTCGACGTCGGCCTGTCCTTTGGTTTCGGCGCGCCGCAGCGCGCGCGCTTCGAACGCGAGACGGGGCTGCGCGCGCCCTTCCGCAATTCCACCGCGAACGCCGCGCGCTTCGACACCTGGCGGCGCGATCAACTCTCCGCCCTCGTCGCGAGCATCGCCAGCGCGGTGCGCGCGGTGCGACCGGGGCTCGAACTCTCGGCCGCGGTAATCGCCGACCGCGAGCGCGCCTACAACGTGGATTTTCAGGACTGGCTCGGTTGGCTCGACGCCGGGCATCTCGATTTCGCGGTGCCGATGCTCTACACCCGCGACCCGCTGCGCTTTCGCTACGGCGTCGAAGCACTGGCCGGGCTCGCCTCCGAGCGGCGCCGCCTGTGGGTGGGGCTCGGCGCCTGGTTGTTCGCCGCCAACCCGGCCTCGGGGGTTGCGCAACTGCGTGACATCGCGCAGCAGAAAAGTCTCGGCAACGCCCTCTTCTCCTGGGACTCGATTCACGACAGCCCGGCCCTGCTCGATGCGCTGGCGGCGGAGGTGGCGCGTGCACAGGAGCGCCCGGCCGCCGCACGCTGAGCGCGACGAAGCGTTTCGCGCCAGCACCGCCGCGCTGTGCGCGCTGTGACAACGGCGCCGCGCTTTCAGATCGTCGCGCATTCGGGTGACGCGCGGCGCGGCTTGTTGCGCACGCCACACGGCTTGGTCGAGACGCCCGCCTTCATGCCGGTGGCGACCTACGGCGCGCTGCGCGGCGTGGGGTTTTCGGAACTCAGCGCCCTCGGCGCGCAGATCGCGCTCGCCAACGCCTTCCACTTGCACGAACGCCCCGGCGCTTCTGTCATCGAAGCGGCCGGCGGACTGCATGGCTTCACCGGTTGGCGCGGCCCGTGGCTGACGGACAGCGGCGGCTTTCAGATCGCATCGCTGGCAAAGCGCGCAACGGTTCGGGAACAGGGCGTGAATTTCCGCTCGCCGCTAGACGGGGCAAAGCGCGAACTCACACCGGAGCGCGCGATAGCAATTCAAGAAGCGCTCGGGGCCGACATCGCGATGGTTCTCGATCAGGTGGCGCCGGTCGAGCCGGGTGACCAGTTGCGCGCGCAAGCGGTGATGGAGCGCAGCCTGCGCTGGGCCGAGCGTTGCAAGCGCGCATGGCGCGGGCTGCCGGGTCGCGCGCTTTTCGGCATCGTGCAAGGCGGCGCGCACTCCGGGCTTCGGCGTCAGAGTGCGCGCGCCACCGTGGCGCTCGGCTTCGATGGCTACGCCCACGGCGGCCTCGGCCTCGGCGAAACCCGCGCGGAGCGCAGCGCGCTCGTCGCCGAGACGCACGCGCAGTTGCCCGTCGAAACACCGCGCTATCTGATGGGCCTCGGTCGGCCCGAGGATCTGCTCGCGGCGATTGCAACCGGCGTTGATCTCTTTGACTGCGTGGTGCCGACGCGGCACGCGCGTCACGGCCTGCTGTTCAGCGACGACGGGCCGCTGAACATCAAGAATGCGCGCTACCGCGAGGATTCAACCCGTCCGCCCGACCGGGACTGCGACTGCTCCGTCTGCGCACGCCACAGCCGCGCCTTTTTGCGTCACCTGTTTTTGATCGGCGAACCACTCGGCCCGTCGCTCGCGAGCCTGCACAACTTGCGTTACACGCTGCGGTTGATGCAGCGCGCGCGCGCTGCCATTTCCGCCGGGCGCTTTGAAACCCTGCACGCCGAACTCGCAGCGCGCAACGCTTAGTCGCCCGCGCCTTCGGGAAGGGCCGCGCGGGCGACGCACAAACCGGCGTAGTCCGGCAGGGTTGCCCCGCAGCCGCTCGGCTCGATGCGAAGCCGGTCAGCCAGCGGCGACCAGAGACGCGCGCGCACCTGCTCGCGCACCGGGTCGAGACACAGCGCAGCGCCGGCCGCACTCGGGATGGTGCCGAGCACCACGATCTCGGGCGCAAGCATGCAGGCGAGCTGCACGATGCTCCAGGCCAGATAGTGGTTGAAGCGCGCAAACTCGGCGCAGGCGAAGGCGTCGCCGGCGCGCGCGGCCTCGACCACGTGCTCGGGCCCGGCGCTGCCGCCGCCTGCAAGTTTCGCCACCAGGCTATTCGTGGGCGTGATCGCCGCAAGCCGGCGCGCCCAGGCGGCGCCGCCGATGGCGGCTTCGAGGCAACCCCGCTGTCCGCAGGCGCAGCGTTCACCGTTCCACTCGATGGGCTGATGTCCCCACTCGCCAGCGCCGCCGTGCAGCCCCCGAAGCAGGCGACCGTCGAGCAACAGACCGGCGCCGATGCCGGTGGACATCGTGAGGTAGATCAGGTTGCGCGCGCCCTGCCCGGCGCCGAAACGCCACTCGGCGAGCACTGCAGCGTTGGCGTCGTTTTCCAGAGCGACGGGGACTCCGAGCAGGCCTTCGAGTTCAGAGCGCAGCGGCGCGCCCTGCCAGCCCGGCAGGTTGGGCGGGTCGAGCAGCACGCCGCGCTCGATGTCAATGGGGCCGGGCAACGACAGACCGGCGGCGCGCACGCTGGCCCAGTCCACACCGTTGGCTTCCGCCAGATGGCGCGCGCGCTGGCTCATGGTTTCGAGCGCGCGCCGGGCGTTGCCATCCCGGGGCGTCGCAAAGCGCTCCCGGGCAAGCAACTCGCCCTGCGGGGTTCCGAGACACAGAGCGGTCTTGGTGCCCCCCACATCCATGCCCAACAGCACCTGCATCGGCATCTCCGTCGCAGGCAGGCTACGCCCTGCGCCGGCATCCCTCAAGGAACCTCCCGAAGACCGCCGTCCGCCTTTGGAGCGCAGCAACTGCACGGGCGGCCCGTGCTTGACGTTCCGCCCCGTCGCCTCTAGCTTCGGCTTGTTGCGGGGTGGAGCAGTCTGGTAGCTCGGCGGGCTCATAACCCGCAGGTCGTCGGTTCGAATCCGGCCCCCGCTACCACCTTGAAACGCCCGGCTGCTGCCGGGCAAAACGCCCGGCTACTCGCCGGGCGTTTTTTTGTCGGCGTGTCAGCGGGCGTGGCGCGCTATCGTCGCTCACTCAGTTTTCCCCCGAAGTTCGCCAACCCCGTCGGATGCGGATGGAGGATGACATGAAGGTTCTGCGCACTCCCGATGCGCGTTTCGCTGATCTCCCCGGCTATCCCTTTGCGCCGCACTACAGCACGGTGCCGGATGGCGAGGGCGGTGCGCTGCGCATTCACCATCTGGACGAGGGCGCGGCGCAGGGCGAAACCATTCTGTGTCTGCACGGTCAGCCGACCTGGTCCTACCTGTATCGCAAGATGATCCCGGTGTTCACGGCGGCGGGCTTCCGGGTCATCGCGCCGGACTTCATAGGTTTCGGTCGCTCCGACAAGCCGGCGGCGCGCAGCGACTACAGCTATGCCCGCCATGTAAAGTGGATGGGCGACTGGCTTCGGCAACTCGACCTGCGCGGCCTGACTTTGTTTTGTCAGGACTGGGGCGGGTTGATCGGTTTGCGGCTGGTGGCGGCAGCGCCCGAGCGCTTTGCGCGGGTGGTGGCGGCGAACACGGCCCTGCCCGATGGCTTTGCTTTGCGGATGATCCGCTCGGACACGCCGCTGCGCGAACTCTACGAACAGGTGCCGGTGGTACAGGCCTCCGAACTCGGCGCGCGCTTTCTGGCCACGGATGGCCCGCCCGGCTTCCTCTTCTGGCGTCGCTACTGCGCGGACTCGCCCGAGTTCAATGTCGGCGATGTGATGCAGAATACGAGCATGGGGATGACGCCCGAGGTGCGCGCCGCTTACGAGGCGCCCTTCCCCGACGAAAGATATCTGGCTGGCGCGCGGCAGTTCCCGAGCCTGGTGCCGATTTTCCCCGACGACCCGGAGCTTCCGGCCAACCGCAAGGCCTGGCAGGCGCTCGAGCGTTTCGAGCGTCCCTTCCTGACTGCATTCAGCGACAGCGACCCCGTGTCCGCCGGCGGCGAGCGCATCTTTCAACAGCGCGTG
The DNA here is from genome assembly GCA_020027245.1 of Myxococcota bacterium. Taxonomy (GTDB): domain Bacteria; phylum Myxococcota_A; class UBA9160; order UBA9160; family UBA6930; genus JAHRAN01. Next base: position 8,153 of record JAHRAN010000082.1, read on the forward strand.
GCGGGTGCGCGTGGCCTCGCGCATCCGACCATTGCCGGCGCCGGGCACTTCCTTCAGGAGGATCAGGGCGAAACCGTCGCGCAGACCGTGCTGGACTTTATCCGCCAGCACCCGGTTGGCTGAGGGAATATGCCCCGACCCGGAGACCCCCTCAGACGACTGCGCCGGCTGATCGCCCGCTTGCCGGAAACCCACGAGAAACTTTCGCACGGCGCGCCAACCTGGTGGGGCGGGCGCAAAACCTTCGCCACCTTCCATCGCAACCACCACGGGGACGGGCGCGTAGCAGTCTGGATCAAGGCCTCGCGCGACGGCCAGGAAGCGCTGGTGAACCACGACCCGAAGTGTTTCTTCGTGCCGCCCTACGTCGGCCCGAGCGGTTGGGTCGGCGTGCGCCTCGACCGCGCGGTGGACTGGAAAATGCTCGAGGGCCTGCTCGAAGAGGGCTACCGGATGGTCGCACCACAGCGCGCACTGCGCGCACTCGACGAGGCGCAGGGATGATCAAACCCGAGCGGCTCTGCGACGGGCTGGCCTTCCCCGAAGGGCCGCGGTGGCGGGACGGGCGACTCTGGTTTTCGGACATGCACGCAAAGCGCGTGCTCACGCTCGACCCGGACGGCGCGCTTCAAGAAGTCGCGCAAGTACCGGAGCAGCCCTCGGGGCTTGGCTGGCTGCCGGACGGGCGGCTGCTCGTGGTTTCGATGCGCGACCGCCGGCTGCTGCGCCTCGAAGCCGATGGCCTCTGCCTGCACGCCGATCTGCACGCTCTCGCGCGCTGGCACTTGAACGACATGGTGGTGGACGCCGCCGGTCGCGCCTTTGTCGGCAACTTCGGTTTCGATCTCGACAGCCGCGCCGAGCCCTGCGAGACCGAGCTCCTGATGGTGACGCCCGACGGCGAGAGCCGCGTCGCCGCCGAGGGTTTGCGCTTCCCGAACGGCAGCGCAATCAGCGAGGACGGCGGCACCTTGATCGTCGGTGAAACTTTTGGCGCGCGGCTCACGGCCTTCACCATCGGCAACGACGGCGCGCTCACAGACCGCCGCGTCTTTGCGGCGCTCGAAGGCGGCGCCGTGCCCGATGGCATCTGCCTCGACGCCGAAGGCGCCGTCTGGGTTGCATCGCCCACCACGAAGCAGGTGCTGCGGGTGCACGAGGGCGGCGAAGTCAGCGCGCGCATTGACACCGAACAGATGGCGATCGCCTGCATGCTCGGGGGCGTTGACGGCTGCACGCTTTACCTGTTGACCGCCGCCTCGACCCACCCGGCCAAAACCGTCGGCCTGAAGTCGGGGCGCATCGAGAGCGTGCGCGTGGACACACCCCACGCGGGTTTGCCCTGAGTGGTTGCAACAAACAAAGGAGCTTCGGATGAAGATTGACGCCGGTTTGATGACGGAGACGCTTGCGGAAATTCCCGAGCGCGTGCGCAAACTCGAGGCTCGTGGCTATGACGGCTGCGTCAGCACCGAAACCGCGCACGATCCCTTTCTGCCGCTGCTGCTCGCGGCGGAGCACAGCGCGCGCATCGAGCTTTGCACGCTGATCGCGGTGGCCTTTGCGCGCTCGCCGATGACGCTCGCGAACATCGGCCACGACCTGAACCAGTTTTCCAGGGGGCGCTTCGTGCTCGGGCTCGGCTCGCAGATCCGCCCGCACATCACCAAACGCTTCAGCATGCCCTGGTCGAAACCCGCCGCGCGCATGCGCGAGTTCATTCAGGCGCTGCATGCAATCTGGGCTTGCTGGCACGAGGGCAAGGCGCTGCGCTTCGAGGGCGAGTTCTACACGCACACGCTGATGACGCCGATGTTCACGCCCACCGACACAAAGTACGGCGCGCCGCGCGTGATGCTCGCTGCCGTCGGCCCGCAGATGACCGAGGTGGC
>JAHRAN010000094.1 GCA_020027245.1 Myxococcota bacterium
TCAGGCGGGATTTCAGGCAGGCTCCAGGGTGTCCGGACAGTCTCCGCGCGCCCCTCCGACCAGCGAGAACCAGCATGAGAAACCCCGGCTGGCCCCCCAGAGAGCACGGCGGGCAGGGCCTTTACGACCCCCAGCGCGAGCACGATGCCTGTGGCGTCGGCTTTGTCGCGAACATTCGCGGCGAGAAATCCCGGCTGGTGATCGAGCGGGCGCTGCGCGTGCTGCGGCAGCTCGAACACCGTGGGGCCTGTGGTTGCGATCCGGAGTCCGGCGACGGCGCCGGCTTGCTGCTTCAAATTCCCGACGCCTTCCTGCGCCGCGCGTGCAGCGCAAAGCTCGGCATCACGCTGCCCCCCGCTGGCCGCTACGCCGTGGGGCAGGTGTTTCTCGCGCCCGAGGCGAAGCTCGCCGGGCAGCAGGTGGCGGCGCTCGAAGACGCAATCCAGGCCGAAGGTCAGGCGCTGCTCGGCTGGCGTCCGGTGCCGACGGAGCCAGCGGCGATTGGCTGGCAGGCGCGCGCGGGGCTGCCACAAATTCGTCAGGTGTTGATCGCCGCGCAGGGCGAGTGCGCCGAGGATCAGGACGCCTTCGAGCGCCGGCTCTATGTGATCCGCCGGCTGGCCGAGAAGGCGGCCGCCGGCGCCGTTGGACCTGCCCAGGCGCCCGGCTTCTTTTACATCCCGAGCCTCTCGTCGCGCACCGTCGTTTATGCCGGCATGTTGATTGCGCGTCAGATCGAGCGCTTCTATCCGGATGTCGCCGACCCCGAGTTCATGTCGGCGATGTGCGTGGTGCACTCGCGCTACAGCACCAACACCCTCGGCGCCTGGGATCTGGCGCACCCCTTCCGTTATCTGGCGCACAACGGCGAGATCAACACCATCGAGGGCAACCAGAACTGGATGCGCGCGCGCGAGGGCACGATGCAGTCCGCGCTCTTTGGCGACAGCCTGCAAAAGCTCTACCCGATTATGCGCAGTGGCGGCTCCGACTCAGCGCGCTTCGACAACGCCCTCGAGTTTCTGTGTCTCGCTGGCCGCGACCTTTCGGAAGCGGTGCTGATGATGATCCCGGAAGCCTGGGAGAACCAGAGCGATATGGACCCGGAGCTGCGCGCCTGTTACGAATACCACTCGTTTCTGATGGAGCCCTGGGACGGCCCGGCCTCGCTGGTCGTAAGCGACGGCCGCAAGGTCGGCGCCGTGCTCGACCGCAACGGCCTGCGCCCCTCGCGTTACATCGTCACCAAGGACGGCTTCGTGGTGATGGCCTCCGAGGTCGGCGTGGCGGATGTCGAACCCGGCGATGTGCTCGTGAAGCAGCGGCTGCACCCCGGTCGCATCCTCATGATTGATCTCGAAGAGGGCCGCATTCAGGACGACGCGGAGATCAAGCGCCGGTACATGACGCGGCGGCCGTGGCGCGAGTGGGTTGAGCAAAACCGCATCGTGCTGGGCGATCTGCCCGCGCCCGAAAGCACCGGCGCGCAGGACGCCGAGGAGCAAAACCCCGAGCGGCGCTTCGCGCTGCAACAGACTTTTGGTTACACGAACGAAGACTTGAAGGTTCTGCTCGCGCCGATGGCCGTGCAGGGCAAGTGGCCGATTGGCTCGATGGGGGAAGACGCGGCGCTGGCCTGCCTGTCGGAGCGGCCGCAACTGCTCTACCGCTACTTCAAGCAGCGCTTCGCGCAGGTCTCGAACCCCGCCATTGATTCGATCAACGAGCGCTCGGTGATGGCGCTCTACTCGACGGTTGGCCACGAGCGCAACCTGCTGGCCGTTAGCGTTGCGCACGCGCGCATGCTGCGCATCGAGCACCCTGTTTTGCGAAACACTGAACTCGCGGCGCTGCGCGAGATCCGCGAGCCGGGTTTCGAGGCGCGCACTCTCCCCTGTCTGTTCAAGGTCGGCGACGGCGGCGAGGGCCTGCGGGGCGCTCTCGATGCGCTCTGCCGAGAGGCCGAGCAGGCCGTCGCCGCCGGCGTGAACATTCTCGTTCTCTCGGACCGCGGCGTCACACCGGAGCTTGCGCCGATTCCGATGCTGCTCGCCACCGGCGCCGTGCACCATCACCTCATCCGTCGGGCGCTGCGCACGCGCTGCGGCTTGATCTGCGAAACCGGCGAGGCGCGCGAAGTGGCGCAGATGGCGCTGCTCATCGGCTACGGCGCCGCGGCCATCAACCCCTGGCTGGCTTTTGCGACGCTTGCGGAACTGGTCGAAGAATCGGGCTTGCTGCCCGAGGGTCTCGACTACGAGACCGCCGAGCGAAACTTTGTGCGCGCAAACGACAAGGGCCTGCTCAAGACTTTTGCGAAGATGGGCATCTCGACGCTTCAGTCCTACCGGGGCGCGCAGATTTTCGAGGCCATCGGGCTCGCCGACGAAATTGTCGAGCGCGCCTTCACCGGCACCGCCACCCGTGTGCGGGGCGTTTCCTACGAGGTACTTGCGCGCGAGGCCAGGCAGCGCCACGAGCGCGCGTTTCCGGGCGACGCTTTCCAGTACCCGGAACTCGATCCGGGCGGCCTCTATCAGTGGCGGGAGCGCGGCGAGCGGCACAGCTTCAACCCCGACACCGTACAAAAGCTTCAGATCGCGCTGCAGCGCGGATCGTTCGCTGACTACAAACTTTTCTCGGCCGCCGCCGACGCCGATGCGGAAAGCGCCTGCACCCTGCGCGGCTTGTTCCGCTTCCGGGAGGGCAAGCGCCCACCAGTCGCGCCAGGCGAAGTCGAGCCCGCAAGCGAAATCGCAAAACGTTTCTGCACCGGCGCGATGAGTTACGGCTCCATCTCCCTCGAAGCGCACCAGACCCTTGCCATCGCGATGAACCGGCTCGGCGGGAAGTCGAACACGGGCGAGGGCGGCGAGGACGCCGACCGTTTCACGCCCGACGAGAATGGCGACCTGCGGCGCAGCGCCATCAAGCAGGTGGCGTCGGGGCGTTTCGGCGTCACCAGTTGGTATCTGGTGAACTCGGACGAGATGCAGATCAAAATCGCGCAGGGCGCGAAGCCCGGCGAGGGCGGCGAACTGCCCGGCCACAAGGTGGACAAGACCATCGCCCGTGTGCGTCACTCGACGCCGGGCGTGGGGCTGATCTCGCCGCCGCCGCACCACGACATCTACTCGATCGAAGATCTCGCGCAGCTCATCTTCGACTTGAAGAACGCGAACCGCCGCGCGCGGGTTTCGGTGAAGCTGGTTTCGGTGAGCGGCGTCGGCACCATCGCCGCCGGTGTGGCGAAGGGCAAGGCCGACGGCGTGCTGATCAGCGGCATGGACGGCGGCACCGGCGCCTCGCCGCAGGCCTCCATCAAGTACGCGGGCCTGCCCTGGGAGATCGGTCTGGCCGAGACCCAGCAGACCCTGGTGCTGAACGACTTGCGTGGCCGCATCCGCGTGCAGACCGACGGCGGCCTGAAGACCGGGCGCGATGTGGTGATCGCCGCGCTGCTCGGCGCCGACGAATACGGCTTCTCGACGGCGCCGCTGGTGGCGATGGGCTGCGTGCTGATGCGCGTCTGCCACCTGAACACCTGCCCGGTCGGCATCGCCACCCAGGACGCGGTGCTGCGCGAGCGCTTCGCCGGCACGCCGGAGAGCGTGGTGCAGTACCTGCTCTGGGTGGCGGAGGAGATGCGCGAATACATGGCGGCGCTCGGCTTCCGCAGCGTGGATGAGATGATCGGGCAGGTGGATGTGCTCGATGTCGCGCGCGCACGGGCGGAGCACTGGAAGCAGCAGGGACTCGATTTTTCACAACTCTTTCATCGCCCCGAGGGTGAGCACGCCATCCGCAACTGCGAAGCGCAGACCCTCGCGCGGGAGCTCGAAGAGAGTGTGGATGTGAAGCACCTGCTCGCGCTCGCCGAGCCGGCGCTCGAGCGCGGGGAAAAGGTGGTGATCGAGCGCGCGACCGGGAACATCGAGCGCAGCCTCGGGACGATCCTCGGCTCCGAAGTTTCGCGTCGCTACGGCGAAGAAGGGCTGCCGGACGACACCATCACCCTGAAGCTCCGGGGCAGCGCGGGGCAGAGCCTCAGCGCTTTCTGCACGCGGGGCATCACCATCGAGGTCGAGGGCGACACCAACGACTACGCGGGCAAAGGCTTGTGCGGCGCGCGCCTGGTTGTGCGCGTCCCCCGCGAGGCGGGCTTCGACCCGGCGCAAAATATTATTACCGGCAACGTGGTGCTCTACGGCGCCACCAGCGGGCAGGCCTATTTTCAGGGCGTTGCGGGCGAGCGCTTCTGCGTGCGCAACAGCGGCGCCGAGGCGGTGGTGGAGGGCGTCGGCGACCACGGCTGCGAGTACATGACCGGCGGCATGGTCGCCATCCTGGGCCCGGTCGGTCGCAACTTCGGCGCCGGCATGAGCGGCGGCTTCGCCTTTGTCTTCGACGAGGAGGGCCGCTTCGCAAACCAGGTCAACACCGAGACCGTGGACATTGACCCGATGGAAGAGGCGGACCTGGAAAACCTGCAACGCATGTTGCGCAGCCACTTCCGCTACACGCGCAGCGCGCGCGCCGACGAGATTCTGCGCAAGTGGGAAACACTGGCGCCGAAGTTTTTGAAAGTGTTCCCGAAAGATTACAAGCGCGCGCTCGGCGAGCGCATCGCAGCGGAGAGCGGCAATGGCTGACCCGCGCGGCTTCCTGAAGTATGCGCGCGAGGCCAGCGGCTACCGCCCGGTCGAGGAGCGGCTTTCGGACTGGAAGTGCGTGCAGCAGGACTTCCCGCGCGACAAGACCACCGAGCAGGCGGCGCGCTGTATGGACTGCGGCATTCCGTTTTGCAACAACGGCTGCCCGCTCGGCAACATCATCCCCGACTTCAACGATCTGGTGTTCCGGGGCAAGTGGCAGGATGCGCTGCTGCGCTTGCACTCGACCAACAACTTCCCCGAGTTCACGGGTCTGGTCTGTCCCGCTCCCTGCGAGCAGGCCTGCGTGCTCGGCATCAACCAGGACCCGGTGACGATCAAGCAGGTGGAATGGGAAATCGTGCGCCGTGGCTGGGAAGAGGGTTGGGTGAAGCCCTTGCGGCCCGAGCGGCGCAGCGGCCGGAGCGTGGCGGTGGTGGGCTCGGGGCCGGCGGGTCTTTCGGCGGCGCAGCAGTTGAACCGCGCTGGCCACACCGTGACGCTCTTCGAAAAGGCCGACCGCCCGGGCGGCCTGCTGCGTTATGGCATTCCCGACTTCAAACTCGAGAAGTGGGTGATTGACCGTCGCCTCGAACAACTGCGCGAAGAGGGCGTGCATTTTCAGACCGGCGTGCATGTAGGTGTGGATTACCCGGCCGCCGAGCTGCGCCGCAACTTCGATGCCGTGCTGCTGGCGCTGGGCGCCGAAACGCCGCGCGACCTCGATGTCCCGGGACGCGAACTCGCCGGCGTGCACTTCGCGATGGACTTTCTGCCCCAGCAGAACCGCCGCGTCGCCGGTGATGCGGCGCCGGAACAAGGTGCGATTCTCGCTTCCGGTCGGGATGTGGTCGTGCTCGGCGGCGGCGACACCGGCTCCGACTGCATCGGCACCGCGCACCGGCAGGGGGCCAGGTCGGTCACCTCGATCGAGCTTTTGCCCGAGCCGCCCGCCGGTCGTCACGAGTCCGAGCCCTGGCCGCAGCCGAAAAAGTATTATTTCAACATCTCGAGCTCCCACGCCGAGGGCGGCGAACGGCTCTACGCGCTGCAGACCACGAAGCTCAGCGGCCGGGACGGCCGCGTCGAAACGTTGCACGCCACCCTCGTCGAGTTCGAGCGCGACGCGCTGAACCGGCCGCTGCTCGCCACCGCGCGCCCGGCCGCCGGCGGCGAGCGCGAGATTCCCGCGAGTCTGGTGCTGCTGGCGATGGGCTTCCTGCACCCGGTTCACGAGGGGCTGGTCAGCGAGCTCGGCATCGAACTCGACCCGCGCGGCAACCTGCAAGCCGTTGCCTCGGACTTCGCCACCAGCGAGCCGGGTGTCTTCGCCGCCGGCGACTGCCGCCGTGGCCAGTCGCTCGTGGTGTGGGCGCAGTGGGAGGGCCGCGAGGCCGCCCGCGCGGTGGATCTCTACCTGCGCGGCGACTCCCGCCTGCAAGCCCGCAGCGCCTTCGTCTAACGGCGCCCCGTGGTACCATTCACATCGAGGGGACGCGCCGATGGCCGACCGCAAAGAGCGCAATAGAAAAAAGCAAGAGGGTGGCGGGGCTGCAGCGGCCGGGGGCTTCGAGCGTCTGGCAACGCTGGTGCAGGAGCTGATCAAACGCTATCAGGCGCAGTGTCAGGAGAGCGCGGGGCTGCGCGAGAAATTGCACGAGGCGTCGCTGCGCCTCGACGCACACGATGCCGAGCGGCTCGCCTGGAACGCGCAGCGGCAGGACGCGACCAAGCGCATTGACGAACTGATGGCGCAACTCGATCACCTCGAAGCCGAACTCGAGCGCCGCTACAAGACTGCACCATCGGCGGAGGAATAGGGGGTTAGAACAGTATGGCCGACCGGCAGACGATCCCCGTGACGATTCAGGGCCGCGAGTACCGGGTGCGCAGCGGGCGCGACCCGCAGGCGGTGCGCGAGGCCGCCGCGCTGCTCGACGAGACCATGGAGCGCTTGCATAACCGCACCGGGAGTCTGGACACGGTGGAGATCGCCCTCCTCGCCGCACTGAACATCGCCGATTCGCTGGTGGGCGGGCGCGGCCGCAGCGCGCTCGATGCCCGCTGCGAGAAACTCGCCCTCGCCATCGAGGCGGCGCTCGAAGCCGCGCCCGGACAAAGCTGAGCGTCGCAGCCGAAAAGCGCGCGCTGCGCACGGAACTTGCGGCGCGCCGCCAGAGTCTCGACCCCGCCTTCGTGGCGCGCGCGGCAGAGCAGGTCGCCACAAAGCTCGGCGATTGCGCGGCGTGGCGGGCGGCGCAGTGGGTTGCGCTGTACGCGCCGCTGCCAGGCGAGTTGCCGACGGGACTTCTGGTCGCGCGCGCGATCGAGGAAGGCCGGGAGTTGCTCTGGCCGAGGCCGCGCCCGGACGGCGGTCTCGACTTTGCGCTGGCCAGACCGGATGAACTGCGGCCCGGGCGCTACGGTGTGCGCGCGCCCGGCCCCGAGGCCAGGCGGGTTGCCCTTTGCGCTGCGGTGCTGGTCGTTGCGCCGGGGCTGGCCTTCGACCATCGTGGCGCCCGGCTCGGGCGTGGCGGCGGCGCCTACGATCGGGCCCTTGCGCAGCCGGGAGGAGCCGTGGCCATCGGCATCGGATTCGAGTTTCAGCGCGTAGCCCGGCTGCCGACCGAGGCGCACGATGTGACCCTCGCCGCCGTGGTGACCGAAACCGGCTGCCACCGGAGCTTTGCCTCGTGAGTGCAGCGGAAGTGCGGCGGCAGCTCGAGCGCATCGGCGCGGGCGTGGTGGATGTCGTCGGCGAGGCGGAGCTGGCGCAGAAGATCGAAGCCGTTCTTGCGGGGCAGCGCGGCCCGCTGCGCGTCAAGCTCGGGCTCGACCCCTCGGCGCCCGACTTGCACATCGGGCACAGCATCACGCTCGAAAAGCTGCGCGTGTTTCAGGAGCTCGGGCACACGCCGATCTTTCTGGTCGGCGATTTCACCGCGCGCATCGGCGACCCGACCGGGCGCAGCCGCACCCGCCCCGCACTCGACGAGGCGCAGATCCAGAGCAACGCGCAGACGTATCTGGCGCAGGCGGCGCACTTTCTGGACACCGAGCGCGCGGAGTGTCGCTTCAACAGCGAGTGGCTCGACGCGCTGCGCCCGGCGGAGTTCGTGCGCCTGTGCGCGCACTACACCGTGGCGCGCATGCTCGAACGCGACGACTTCGCCAAGCGCTACCGGGAGGGCGTCGCCATCTCGGTGCACGAATTCCTGTATCCGCTGCTGCAGGCCTACGATTCCGTGAAGCTGGAGGCGGATGTCGAACTCGGCGGTACCGACCAGCGCTTCAACCTGCTCGTCGGCCGCGAACTTCAACGCAGCTTTGGCAAGGCGCCGCAGGTTGTCATCACCCACCCCCTGCTGGTGGGCACGGACGGCGTGCGGAAAATGTCAAAGAGTCTCGACAACACGGTCGGCGTGACCGACACGCCCGGCGAAATTTATGGCCGCAGCATGAGCATCTCCGACGCGCTGATGGGCGACTGGCTCGCGCAGCTTTCCTTCGGGCAGTGGGACGATTTGCAAGAGCGCTGGCAGCCGGTGGCCGAGGGCGGGGGCGACCCGCTGGCGCTGAAGCAGGCGCTGGCCCGGCGGCTGGTCGAGCGTTTCCACGGCGAGGCCAGAGCCCTCGAAGCCGAGGCGCAGTTCCAGCGCGTCGTGCAGCAGGGGCAGCTTCCCGACGAGATTCCCGAGCACGACATCGCGCTCGACGGCGCGGCGGACATCGGCCTGCTCACGCTGCTGTGCCGTGCCTTCGACGATCTGGCCTCGCACAGCGAGGCCCGGCGTCTGGTCGAGCAGGGCGCCGTGCGCATAGGCGATGCGCCCGCCAGCGACCCGGCGGCGCGGGTCGGCCCCGGGGCCTATCTGCTGCGCGCCGGCAAGCGCCGCTACGCCCGGGTCCGGCTCCACCCGGGGGTGGCGGAGAATGGCCCTTGACGTCCTCCCTCGGGTGGCATAAGGTGACCGACCCGGCAAAGCGCGCGGGCGTCGTATGACGCTGGCGTCGCCGGGTCTTCCCCTTCGGGGAAGGTTTGCCCGAAGGTTTCTCGACAGAGCCGGACGGCTTCGGATGGTCTTTGAAAAACGAATAGCGTGCGGTTTGCACCGGGTTTGTGAGCCCGGTCAGACTGCAAAGGGTTTCCACAACCCTGCCGACGCGACTGCGGTTGCGTCGGCGCGGCTCGGCCTCGCACTGAGGTCGGAGTCGCATTCCGAACGACCGGTGACGCAGAAATGTGTCGCCGGCGCCAAGTTCAAACTGGAGAGTTTGATCCTGGCTCAGAACGAACGCTGGCGGCGTGCCTAAGACATGCAAGTCGTGCGAGAAAGTCGCCTTCGGGTGGCGAGTAAAGCGGCGCACGGGTGAGTAACGCGTGGGTAATCTGCCCTCGGGTCTGGAATAACATCGGGAAACTGGTGCTAATGCCGGATAAGACCACGATGACTCAGGTCTTCGTGGAAAAAGGTGGCCTCTTCTTGAAAGCTACCGCCTGTGGATGAGCCCGCGTTCCATTAGCTTGTTGGCAGGGTAACGGCCTGCCAAGGCTCCGATGGATAGCTGGTCTGAGAGGATGATCAGCCACACTGGAACTGAGACACGGTCCAGACTCCTACGGGAGGCAGCAGTCGGGAATTTTGGGCAATGGGCGCAAGCCTGACCCAGCAACGTCGCGTGAGGGATGAAGGCCTTTGGGTCGTAAACCTCTGTCGGAAGGGAAGAAAGGTGTGGCCGTCGAACAGGCGGCCCGCTTGACGGTACCTTCAAAGGAAGCACCGGCTAACTCCGTGCCAGCAGCCGCGGTAATACGGAGGGTGCAAGCGTTGTTCGGAATTACTGGGCGTAAAGCGCGTGTAGGCGGCTTCGTCAGTCGAATGTGAAATCCCAGGGCCCAACCCTGGAACTGCATCCGATACTGCGGAGCTAGAGTCCTGGAGAGGATGGCGGAATTCCGGGTGTAGAGGTGAAATTCGTAGATATCCGGAGGAACACCAGTGGCGAAGGCGGCCATCTGGACAGAGACTGACGCTGAGACGCGAAAGCGTGGGTAGCAAACAGGATTAGATACCCTGGTAGTCCACGCCGTAAACGTTGAGTGCTAGACGTCGGAGGTATTGACCCCCTCGGTGTCGCAGCTAACGCATTAAGCACTCCGCCTGGGGAGTACGGCCGCAAGGCTAAAACTCAAAGGAATTGACGGGGGCCCGCACAAGCGGTGGAGCATGTGGTTTAATTCGAAGCAACGCGCAGAACCTTACCTGGATTTGACATCTGGGGAATTCCCTGGAAACAGGGAAGTGCCTTCGGGAGCCCCAAGACAGGTGCTGCATGGCTGTCGTCAGCTCGTGTCGTGAGGTGTTGGGTTAAGTCCCGCAACGAGCGCAACCCCTATCACTAGTTGCCATCAGTTCGGCTGGGCACTCTATTGAGACTGCCGGTGTTAAGCCGGAGGAAGGTGGGGATGACGTCAAGTCCTCATGGCCCTTTTGTCCAGGGCTACTCACGTGCTACAATGGCCGGGACAGACGGTTGCAAACCCGCGAGGGGGAGCCAATCCGAAAAACCCGGTCTCAGTTCGGATTGAAGTCTGCAATTCGACTTCATGAAGCCGGAATCGCTAGTAATCGCGGATCAGCACGCCGCGGTGAATACGTTCCCGGGCCTTGTACACACCGCCCGTCACACCACGAAAGCTGGCTGAACCAGAAGTCCGTGACCCAACCTTCGGGAGGGAGCGGCCCAAGGTTTGGCTGGCGATTGGGGTGAAGTCGTAACAAGGTAGCCGTAGGGGAACCTGCGGCTGGATCACCTCCTTTCTAGGGAAATCCGAGTCGCGCCTTCGGGCGTGGCTCCATTACCCAGGTCAAACCCGGCCTGTGAGCCAGAGAGCTCGAGGGCGCCATGAATCCCGGGTCTTCCCGGTGACTCGTTCAATCGGGGCGGCGTCCGGTCGGGTCCCTGCGCAGTCGCCGCACGCTATTCGTTTTCGGGGACCGTCTGGAGCGGTCGTTCGAAGCGAAACCGCCGGGCCTGTAGCTCAGTTGGTTAGAGCGTCCGCCTGATAAGCGGGAGGTCCGTGGTTCAAATCCACGCAGGCCCACCAGCCCGCCGCCTGTCGCTTATAAAGACCTGGGGCTGTAGCTCAGCTGGGAGAGCGCGGGCTTTGCAAGCCTGAGGTCGTCGGTTCGATCCCGATCAGCTCCACCACCCCACCCCGATATAGTTCTTCTACAGTGCTCCATTGGAGCCACCCGCCCGACACAGGCGGGGCGCAGTGTTGCGCAGTCGAACCTTGACAACTGAATAGCTTTCTGGGTCCAAGCGGAGTGAGCAGGCCTCACTTCCGTGAAGGCCCAATCGCGATTGCGGTCCCGCTCCTGCTAAGGGGCCGCATTGCAACGCTTTGGCAAGAACGCAATGACGGGTGGGCAGCCGCTCGCCCGTCTCTGCAAAATCCAGCCTTGACCGGAAGTCGGCGAGGCGCTTCGGCGCTTCGCTCTGGTTTTGGTCAAGCTTTAAAGAGCAGACGGTGAATGCCTTGGCGCCAGGAGGCGATGAAGGACGTGGATAGCTGCGAAAAGCTCCGGGGAGGTGCATATCAACCTTTGATCCGGAGATTTCCGAATGGGGAAACCCGACCAGAGTCATATCTGGTCACCCGGCGCAGAACACATATGCGCCGTGGAGCCAACCCGGGGAACTGAAACATCTAAGTACCCGGAGGAAAGGAAATCAACCGAGACTCCCCAAGTAGCGGCGAGCGAACGGGGATCAGCCCAAACCGGCGGGAAGAAATTCCTTCCGGGGTTGTGGGACTCCAGAATGAGACTCGAAGAGGTAGGAGAACGGTCTGGAAAGGCCGGCCAGAGAGGGTGATGGCCCCGTATCTGAAACCTCGAAGAGCTCTGGGATGTTCCCGAGTACCACGGGACACGAGAAATCCCGTGGGAATCCGGGTGGACCATCATCCAAGGCTAAGTACTACCTGGCGACCGATAGTGAACCAGTACCGTGAGGGAAAGGCGAAAAGAACCCCGGCGAGGGGAGTGAAATAGACCCTGAAACCGTCTGCTTACATCCAGTGGGAGCGCACTGGGGTTGCCTTCGGGCTTGCCCCAAGCGTGACTGCGTACCTTTTGCATAATGGGTCCGCGAGTTACTCCTCAGCAGCGTGGTTAAGCCGTCAGGTGTAGCCGTAGCGAAAGCGAGTCTGAACAGGGCATTGTTGCTGGGGGTAGACCCGAAACCGAGTGATCTATCCATGGCCAGGTTGAAGCTCGGGTAAAACCGAGTGGAGGACCGAACCGTAGAAGGTTGAAAACTTCCCGGATGAGCTGTGGATAGGGGTGAAAGGCCAATCAAACTCGGAGATAGCTGGTTCTCCCCGAAATATATTGAGGTATAGCCTCGTGTGATGACCGCCGGAGGTAGAGCACTGAATGGGCTAGGGGCCCCACCAGGTTACCGAACCCAATCAAACTCCGAATGCCGGTGAGTCGAGCACGGGAGTCAGACTGCGGGCGATAAGGTTCGTAGTCGAGAGGGAAACAACCCAGACCGCCAGTTAAGGTCCCCAAGTTTGTGCTAAGTGGGAAAGGAAGTGGAAGCGCATAAACAACCAGGAGGTTGGCTTAGAAGCAGCCATCCTTTAAAAAGTGCGTAACAGCTTACTGGTCTAGTGAATCTGCGCCGAAAATGTAACGGGGCTCAAGCACAACACCGAAACTGCGGGTCCTGTGGTTCTTCGGAGCCACGGGGCGGTAGGGGAGCGTTCCATTCAGCAGCGAAGCTCGACCGGAAGGACGGGTGGAGCGGATGGAAGTGCCTATGCGGACATGAGTAGCGATAAACAGGGTGAGAAACCCTGTCGCCGTAAGCCTGAGGGTTCCTGAGTAAAGCTAATCTGCTCAGGGTTAGTCGGTCCCTAAGCCGAGGGCGAAAGCCGTAGGCGATGGGCTAACAGGTCAACATTCCTGTACCGCCGAGCATCTGTTTGACCGATGAGGGAACGGAGAAGGGTAGCTGATCCGGGTGCTGGACATCCCGGTTCAAGCGTGTAGGCGGGTGGCGTAGGAAAATCCGCGCCGCCGAAAACGCCGAGACGTGATGTCGAGGCCTTCGGGCCACAAAGTCAGTGATCCCATGCTTCCTGGAAAAGCCTCTAAGGGAGGATGCTGGGCGACCGTACCGTAAACCAACACAGGTAGGTGGGCAGAGCATGCCAAGGCGCTTGAGAGAACTCTGGTTAAGGAACTCGGCAAATTGACACCGTAACTTCGGGAGAAGGTGTGCCCCGGCGGGTGAAGGGACTTGCTCCTTGAGCTGGCCGGGGTTGCAGAGAGCAGGGGGTAGCGACTGTTTACTAAAAACACAGGACTCTGCGAAATCGATAAGATGACGTATAGGGTCTGACGCCTGCCCGGTGCCGGAAGGTTAAGGAGAGCTGTCAGTCCTTCGGGACGAAGCGGTGAACCGAAGCCCCGGTAAACGGCGGCCGTAACTATGACGGTCCTAAGGTAGCGAAATTCCTTGTCGGGTAAGTTCCGACCTGCACGAATGGCGTAACGACTTCCCCGCTGTCTCAAATGTGGACTCAGCGAAATTGAATTGTCTGTGAAGATGCAGACTTCCCGCGGTTAGACGGAAAGACCCCATGCACCTTTACTACAACTTCGCACTGGCATCAGGATTGCGATGTGCAGGATAGGCGGTAGGCTTTGAAGCGGGGACGCCAGTTCCCGTGGAGCCATCCTTGAGATACCGCCCTTCGCACTCTTGATGTCTAACCGCGGCCCGTTATCCGGGTCCGGGACAGTGTGTGGCGGGTAGTATGACTGGGGCGGTCGCCTCCCAAAGAGTAACGGAGGCGCGCGAAGGTTGGCTCAAGCTGGTCGGAAATCAGCTGCGGAGTGCAATGGCACAAGCCAGCCTGACTGCGAGAGCGACGGTTCGA
>JAHRAN010000124.1 GCA_020027245.1 Myxococcota bacterium
GCGGCGGCGAGCGCGAGATGGTTCTGCCTTTGGCCCGCGCCGCCGTGGCCGTCGGCGTTGACGCCCTCTTCATCGAGGTTCACCCAACCCCCGAAACCGCCCCCTGCGACGGCCCCAGCCAGATTGAGCTCAGCACCTTCGAAGAACTCCTGCAAGCAACCCGCGCCATCGAGCAGGCGTTTCCGAAAGAGTAGGGTACCCTAATCGGAAGCCGCTTCTGACTTTTCAGAAGGGAACAAGGAGAACAAGCGTGTCGAATATCTCTATAGAACGAGTCGGGGTCCATGTGCGGAACTTGTTCAAGGTTCTGCTTGAGAACCCAGATGAAAGTGTTCGTGCCAGAGACGCCATAGCGAGAACGGCTGCAAACATTGAACTCACCGATTTTGAAGGAGGCGAGTATGAATCCGGCGGCCGACGCTTCGACAAAATCCTTCACTTTGCGACCATTGATCTTGTGAAGGCTGGTTGGATGGATAAGGAGGCAGGGCTATGGAGCGTGACCGAGGCGGGGAAGGAGGCGTACGAAAGATTGAAGGACCCAAGAGATTTCTACAAAGAAGCCAAGACCTTGTACAGAGCTTGGAGCGTTGAACAAGTGGCAGAAGACGAGCAAAATTTCGAATCGACAGACTTGGAGGAGTCGGCATCGGTCACGTATGAAGAATCTGAGGAGCGAGCATGGTCGCAAATTACCAATCATCTATTCAAGATACCCCCGTATGATGTCCAGCGTCTTGTCAAGGGACTTCTGGAAGCAATGAAGTACCACGTTATGTGGGTAGCCCCGCCCGGAAAGGATGGAGGCACCGATCTGATCGCGTTCACAGACCCTCTTGGGACAAAATTCCCTCGGATCAGGGTTCAGGTCAAACGCCAGCAGGTTCGTACTAGCACTGAAGAAATTCGAGCTTTCATGGCTATTCTCGGAAGAGAAGATGTTGGCATCTTCTTCGCGGTGGGTGGATTCACCAGAGATGCTGAAAGAGAGGCTCGACAGCAGGATCGTCACAAGATCACACTTCTCGACCTGAAAACTTTCTTTGGTCTGTGGCTTGAGCACTACAAGGATATTCCTGAGGAGGCGAAAAATTTACTGCGACTGAAGCCAGTTTGGTTCTTGGCTCCCGACAAAATTTAGTTTGACTCCAGCGCCGCCCCTATGGCTTCTTCCACGGTTTCGATCGGGACGATTTCTACCTGGTCGAGGATCTCGGTGGGGATTTCCACCAGATCTTTCTGGTTGCGGCGGGGGATGAGGACGCGCTTTATGCCGGCGCGGGCTGCCGCCAGCACTTTTTCTTTGATGCCGCCGACGGGCAGCACCAGGCCGCGCAGCGAGAGTTCTCCCGTCATGGCGACTTCGCCACGGGCGCGTCGGCCGCTCAGCACCGAGACCAGCGCCGTCGCCATGGCGATGCCGGCGGAAGGGCCGTCTTTGGGGATGGCGCCGGCGGGGACATGCAGGTGCAACTCGCCGGCTTCGAGAACAGGCGCGCCCGGCGCAAGTGTGGCGGCGTTGGCGCGCACCCAGGAGAGCGCGGCCTCGGCGCTTTCGCGCATCACTTCGCCTAGTTGACCGGTGAGGCGCAGGCGCACGCCCTTGCCGCCGGGTGCTGCCAGCGCCTCGATGAACAGGATGTCGCCGCCGTTTGCGGTGGACGCAAGGCCGACCACGACGCCCGGCAGGGTGCTGCGCTCCGCCACTTCCGGTAGATGGGGCGGTGGGCCGAGCGCCTGGCGCGCGAAGTCTGCGTCAACTTGCAGCGGCGCGCAGTCGGGGTTCGCAACAATGTGCGCGGCGACCTTGCGCATCAGCGTGGCGAACAAGCGGTCGAGGTTACGCACGCCGGCTTCGCGCGTGTATTCGTGCACCACGCGCTCGATGGTCGCGTCATCCACACGCAGTTGCCCGGCTTCGAGCCCGTGGTCCGCCAGTTGTTTCGGGATCAGGTGACGCCGTGCGATGATGCGCTTGTCGTGGTCGCTGTAACCGGGCAGCTCGATTACATCCATGCGGTCGAGCAGCGCGGGGGCAATCGCGCCAAGTGTATTTGCCGTGGCGATGAACAGCACTTTGGACAAGTTAAATGGGATCTCCAGGTAGTGATCGCTGAAGCGGCTGTTCTGCTCGGGGTCGAGCACTTCGAGCAGCGCCGAGGAAGCGTCGCCGTGCAGGGCGTCCGCGCCGATTTTGTCCACCTCGTCGAGCAGGAACACGGGGTTGCGCGCGCCGACGCGACACAGGCTTTGCAGGATGCGGCCGGGCAGGGCGCCGACATAGGTGCGCCGGTGGCCGCGGATTTCGGCCTCGTCGCGCACGCCGCCGAGTGAGACGCGGGCGAAGCGGCGGCCCATGGCGCGCGCAATCGAGCGCCCGAGCGAGGTCTTGCCCACGCCGGGCGGGCCGGCGAAGCACAGAATCGGCGCCCGCACATCGGGCGCGAGCTTGCGCACCGACAGGTACTCGAGGATGCGCTCCTTCACCTTGTCGAGGTCGTGGTGATCTTCATCGAGCACGGCGCGCGTGGCTTTGATGTCGAGTTGATCCTCGGTCTCCTCGCTCCAGGGCAGGTCTGCAACCCATTCGAGCCAGGTGCGCTGCAGGTGACGATCCGAGGCGTGGCTCGGCAGCGCGCGGAAGCGGCGGAGCTCGCGGTCCACATGGCTGCGCGCCTCCTCCGGCAACTCGAGCGCGCCGAGCCGCTCGGCCAACTCGTCCACCTCGTGCTCGCCGGCGTCGCTCTCGTGAAGCTCTTTCTGGATCTCGCGCATGCGCCGCCGCAACAGGCGCTCGCGCTGCCGGGGGTCAACAACTTCTTCCTCGGCGTCCTGACGGCGCAGCAGGTTGTACTCGCGGGCGATGGTGATCTCGCGCTCGAGCACCGTCACCAGTTTCCAAAGCCGCCGTGTGGAATCCGTTTCGCACAAGAGTTCGATGCGGTCTTCGTTCGACATCGGCATGTGCACCGCGAAGGTGTCGGCCAGAAGACTTGCGGTCGGCAGCTTTTCGAGCTGATCTTTCTGCTCCGCCAGCAGGTCATCGCGCAGGTCAATCAGTCGCTTGGCGAGTTCGATGACGCGCGCGCGGGCTGCCGCGCTCTCGGCGGAGGGCGTCTCGTCCTCCGGGCAGAGTTCGACCTCCACCTGCAGCGCCTCGTCCGCGTCACCCCGCGCCGCGCCGATGCGCGCGCGCAACAGCCCCACCATTTGCGCCTGACAGATTTCCTGATTGAGATTCTGGGTGGTGATGAGCTGGGTGATGCGTACCACGCATGCCACCGGCGCCAGGTCTTCCAGCGTGGGGTTTTCGGTTCGAGGGTCGCGCTGCCGCGCCACCAGCAGGTAGGTGCTGGTGTTGTGCACCGCCATCTTCAGCGCTTCGAGCGAGCGCGCGCGCCGCACCAGCAGCGAGACCGGGATGCCGGGCAGCGCCACGGTGTCACGCACCGGCAGAACCGGCAGGACATCCGGGATTTTGGAAAATTCATCCCCGGCAAGCAGCGCTTTTCCGGGTTTCTCGCTCTGCACGGCGCCTCGTCGCTTGGGTGGGAGAGGTGGCGGTTAAAGCTAAGCGTGAGGCTTCCGGCGTCAAGCGCCGACCGTGGTGCCCGGGACTGGAGTCGAACCAGCACGTCCTTGCGGACACATGATTCTGAGTCATGCGCGTCTACCAATTCCGCCACCCGGGCCCGAGCGGAAGGGGAGGCTAGAAAAGGCGGCTCCCGGCGTCAATGCGCCCGCAGCGGCAAGCCGTCGTGCTGGCTGGTGGTGCAGACCGGCTTCGCAAAGCGTACACTGCGCCGGCTTGTGAGGGATGTTAAATGAGGGAATCCATTCATGTCAGCCGGTCGCTTGCGCCCGTTACGATGCCGGCCCGGCTGCTGAACGAAATCAGCGAGCACGCCCGGGAGAGCTTCCCGGAGGAGTGCTGTGGTTTGATGCTCGGCAAGGGCAGCGGCTGCTTCGAGGCCGCGCGCCGCTGCAAGAACGACATGACCGCGCTGCATGGCAGAGACCCGCTAACCTACCCGCGCGATGGACGCCGCGCCTTCCACATGAACGAACTCGACTATCAAAAAGTTCAGCGCGAGGCCGACGCGCAGGGCGCGCTGGTGACCGCCGTCTATCACTCTCATGTTGATGCGGGCCTGTACTTCTCGGAGAGCGATCAAGCCTTTGCGACGCAACCGGGCTTCCCCTTTCCCCGGGCCTGGCACATTGTGATCTCGGTGTTCGACCGCCGCGTTCGCGAGTGCGCCGTGTTCATGCGCGCGGACGGGGCGGAAACTTTCGAGGGCCGGATGCTCGAGCCGGAGGTCTCGTGAAGAAGAGGGTTGTTGCTAAAACCCTGCCGCTTTGTCTGCTGCTCGCGGGTCTCGTGGCCTGCGCGGGCGCTCGCGTTCCTTATGCCGAGTTCTCGGGGCAACTGGTCGCCCTGGTGGTGCGTGGCGAAGACGACACGAAGCGTCTCACCGAATACGCGAAGCGCGACAACGAACGGCGCACGGAGGATCGCTCCAATCTGCCGCTCAGCGACCCGGTCGAAAAGGCGCAGTGGGTGCTCGACTGGACGGTCGAAGGCGATGCGCGTCGCACCAAGTTCGGCCGGCTGATGCTGCTCGACATGGTGGAGCGGGAGCCCGAGCGCGCCGGGTTCGCAAACCTGAGCGCGCGGCCGCTGGCCTGGAACCTGGGGCGCACGCGGCTGCTGTTTCTCGACGAGCGCGAACGGCGCAGCCAGGTTTTCGAGTGGGAGCGGGAAACCGGCGTGGTGCGGCAGATGACTTTCGGCGCGCCGCACCTCGACGCCAGCTACGGCCCCGACGGACAACTCGCGGTGGTGCGCCTTGTGCCGCTCAAGCTCGAGGGCGAGCGCGTGGTGGGCGGCTTGCAGATCTGGATCACCGGCCCGGGCGGCGCGGGCGCACGCCGGCTGAGCGACGGCCCCTTCGATGTTTCGCCACGCTGGTCGCCCGACGGCGGCACGCTGGTCTTCGAGCGCCGTGACCTGGACGGCATCGAAACCCTGCAGCGCCTCGACCCCGCGCAGGGCGGCGCGCCGCGTCTGGTCACCCGCGGCCGCTCGCCCGTATTCACGCCCGATGGCCGCTGGCTCGTCTACAGCGCCCGCGCCCGGGGCGGGTTGAAACTCGCGCGCATCCACCCCGACGGCAGCGGCCGGCGCGGCTTCGGCAGCAGCGGCTATCAGGAAGTGGACCCGACGGTCTCGCCCGATGGCCGTTTTGTGATGTTCGTCGGCATCACGCCGGGCGGCCAGAGCGGGCCGCAACTGGTGATCCGCAATCTGGAGGACGGGAAGTCTCGGACCATCAACGTTGATGGCGAAGGTTTTGTTCCCATCTGGTAGCTCGGGACGGGCAGAAACAGACAAGGAAGTACCATGACCGCTTCGCCGCCGCGCGATCTGCTTCCCGTTCACGGCGGGCTCGCTGCGCCCGTTGACCGCAGCCTGCCGCTCAGCGCGCGCGCCGCGTTTCTCGAAGAAGCCGCGGCGCTGCCGGTGGTCACGGTCCGCCGCGCGGATCTCTCGACGCTGTACCGCATCGCGGACGGCGCGCTCTCGCCCCTCACCGGGCCGATGCGCGAAGCTTCGTTCCGGCGCGTGCTCGCCGAGCAGGTCGTGCTCTCGCGTGGCGGTCGTTACGCCTGGACGATACCGCTGGCGCTGCCCGTCACCGACGACGAAGCGGCTGCGCTCAGGCCCGGCGGCGGCGCCGCGCTTGCGACCGAAGCAGGCGATGTGGTCGCCATCCTGAGCGAGACCGAAATCTACGACTGGGACAAGCCGCGTTATCTGGCCTGCGTATATGGCACCACGCGCAGCGACCATCCGGGCGGGCGCATGGTCGAAGGGGATTCGCGCCAGCGCCTGCTCGGCGGCGAGCTTCGCGCGCTGCCCCAGCCTCAAAACCCGGATTATGGCGCATACATGTTGTCGCCCAGCGAGATGCGGGCGCGCATTCGGGCGCGCAAGTGGACGCGCGCGCTGGCCTTCCAGACGCGCAACCCGCTGCACCGCGCCCACGAGTACGCGCTGGTCGCCGGCGCGGAGCGGCTCACCGCCGAGGGACATTTAACGGGCGTGGTGCTGAACCCGCTGGTTGGCGAAGTGAAGGGCGACGATGTGCCCGCCAGCGTGCGCATGCGCTGCTATCGGGAGCTTCACAAGCGCCGCCTGCTGGGCGAGGGCGACAAGGACGATGCGCTGTGGCAGCGCGCGGGCTATGCGCTCGCCGATGTCTTCGAGCTGGTCGGGCTCGACATTCGGATGTTCTACGCCGGCCCCGCCGAGGCGGTAATGCACGCCATCTACCGTCAGAATTTCGGTTTTTCGGATCTGGTGATCGGGCGGCGGCATGCCGACGCGCCCTTCGAGAACGGCGACCCGATCTGGGGCGACTTTGATGCGCAGCGGATTTTTAAAGAACTTCCCGGTGAGCTTCATATCAAACCCTGCAACATCGGCTTTGCCGCGTTTTATGAATCGCTCGGGCGCGTTGATCTGATGGAGCGGCGCCCGGACGAAAAACCGTATGGCATCAGCGGCACGCGGGTGCGTGAGCAACTGCGGCGGGGCGAGCGTCCGGACCCGCGCATCCTGCGCCCCGAGATCGCCGACATTCTGATCGAGTCGTATCGGCAACAGGAGGGGTGAGCGCGTACGACGGTGGCGCGCCGCCGGCCCGCGCTTTCAGCCGCTTTCCTCCCGGGTCTTTTTGGCCGCCTCGATCAACTTGTCCCGCTCGCTGCTCGGCACTTCGTCGTAGTGGGCGAACTCCATGTGGAAGGCGCCCTTGCCGCCGGTCAGCGAGGTCAGCGCGCTCGCGTATTCGAGCATTTCCGCCATCGGCACCTGCGCGCGGATCACCTGCGAGCCGCCGCGCACTTCGGTTCCCTGCACGCGGCCCCGGCGGCTCGAGAGGTCGCCCATCACATCGCCCAGGTGATCGTCGGGCGCTGTTATCTGTGCGTTCATCACGGGCTCGAGCAGGGTGGGGCGTCCCTGCATCACGGCTTCCTTGAAACCGAAGGAGCCGGCGAGCTTGAAGGCCATTTCGTTCGAGTCAACGGAGTGGTGTTTGCCATCCGTGCAGCGCACCTTGAGATCCACCACCGGGTAACCGGCCAGCGGCCCGGCGAGGGCGGCTTCGACGCAGCCCTTTTCCACCGCCGGAATCAGGTTGCGCGGGATGGCGCCGCCTGCGATCTCGTCCGAGAACACAAAACCCTCGCCACGGGGCAGCGGCTCGAGCGTCAGGTAACAGACCCCGAACATACCCTTGCCGCCGGACTGCTTTTTGAGTTTGCCCTCCACATTCTCGGCGCGGCGCGTGATGGTCTCGCGGTAGGGCACTTTGGGTGTCTTGAGTTCGGCCTCCACTTCGTAGAGCCGCAGCAACCGGGCCACGGTGATGCGGATGTGCAGCTCGCCCATCCCGGTCAGCAGAAACTCGCCCGTGCTCGGGTCGCGCCCGAGTTGCAAGGTGGGGTCTTCCTCGACCAGTTTGCCGAGGCTGCTGAAGAGTTTGTCCTCGTCGCCTTTGCTCTTCGCCGTGACCGCGTAAGACAGCACGCCGTGGGGCAGCGCGATGGGCGGCAGCGGCGCGTCGCACTTTTCGGCGTGCAGGCTGTCGCCCGTGTGCACATCCTTGAGTTTGGCCACCGCCACCACTTCGCCGGGCGTTGCCGTTGCAACATCCTCGTGCTCGCCGCCCCGCAGTGTCAGCAGCTTGCCGATGCGTTGCTTCGCGCCGCTGGTCGTGTCGAGCAGCGTGGCGCCTTCTTGCAGCGTGCCGGAGACCACGCGCAGCACGGAGAGTTTGCCCGCGTAGCGATCAATGCTGGTCTTGAAGACGCGCGCGCTGAACTCGGCTTTCGGGTCGGCGGCGACCGGCGCGCCATCGCTGCCCATGAAAGGCGGGCGCTGCTCGGGCGAGGGCAACAGCGTGCAGATGGCGCCCAGCGCATTCGCCACACCGACGAGCGTGCTCGCCGCGCCGCAGAGCACCGGCAGCAGCGCGCGCGTCCGGGTGGCCTTGATCAGGCCGCGGTGAATTTCCTCATCGTCGAGTTCACCGGCTTCGAGATATTTTTCGAGCAGCGCGTCGTCGCACTCGGCGACCGCCTCGACCAACTCGGTGCGGGCGGCTCGGGCTTCTTCGGCGAGTTCGGCGGGGATGGCGCCCGCTTCGCCGTTCGTCCAGAGCTGCATCGCGCAGAGATCTATCACGCCCTTCAGCTTTGGCCCCTCGCCAGCCGGCAGTGCGATGCGCACCGGTTTCAAGCCGCCCAGGGTTTTGAGTGACTCGAAGGCGGCGCTGAAGTCGGCGCGGTCGCGGTCCATGCCGTTCACGAAGGCGAGCACGGGGATGCCGACCTGCTCCGCAACCTGCCACATACTTTCGCTGCCAACCTGCACACCATCCACGGCCGAGAGTACGAGCAGCGCGCCGTCGAGCGCGTGCAGCGCAATCTGCCCATCGCCCTGAAAGTTCGGGTCGCCCGGCGTGTCCACCAGCGTCAGGCGGAAGCCGTCGTGATGCGGGTGGTTAAAAGTGTAGATGGATGAACTGAGCGTGTGCTGCCGCTCCTTTTCCTCCGGCGTGGTGTCGAGGTGCGAGTTGCCCTCGGCCACCGAGCCGGGCGCGGTGATGGCGCCGGCAGCAAACAGCAGCGCTTCGGCAAGGGTGGTCTTGCCGCCGCCGGTGTGCCCGATCAGGGCGAAGTTGCGCGTGTTCGCGACTTCGTTTCCAAGCTCCTTCATGTTTCGCGCTCCTGCCGCGTGGCGTCGTCGTCCACGCGGTTCTTTTCGAAGAGGATCCGCAGCCCTTCGAGGGTCAGGAAGGGCTCGACCCGCTCGATGGTTTTGCTCTCGACCGCGATGCGACCCGCCAAGCCGCCCGTGGCGATCACCGCGGCGGTGTCGCCGAGTTCGCCCCGGATGCGCGTGACCATGGCGTCCACCATTCCCGCATAACCGTAGAGCAGACCCGACTGAAGCGACTCGGTGGTGGTGCGCCCGATAACAGAGGGTGGGCGCGCGATCTCCACGCGGTGCAGCATGGACGCGCGCTCGAAGAGCGCCTCCATCGAAACCTGCACACCGGGGAAGATGGCGCCGCCCAGATACTCGCCGCGTTCGGACACGCAGTCGAAGCTGGTGGCGGTGCCGAAGTCAACGGCGATGACCGGGCCGCCGCTCTGCTCGAAGGCGGCGACGGCGTTGACGATGCGGTCGGCGCCGACCTCGCGCGGGTTCTGATAGCGCACCGGCATGCCAGTGCGGATGCCAGCGCCGATGACGAGCGGCGCCTGCCCCAGCAGTTTGCGGCAGACCCGCTCCCAGATCGGCAGCAGCGGCGGCACCACGCAGGAAAGGATGGCGGCGCTGAAGTCATCCACCCGGCAGCGGGAGAGTTCGAACAGACCGCGCAGCGAAACCAGCACCTCGTCGGAAGTCTGCTCGCGGTGCGTGGACAAGCGCCAGTGATGCAGCAGTTTGGCGGCGCCACCCAGCCCGGCTTCGCAGCGCCAGGCGCCGAGCGTCACATTGGAGTTGCCGACATCTATGGCCAGCAGCACGGTGGCGCCCATGGTTTTAACTCCCCTCCTTGGCGAGCGTCACATCGCCGGCCAGCACGCGCTGCTCCTGACCCGCGTCGTCGCGCAGGCGCAGGCTGCCATCGCCGCCGATGCCGAGCACGACGCCCTCGGCCTGCGGCCGGTTTTCGAGATCGTTCACCCGAACGCGCTGTCCACGCATCTGCAAAAATCCTTCGAGCTGCACGCGCAGCGCTTCGAAGCCGTTGTCATGCTCCTGCACGAGCCGGTCGAGCCGGTTTTCGAGGATACCGTAGAGCCGGGCCGCGAAGCGTGCGCGGTCAATCTGGCGTCCACAGGCCGCAAGCAGCGTGGTCGCGCGCTTTTGGAATTCCTCGGGCAAGTGCTCACGATGCAGGTTCAGGTTCACGCCGATGCCGAGCACCGCGCCGCCGGGGAGGCTCTCCATCAAAATGCCGCAACATTTGAGGCCATCAATTTGCACATCGTTGGGCCACTTGATCGAGACCCGCTCGCGCGCGCCGAGTTCGCGCGCCACGGTCTCGGCGACGGCGAGCCCCGCCGCCAGCACCGCGGTCGGTGCGATGGCGGCGGAGCCCTGGGGACGCAGCAGCGTGGAGCTGTAGAGGTTGCAGCCGGCCGGGGAAAAAAAGGCGCGCCCGTGGCGACCACGACCCGCGCGCTGCGCCTCGGCGATTACGGTTGCGCCATTGGCCGCCGCGCCCTCCGCCGCGAGCTCGGCGACGACGCGATTGGTGGAGTCGGTCTCGTCGAGCACCCGAAGCTCGCGGGCGAGCCAGCGCGTTTCCAGGTGCGCGTGGATTCGGGTTGCGGAGAGCGCGCCGTCTGCGCCGGGCATTTGCAAACTCATTTAACTTTTCCACTCCCACTGTTACCGGCGATACCTCTCACTTCGAGGGCGATATCTGCGCCGGGCGCCGAGTGCGTGAGCGCGCCAATCGAAATGCGCTGCACGCCGGTCTGCGCGATGGCGGCGACGTTATCGAGGGTCACGCCGCCACTCGCCTCGAGCGGGATGCGCTCGCCCAGCGCCGCGACCAGCGCGCGCAACTCGGCGGGGCTGCAGTTATCGAGCAGCAACATGTCCGCGCCGGCGGCAAGCGCCTGCTCGGCCTGCGCGAGGGACTCGACCTCGACCTGAATCGGCAGCGCTTCGGGTGTGGCTTTGCTGGTGGCTTGCACCGCCGCTTTGACGCCGCCCGCCGCGGCGATGTGGTTGTCCTTGATCAGCACGCCGTCGTGGAGACCGAAGCGATGGTTGACGCCGCCACCGACCGCCACCGCGTACTTGTCGAGCCGCCGCCAGCCCGGAAGGGTCTTGCGCGTGTCAACAATTTCAGCGCGGCTGCCCGCCACGGCGCTGACGAAGCGCGCAGTAAAGGTCGCCACCCCGCAAAGGCGCATCAGAAAATTCACCGCAGTGCGCTCGGCGGCGAAGATGCTGCGCGCGCGCCCGCTGATCGTCGCCAGTGCTTCGCCTGCCGCGGCCCGCTCTCCGTCGTGGCGCTGCGCCTCGAAGCGCAATTCCGCGTCCACGGTCTCGAACACGGCCGCGGCGATGTCGAGCCCGCAGACCACCAACTCCTGCCGCGCCTCAATCACGGCGCGGGCTTCGAACGCCGGCGGGAAGATGGCGGTGCTGGTGCGGTCGCCCGCATCGCTCAGATCTTCGGCCAGCGCGCGCTCGACGAGCGCTGCCCAGGTGGAGCGCTGTGGAAAGCTGGGGGGAGGCTTCACCCGCGCAGCTTAGCCCATTCTACCTGGCGGTATGCGGCGGGCGCGCGCGCTCATTCGGCGGGCTTTGCTTCCAGAACATTGGCGTCGGTCAGCTTCCAGTCCTTCAGCTCTGGAATGGTCAGCGTCGAGTCTTCGTGCACCTCGACCACAAACTGGTAGAGCCCGAGCTCCGAGATGGGAAGCACCGGGTGCACATTGATCTTGTCCGGGGTGACATCCATCTGCTCCGCCAGTATCGCCAGGTCAAACTTCTGGAGCGCCGTGCGGATGTCACTGAATGACTTTGTTTCGTTGTCCGTGAACTGGGAGAATTTTCCAGAAAACTGATCGTTGTAGTTGACAAATATGTCGCCCACGATGTGCGCATAGGTGCTCTCGAGGCGTTTGATGCTGATGAACTTCAGCAGGAATTTGCTGTCGGCGCTCAGCCCGCCGATCAGGTTGTAGAGGTAACCGACATCGCTGTCGTGCTCGGCTTTCAGGAGAGCTTCGTCAAACATGGACAGCACCTGAAGGGTGGACGCGCCGGGCGCGCGGGTCGTTTTCATACCCGACCATCACGACAGCGCCGGTCTGAAGATGCTGTGCAGGCACCGCGACTATCCGTGCAGCGTCTGGCGCAATCCCCCGGGGGGGGGGGTGGTTACCGGCATGGCTCGGGCCCCTCTGCGTTTCGAGTTGTGGGCACGCTGACTACAAGTCATCAGCCTGTATGGCGACCACGGCCAGACTTGTCAACCCCGCAAATTCTAATTGCCGGGCTACGCCCCCGAATCGAAGGGGAGACGCTGGATCGTTCGAACGCCCGGTTGGCGCTTTTCTCGCGCCGCCGCTCCCGGTCAGCCGTGCGCGCGCCGCTATGGTTCGGGGATGCGCGTCACAGACCTCGACCGCGACATGGATGACGTGATCCCGACCGGCGGCTTGCCCGACAGCACCTTCCTGTTCGAGCGGATGACCGAGGTCACGCTCGGCGCCTTGCTGCCGGCGCCGGGTCTGCGCGTGCTCGATGTGGCCAGCGGCTTCGGGCAGGACAGCCTCGAGCTCGGGCGGCGCGGCTGCCAGGTGGTGGCGGTCGAGCCCTCGGCGCGCATGACCGCCTTCGCGCGTCAGAGCCGCGTCGCCGCAAAGGGCGCAGTTAACCACCACCACCCCGACTGGGTGCGCGGCTGGTCGGACGCGCTGCCCTTCGCGTCACAAAGTTTCGACGCCAGCTTCTGCAAGGGCGCCCTCGACCACTTCGACCGGCCGCTCTTTGCGATCGCCGAAATGGCGCGGGTAACCAGACCCGGCGGTCGCGTGGTGCTCGCCATCGCAAACTTCGACTCGCTGTCCTGTCGTCTGGCGCGCATCAAAGATGATCTGCGCGACACCCTGCTGCGCCGTCCCGCAAGGCGCGGGCGCCGGCACTATGATGTGCCGGCAGACCACTTCACCCGCTACGACTTCGCGCTGATGCGCGAGCAGGCGGGCGGTTGCCTCACGCAGCTTTCCTGGGTTGGCGTTTCGCTCGCCTGGGGTTTCGCGCCCTGGACGCGGCTGCTCGAGCGGCTGCCCGCCCCGGTTGCGACCGGCTTGCTGCGCGCACTCGACGCCATCGCGCGCCGCGTGCCCGGCCTCGCCGATGTCGTGGTGCTGACGGGAAGCCCGAAGCGCCCGCCCGAGTGACCGACCGCCACCCGCGCGTTACCGCGCGCGGCTGCGCTGCTTCAGCACCTCCCGATATACGGCGACCGTGCGGGCGGCGACCTTGGGCCAGGCAAAGGCCTCGACGACCCGGGGCCGGCTGCGACGGGCGAGCGCCGCGCGCCGCTCGGCTGCGGCGGCGCTCAACAGTTCGGCGAGCGCGGTGGCGAGGGCCGCGGGGTCGTCGCGGGGAACCGTGACGCCGCCCTGACAGCGCGCCATCAACTCGGGCAGCGCGCCGGCGTGGCTTGCGACCACGGGTGTGCCGCAGGCCATCGCCTCGGCCGCGGGCAGGCCAAAGCCCTCATAACGGGAGGGCACGGCGACCACACTCGCCCGCTGATAAAGTTGAATGAGTTCAGCCTGACTTACCGGCCCTGTCAGCGTAACGCGCGCCGCGCAGCCGAGTTCGCTCGCCCACTTGCGCGCCGGGCTCGCGTGCGCGTCCACCAGCGTAAGCCGCAGCGCCTGGGGCAACCGGGCGAGCGCCGCAAGCAGCGTGCGGATGCCCTTGTTCGGGTCCGAGGCGCGCCCCACACAGAGAATCTCGTTCGCCTGCTTCGGCACGGCCGGGTTGGGACAGAACAGCTCCGTATCGAGTCCGTTCGCGACCATCGAAATGCGCGCGGGCAGGACGCCGAAGTCGCGCCGGATGGCGCGCGCGCTGGCCTCGCTGCTGGTCAGGATGGCGTCGAGCCGCTTTGCTACGAAGGCCTGCATGCCGAGCGGATAAAATTGCAGCGAGCCGAGCCGGTCGCGAAAGCTCTCGTCGCCCTGCAAGGATGCCCGGCGGTCCACGCTCAGCGGATGGTGAACCGTGCTGACTACTGCTGTGCCCAGCGCGCGCAGCGGCAGCAGGCCGTAGCCCAGACACTGCACATCATGTATCAGGTCGTAGCGGCGGCCGGCGCGCAGGCAGCGCGTCACGGCGCCGAGGGCGCGCAGACTGAACGCTGCGGGCTCGGGCAGAAAGCCCAGCCGACTCGCCGCGAGTTCATAGAAGTGAAGTGGACGCAGCGCGCGCAGCGGGTCTTCGCGGGGCGGCTTGAAAGCGGCGCGGCTTCGCGCAAACCACTTGCCCCAATACTGCTCGTTCGGCAGCAGCGTCGTTTGCGCTGCG
This sequence comes from Myxococcota bacterium, assembly GCA_020027245.1. GTDB lineage: Bacteria > Myxococcota_A > UBA9160 > UBA9160 > UBA6930 > JAHRAN01. Next base: position 14,150 of record JAHRAN010000124.1, read on the forward strand.
AAGGGCATCGGCGCCGGATAGGGCGGGCCGACGAACACATCCAGCCGATGCCCCAGCCGCGCAAGCTCGCGCGCCAGAAACCACAGGTAGATGCCCTGACCGCCGCACTGCATGTTGCCGCGGTAGGCGACGAAGGCGATGCGCAAAGGCCGGTCGCCCGCCTGCATCAGGCGGGTTTTCGGGCATACAGCACCACGGACTTCGGGCACAGCCAGTTCAATACGCGCTGCTCGAAGGCGGTCATGAAGCGCGAGCGCACGGCGCGAATCAGCAGCCAGTGAAAGAAGCGCACCGCGCGGGAGTTGTCCGCGCGCGGCAGGCCGACCAGCGAGCGCAGCGCCCAGTAAAAAGTATGCAGGCCGTGGGCGAAGCTGCAGCCGTCGAGACGAAAGCCCGCTTCGGCCATGCCCCGGGCGAGTTCGCGTGGGCGGAAGATGCGAATGTGGCCGCCCGGGCTCTCGAAGTAGTCGTCGCCGAGGCGCAGGTACAGGTGCTCGCTGGTCGCCGTCGGGATGGTCACCGCAAGCCGCCCGCCGGGCTTTGTTACGCGCGCGAGTTCGCGCAGGGCGGCGGGATAATCGTGCACATGCTCCATGACCTCGGCGCAGATCACGCGGTCGAAGCAGGCGTCGGCGAAGGGCAGGGTGAAGGTGTCGCCGCGCACGAAGCCGCCGCAGGAGCGCCGCGCCGCGATGGCCGCAATCAGGCGGCGGCGGTGCGGCCGCATGGCGTCGAGATCGAGGTCGAGGGCAACCACGGTTACGCCGCCCCGTTCGAGTGCGCCGAAGCTGTGCCGCCCCTCGCCGCAGCCGGCGTCGAGCAGGCGGTCGCCGGGGCCGACCTCAAGCCGCTCGAGATTGACGGTGAGCAGCACGCCGCGTCTCCTCGGTTAACACCTCAATCAGACTGGCGGCGGCCTGATCCCAGCGGAACACCTGCTGAATCCGTCGCCTTGCGGCAGCGCCCATCCGCTGTGCGCACTCGGGGTCGAAGAGCAACGCGCCGATGGCCCGGGCCAGTGCAATGGGGTCGCGTGGCGGCACGAGCCGTCCCGCCGCGCCGTCGCTGCCGATCACTTCGGGCAGCGCGCCGCTGGCGCTCGCCACCACCGGCAGACCGCAGGCCATCGCCTCGCTGGCCGGGAAGCCGAAGCCCTCGAAGAAACTCGGTACCACCGCCACCTGCGCCGCCGCGTATTCGCGCGCCAGCTCGGAGCGTTCGAGAAAGCGTTTCTGGAAACGCACCCGACCTTCGAGGCGGTAGCGGCGGATCAGTTGCGGCACCAGCCCGTCCTCGGGAATGCGCCCGTCCACGATGCGCAAAGTCACCGGTTTCGGAAGCCGTGCGAGCGCGGCCAGCAGCGTGCCGATGCCCTTCTTTCGGTCCTCGGTGCGGCCGACGAAGATCAACTCGAAGCGCTTCTTTACTTCCGGGTGCGGGCGGAACAGTTCGGTATCGGTGCCGTTGTAGACGACCGGAACCTGTTTTTCGGGGATGCCGAAGTGGCGTTCGATTTCGCTGCGCGACGCCTCGCTGACGGTGACGATGCGGTCGAGCCGTCGCGCCACCTGCTGCTGCATGAAGAGCGGGAAGTAGAGCGTGCGCTTGAGACGGCGGAGCAGCCCCGGGTCGAGCGCGAAGTCCGCCTCGCGATCAATGTGCAGGGGATGGTGGATCACCGAAACGACCGGCGCGCCGAGGCGGCGGATGCCGAGCAGTCCCCAGCAGAGGCTCTGGTTGTCGAACACCACATCGAAGCGGTGACGCTCTTGCAACGCGCGCCAGCGACGCAGCAAGCGCAAGCCGAAGGTCTGCATCTCCGGGAACACGCCGATGCGCGAGACGCCGAGTTCAAAGAGGCTGAGCGGGGTCAGCAGGCGGCGCGGGTCATGGCTCGCCGCCCACTCGCGCAGGCCCAGCCCGAAGACATTTTCGTTTTCAATTACATGCAGCGGGATCCCGGGTTCGAGCGCAGGCAGGGGCGGCCCCGCGATGACATGTACTTCGTGGCCCGCCCGCCGCCACTCCCGCGCCAGGCAGGCGGCGTAAATTCCCTGACCGCCACAGTACATGTTGCCGCGATAACTGAGCAGAGCGATGCGCACCGCGGCCTACTGCTCCCCTTCGTTCCCGGGCGGGTCATCGGGCTCGTCGAGTTCGACCTGAATGGTGGCGATGGTCCAGCCGACCCAGAAGACGAGGCCGAGCACGAAGGCGAGCAACACGCCGACCGGGATGGCAACCGCCCACCAGGCGCCGTTCAAGAGCCCGCTCAAAAAAATCAGCCCCAGCACTGCAGTCACCACGCAGATGGCGACGCCCTGGGTGCGGGAGGAATCGTTCATCGGAGCCCCCGGTTGCGGATCTTTAACCCCCCCCTCTCCACACCCCGTGGAGCCGGCGCGCCAGCGCCGCGAGTGGAAGTGGTGAAGTGGTGAAGTGTGTGGTGGTGGATAAACGCGGGCGAAGCGGGCGAACGCGGTCCGCCCGCACTTCCCGGCGCCGTTCGCGCGCCCGCCATTCTGGCCGCTGGCCCGCGCTGTGTCAATGCGCCGCCGGCGCGCGCGCGCGTTATGCTGCGCAGCGTGCTGGTTTTGGGGCTGATGTCCGGGACCTCGGCGGATGCCGTGGACGCCGCGCTGGTCGCCTGGCCTGCGGACGCCGCCGCGCGTCCCTTCGAGTTGCTGGCGTTTCACGAGACGCCACTTCCGCTCGCGTTGCAGCAGCGCATCCACCGGCTGGCCGCGGGTCGCGTCCCCGGCCCGGAGGCGCTCGCGGAAGTGGCGGCGCTGGATGTGCTGCTCGGCGCGCGCTTCGCCGACGCAGCCAGCGCGCTGACCCGTGAGGCGGGCCTGCGCTGCGAAGACATTGATGCGGTCGCGTCGCACGGGCAGACGGTGGCGCATCACCCCGAGTTGCGGGCCAGCTTGCAGTTGGGCGACCCGTCGCTGATCGCAGAGCGCAGCGGCTGCAAGGTGGTGGCGGATTTCCGCGCGCGCGATCTCGCCGCCGGTGGCGAGGGCGCGCCGCTGGCGCCGTTCTTTCACCACGCGGTTTTCACTTCGCCCGCTGAGGCGCGGCTGGTGCTGAACCTCGGCGGCATCGCCAACCTGACCTGGCTGCCGGCGGGCGGCGCCGCCAGCGAAGTACTCGCCTTCGATGTGGGGCCAGCGAACGCGCTGCTCGATGGCGTCATCCAAAGCGCGACGGCTGGCGTTGAACAATTTGATGCGTGTGGCGCGCGCGCAAGCCGGGGCCGCGTGGACCCGGCCCTGCTCGCCGAGTTGTTGGACGACGACTATCAGCGCCGCCCGCCGCCGAAGTCCACCGGCCGGGAGCGCTACGGCCTGGCGCTGGCCGAGGCGTTGCTCAAAAACGCCAGGGTCGCTGGCCGCTCACTCGAAGATCTGCTGGCGACGCTGGTTGCGTCCTGCGCCGAAAGCACAGCACTTGCGCTGCGCCGGCATCTGCCCGACGCGCCGGCGCGCATTCTGGTGTGCGGCGGGGGCGTGCGCAATCTGCAGCTGCTGCGCGCGCTGACCGAGCGCACGGGCTTGCCGGTAGAAAGTACAAATGACTTTGACGTGCCCGCCGCCGCCGTCGAAGCCATGGCCTTCTCGCTGATGGGCCGCAACGCGCTGCTCGGCATTCCAAACCACCTGCCGCACACGACCGGCGCCACGGCGGCGCGCGTGCTGGGCGAAATCGCGCCGGGCGCCGCTCGATAGACAAACTAAAGAGGTATGACGAGGCCGTCGTCGGCGACCTCGAAGCCCGGGGTGGGCTGACGCGCCCGCGCGCGCATCTCGGCGCCCAGGTGCGTGAGCAACCAGCGCCGGCAGTCGAACGCGCCGCGCCGCGCGCTGAGTTCTTCGAGGCTCAGGTGATAATGAAAGCCGCGCCGCAACTGGGTGCACTCGCACAAAAAGAGCTCGACATCGCCCACCCGCTCGGGCAGCGCGTCGAACCAGCCCGTGTCGCCCGAGTAGGCGATGCGCGGCGCGCCTTGTTGCAGCAGCTTGAAACCGTGCGGCTGGGTGTCGGGCGCGTGAAAGGTTTCAAAAGCTTCGACCTGCAGCGCGCCGAGTTCGAGCCGGGCGTCGGCAGTTACTTCCACGAAGCGCAGCGGAAAATCAAAGTTGCGCTCCAGCGGGTGACCGGTCGCGCGCGCCAGCGCCCGCACGCGCGCTTCGATACCGGTTGGCCCCGCAACCGTAAGCGGCTTGCGGCGCGCGTCGGCGTATTGCGCAGCGACGAGAAACAGCGGCAGGCCGCCGAAGTGATCGGCGTGGAAGTGCGAGATGAGGATGACTTCCACTTCGTCGCGCGCGATGCCGAGCGCGGCGAGGCCGGTCAGCGTGGTCTGCCCGCAGTCGAGGAGCAGGGCCGCGCCGCCGGTGCGCAGCAGGTATGCACTCTGTCGCCGCCCGCCGCTGCCGAAGGCGTCGCCGGTGCCGATGCAGACCAACTCATTTAACCTTTCCAACTCATTTAACCTTTCTAATTCTCTTAGTGATTTTCCTGCCTTTCCGTTGTTAGACGATGCGGGAGGTTTTGTTGCCCCAGTAGCGATCCTTCAGCAGCCGCTTGTAGAGCTTGCCGGTCGGGTGGCGGGGCAACTCCTCCATGAAGTCAACGCTGCGGGGGCACTTGAGGTCGGCGATCTGCTCGCGGCACCAGTTGATCAGCGCCTGCTCGAGTTCCGGCCCGGCGTCGGCCATGCGCAGCGGCTGCACCACGGCCTTCACCTCCTCGCCAAACGCCTCACTCGGTACGCCGAACACCGCCACATCGGCCACCTTCGGGTGCGTGATCAGGCAGTTCTCGGTTTCCTGCGGGTAGATGTTCACGCCGCCCGAGATGATCATGAAGGCGCGGCGGTCGGTGAGATAGAGGTAGCCCGTCTCGCTCAGGTAGCCGACATCGCCGAGCGTGGACCAGCCCTGCGGGCTTTGCGCATCGGCCGTTTTCTCCGGCGCCTTGTGATATTCGTAGTGGGTGTTGCTCTCGAAGTAGATGCCGCCGATCTCTCCCGGCGGCAGTTCTTCGAAGTCGTCGTTCAGAATGTGCACGCTGCAGCCGAGCGGCTGACCGACCGAGCCCGGGTTTTCGAGCCACTGCTTCGAGTCAATCATCACGAAGCCCTGTCCCTCGGTGCCCGCGTAGTATTCGAACAGCACCGGCCCCCACCAGGCGATCATCTGCTGCTTCACCGGCACGGGACAGGGCGCGGCGGCGTGGATGGCGAAGCGCAGGCTCGAAGTGTCATAACGCGCGCGCTCCGGCTCCGGAAGTTTCAGCATGCGCACGAACATGGTCGGCACCCACTGGGCGTGCGTGATGCGCTGCGTTTCGATGATGCGCAGTGCATCCTGCGCGTCGAACTTCTCCATCACCATCACGGTTGCGCCGATGCGCAGCAGGGACATGGTGAATGCCAGCGGCGCGGAGTGATAGAGCGGCGCGGGTGAGAGGTAGCGCGTGCTCTCGTCCATCTGATAGATGCCCCCGACCGCTCTGGCGAGTGCTGGCGCATCGCCGAGCGGCGCGCGCACCAGGGGATGCTTCACGCCCTTGGGACGCCCGGTGGTGCCGGAGGAGTAGAGCATCGGCGCGCCCTCGAGCTCTTCTGCAAGCGGCACAGCCGGTTGCGCGGCAAGCGCTTCCTCGAAGCGCTCGAAGCCGGGGACGTCGCCGTGCACCGTGTAGCGCGCCAGCAGCTTCGGGCAGCACGAGGCCATCTCTGTTGCGAGCTTCCCGAGGCGCTGCGTGGTGATGAACACCCTGGCGTCGCAGTCGCCCACGATGTATTCGACCTCCGGCGCGGAAAGGCGCGTGCTGATCGCCGTGTAGTAGAGGCCCGAGCGCTGCGCCGCCCAGCAGAGCGGGTGAAAGTGCTCGTCGTTCTGCAGGCAAAATGCAATGTGATCGCCGAAGCGAAGGCCCAGGGCGTGAAATAGTTGCGCGCCCTGCATCGAGCGCTCGTTCAACTCCCGGTACGTCAGCGTCACGCCGCTCGGCTCGAAGCGGCAGGCGACCTTGTCGGGTTCTTTCTCGGCGTGAATGCCCGGGTGCATGCAGATACCTGTAGCGCAACCACCTGCGCCGGGGGCAAGTATAATTAACCCCCCCCGATATGAAACGCATCACCCTGACAAGCGGCATCGAGATGGCCTACTGGCGCAGCCCGCAGCCCGCGCCGTCGGGTTCTTCTGCGCCGCCGCTGCTTCTGGTCCACGGCTTCACCGGCAACGCGGACGATTTTCGCACGCAGCGCGAGGCGCTGGCAGAGCACAGCCCGGTCGTGATTCCCGAGTTGCGCGGCCACGGCGGCTCCACCCACACCGGAAGCAAAAGCGACTACACCCTCGACGCACTCGGCGCGGACCTCATCGCCTTCATCGAGCAACTCGGCGGGGGGCCGGTGCACCTGGTTGGTCACTCGCTGGCGGGCATGCTGGCGCTGCGCATCGCCAGCCTGCGCCCGGAGCTTCTGGCCTCGCTGGTGCTGATGAGCAGCACGCCGCTGCCGCTTCGGGGCATCGAGCGCGGCGCGCTTTCGCTTGCGGGCAGGCTCGCGCGCGAATCCGGCATGACGGCTCTGGCCACGGCGCTTCGCAAGCGCGCCGAGAACGATGACCGGCGCGACGCGGCCGACCGCCGCATCGAACGCGAGTGGGGCGCCGAGCGCTTCTGGACCTGGCGGCGCGCGCGTCTCGAAGCGATGGACCCCGTTGCCTACGAGGCGCTGGCGCTTTCGATGCTCGAGCAGCCCGCACAGACTGCGCAGCTCGCTGCGATCCAGCTTCCCACTCTGGTTCTGGTCGGCGCGCTCGACACATCGTTCCTCGAGCCGAGCCGCCTCGCGGCGCGCGAAATTCCCGGCGCGCGCCTGGTCGTGCTGCCCGACGCCGGGCACCAGCCCCAACACGAAGCGCCCGAAGCCTGGCGGGGCGCCATCCTCGAACATCTGGCGCGGTGTCGAGCCGACACCCGCTGATGCAGCCAGCGCGCTCGGCTCGTTTAAAAGCGCAGTTCGGCGCTCAGGCGAAAGTTGCGACCGAGGGTTCCATATCCGTTGATCTCCTGATAGTCGCGGTCGCCGAGGTTATGCAGGTGCGCGCGCAGCTTCAGCCGCTCGCTCACGAGATAACCCAGGTTCAGGTCGAGCAGTGTGTAGCCCGAGAGCCGCACCTGGCTTGGGAAATTCGAGTCCCTGCGTGGCCCGGTGAAGCGCAGCGCCAGACCAAGCGACCAATCCCGCCACTCGATGCCCGCCGCAAGGCTCCCCGTGTCGGGTCGCCGCAGCAGCCACAGTTCACTTCCACTCGAGCGCGACGTTATGCGGGTGTGTCGCAGCTTCAACCAGAAGGGCTTGCGGTCGAGCCGCGCCTCGAATTCGACGCCCCGGTAGCGCGCGCGATCTACATTGAAGAAGTACCCCTCGAAGGTCGCCGGGTTCACCGTGACATGGTTGATCACATCCCGGTACCGCTGTTGGAAGATGCGCACTTCGCTGCTCAGTTGGAAGCCCGGCGCAAGGAAGCCGGTGTAGCGCAGGCCGAGGTCGCCGCCGAGCGAGTGCTCCGGCTCGAGCGCTCCGCTGGCGCTTGCGAACTCGCTGAAATCCGGCGCGCGAAAGGATGTTCCGCCGCTCGCCACCAGCTCGAGGGTCTCTGAAAGCGCGTACCGCGCGCCGAGTTGCCAGATGGTGCTGTCGCCCGCCCGGGAATGCCACTCGTGACGCAGGCCGAGGTCGAGCCCGAGATCGCCGAAGCGGAGCACGGAGCGCGCGAAGACCGCCGCGCGGTTTATGCGGTCGTCGAGATGGCTGAAGCGGTTGCGCAGGGTTCCGTGCACGTTTTCGAAATCCACGCCAGCCAGAAAGTGGTGACGCCCCCGGTTGCCCTCGCTGACCAGACTGGCTTGCGTCGAGCGCACGAGCTGCTCGCCATCGTTGCCGCTTTCGAGGTCGGTGCGCCGGGAGCGCCGCTGCGCGAGTTGCAGACGGCTTCTTCCCTCGGCCCCGAAGGGCGAGCCGGGCGCTTCCAACTCCCAGTCGAATTGAAAGTCGCGGGTGTCGTGGCGCGCCGGCGAATCCGGGTTGACGGGGAAACCGCTGTCGTACTCCGCCTGACTCCGGATACTGCGCGCGCGCAAGCTGGAGGTGTAGGAGCCAAGCGGAAAGCGGATCTGGCCCTGCAAGGCGGTGTTTCGCGCTTCGTCGCGCTCGCCCTCGTTGCGCGCCAGATCGCCACGGTAGGCCGAGATGGCCTCGAGCTTGCGGTGCGATACGGCGCCGGCGTAGCGCACACCACCCTGCGTTCCGCCCGTGATTTCCACGCCGCCGCTGTAGTCGTTCTCGCTGCCGATGCTGGCGCGACTCGACATTTGCGTTTTGCCCGCGCCAGCCCGGCGCGTGAAAATCTGCACCACGCCGCCCGCTGCGTCTGCGCCGAAGAGTGTGCTCTGCGGGCCGCGCAGGATCTCCACCCGCTCGATGGTTTCGGGCGTGAACAGGCTCCAGTTGAAGCCGCCGGAAATCGCGTCGCCGATGCGCACGCCGTCCACCAGCACCTGGATGCGCTCGCCATTGCCGCCGCGCAGAAACAGCGAAGATTGTTGGCCGGGGCCGCCGGTGTCGTAGGCGCTGACGCCGAGTTCCTGGCGCAGCGCGTCGAGCAGATCGAAGGCGCCCGAGCGTTCGAGCTCGGCGCGGGTGATCACCGAAACCGCTGCGCTCTCCCGCTCGA
>JAHRAN010000135.1 GCA_020027245.1 Myxococcota bacterium
TGGTGACGAGCGACGCGCCGCTTGCTGAACTCGAAACCGCTGCTGCGCGCATCGAGGCCTACGCCGCGCACCTGGCCACGCACCCGAAGCGCAAAACGTATGTGGGTTTTGCGGAGGCCGCCGTCGCCGATCAGGCGAACGAAGACGAGGAAGGTCGCGCGGGCGGCCACTTCGACTTCAGCCCGCTGATCGGCCGCTCGAACCCGCTGGCGCCGCCGATTGCGATGAGCCACGAGGACGATGGCACGGTGTATGGCCGGGTCACTTTTGGCGCCGCCTACGAGGGGCCGCCCGGTTGCGTGCACGGCGGCTATGTGGCGGCGGCCTTCGACGAGGTGCTCGGCTATGCCGAAACCTTCACCGATTGCCCCGGCATGACCGGCACCCTCGAAGTCGTCTACCGCTCGCCGACGCCACTGCACGAGGAGGTCGTGTTCAGCGGCCGCGTAACCCGCATCGAGGGCCGCAAGATCTTCGTGAAGGGCGTCCTGCACGCCGGCGTGCGGCTGTGCGCCGAAGCCAGCGCCATCTTCGTCAGCATGCGCGAGGGCGCCTTCAACCGGTTGATAAAAGCCCGCCGCTCTCCGCCCGCCACCAACTGAAGGCTCCGGGATTCAAGGCGAGGGCGTTTTGTCACTTCAGTTGTCGGCGGATGTAGCGACCGAGCAGCGGCACGGCGAAGGAATACTTCCCGTGCCGGTTCTTGAAAACCAGCCCCTGATTGCTGAGCGCCACCAGCATCTGATTCGTCTGGCTGCTGCCAAATGGCTTCTCCAGAATTTCGCGTGACTTCTCCACGGTTTCCTGAACGGTGAATTCGGTGTCGCAGTTCGGCAGTTGCGCGATAACGGACATCAGGTCGCGCTGGCGATCGGTCGTGCGCGACCACCTTCCAGCGAAGAAGTCGGTGTCCAGTTTTTGTTCGATCTCATGAACGGGCACCTGCGCCTCTCTGCCCTTGTCCAAGCGTTGAATAAATACATCATAGACTTCCTTGCAGATGAATTGAATAAAGTATGGATAGCCGCCGGACATCTCGACAATCGTGTCCACGGACTCTTTGCGCAACCGCAAAGCGTTCTTCGCATCTTTGATGGGTTGCAAAATCGCCTTTCGACAGTCTTCCTTCGTAAGGCTCTCCAGCAGGACGATGTGGAACATGCGCTCCGAGAACGTTCGCGCCTCCACCAGTTTCGGGAACAGCGTCGGCAGTCCCGTCAGCGCGAGCATCAGCGGCAGATTTTTCCTTTGCAGGGATTGGAACGTGTCCAGAAGCAGCGAGAGCGGAAATTGATCCTTTTTGGAGTGGTCCGCAAGATTCTGCGCCTCGTCATAGGCGAAGATAATGCCACGCACCCTGTCCTTCGACAGAGCTTGCCAGGCCACTTCGAGCACGGCCTTGAGCTTATCGAGTGATAGTCCGGGCGTTTGTTCATAGATGCTGAAAAGCGTCTCGTAGTTGAGCGTGTGCTCCCGCGTTGCCTCGTCTGTTTCGAAACCGATGGTTCGTGTTCGTTCCGTATCAATCACGATGTTCGAGGTTTTCAGCGCCAGGTCGGTGCAGAGCCGGATCGCGATTTTCTCTTCATCGGCACTGGTGGTTTCGGACAGGTCGGCGCCAACCCACAGCCAGTCATTGGCTTCGGCGATGGGTTTCAGTGTTTCGAGCAGCACGGTTTTTCCAACGCCACGCAGGCCGGTGAGCACCATGTTCTCCAGAATGGTGCGCTGCTCGAGAAGCTCCCCAAAGACACGCTTCTCGGTCTCGCGGCCAGCGAGGTAAGGGGGCTGATGTCCGGCGCCTGGCCGGAACGGGTTTGTGCGCTTCGCCATGTGAATCTCCTCTCGGAAATAAATTTATCATAGAATATGAATTCATACAATCCAATAATCCGATATAAATTCGCCTCAGACCACCGGGATCGCCTTCCAATCCAATAATCCGATATAAATTCTCCTCAGATCACCGGGATCGCCTTCCACAGCCCCCAGGCCTCTCAAAGTGGCAGGTCGGGGCGGGTGAACAAAGCTTCGAGGGGGAGGCCGCGGGCGGCGAAGGCTTGGGTGGCGCCCTCGCCGCGGTCCACCAGGCAGAGCACGCGGCGCACGCGGGCGCCCGCCGCTTCGACTGCATCGAGCGCGCCTAAAGTGGAAGTGCCGGTGGTCGTGGTGTCTTCGAGCAGCGCCACATCCATGCCCGCTTGCAGGCCGCCCTCGATGCGCCGCCCGAGGCCGTGTTGCTTCGCCTCGGGGCGCACGAAGAAGCCGAGCAGCGTGGTCGCT
>JAHRAN010000139.1 GCA_020027245.1 Myxococcota bacterium
GGGCCCGTAACCGCTGACGCTGGCGTAGACCAGCCGCTCGTTGCGCGCGCGCAGGGCTTCGTAACCAAGCCCGAGACGCTCGGCGACACCCTTGCGGAAGTTCTGCACGAACACATCGGCCTTTTCGACGAGGGCGAGCAGCACATCGAGCCCCTCGGGCTTTTTGAGATCGAGACACAGCGATTCCTTGTTGCGGTTATTCGCCTCGAAGTACCAGTTCGGGCGACCTTCGGTGCTCTGGCCAGCGACGGCAGCCAGATAACGACCGGGGTCGCCACTGCCCCGCTGCTCGATCTTGATCACCCGCGCGCCCATGTCACCAAGCATGACCGAGCACACCGGCCCCTGTTGCCAGATCGTCCAGTCGAGAACGAGCATCCCTTCGAGCGGTTGATGCATTGGAAGGCTCCTGTGTTTTGAGGCGTTGATGTGTCGCTGTGTTGTAGCATCAGAGGAGATGGGGTAAAGTGCGTCGCTATCACCACCGGTAGGAGAAGCGCATGGCGCTGAGTGAACTGCTGAAGAGAATCGGGGAGAGCCTCCGGGCTGGTCACTACGCCAACGAGGAGTCCATCCGCGCGCAGGTGGTGGTGGCGACTCTCGGCGCCCTCGGCTGGGACACGACAGATCCCCAACTCCTGCGCCCCGAGTATTCGATCCGAAAGGGGCGGGCGGATGTGGCGCTCTTCACCGATGATTTTGCCGAAGCGCCCAACGTGGTGATCGAGGTCAAGGGGCCGGACAAGAGCATTGATGACGACGCACCCGTCAAGCAGTTGCTGAATTACTGTTACGAGTTGGGAACCCAGATCGCACTTTTGACCAACGGGAAGCAGTGGAATTTTCATCTTCCCTGTGAGGCTGGCAACGTCAGCAAAAACCGCTTGGTGCAGTCCATTGACCTCGTCAACGATCAGGAGCGCCTTGCCAGCATCCTCGAACGCTATCTCGCTTTCGAGCGTCAGCGTTCAGGTGAGGCCGCCGAGGACGCCAGAAAGGACTACAAGGGTCTTGCGAACAAAAAGCAGGTGGAGAAGAACCTGCCGAAGGTTTGGTCTGCCATGCTTGCCGGGCCGCTGGATTCGCTCGTTCGTCTGGTCGCCGAGCAGTACGAGAGCATCCACGGAAACCAGCCCGACTACGAACTCATCGAAGAGCATCTCAAATCATTCGGGCCTTCGAGAAGTCCCTCGATCATCAGGGAAGCGCCAGCGACGCCATCGCGCACCGTTCAGCGGAAAGCTCGGTCGGGAGGTGTTTTCTGGAGGGTAGGCAGCGCTTCTGGGTCAGAGGAGCAAGCAGTAACAGCGTTCGTAAAATTGTTCGAAGCATTGTACGACTCTGTAGGCGACGAGAATTTCGCGAAACTCGCTGAAGCTACGAAAAGCAGGAAGACGAGGCTCCTCGCGCGAAATCGCTTGGGTCTGCACATAAGCAGGGACATAAACGCGCATAGTATCAAAGAAAGCCAGCAGCTGCGCAACGGTTGGTGGTTGGATATCCATTTTTCGAACGAAGGTAAGCAGAGAAAGATCGAGCAAGCTCAGGAGAAGCTGAAGTCAGAGTTGGGCATCAAGCTCCGTCTCGAATTTCGAGTCAAATAGCAACCCGCCCTCACGCCATGCTGCCCATCTCTTACCAGCACCTCTGGCCGCTGATTCGCTTGACGCCGGTCGAGGTGGCGCATGAGCTTGGGCTGCTTGCGCTCAGGGGGCCGGTGGCGCTCGGGCGTGCGGTGGCGGATTCCTTCGCCTGGCGCGGTTTGCGTTTCCGCAACCGGGTCGGCGTCGCCGCCGGTTTCGACAAGAACGCGGCGGTGTTGCGCGGGCTGGCGGGGCTTGGCGCGGGCTTTGTCGAGGTCGGCACGGTGTTGACCCGGCCCTGGCGTGGTAACGCACGGCCGCGGCTTGCGCGCATCGAGCGTGAGCGCGCGCTCTGGAACCGGCTCGGTTTTCCGAGTGACGGGCTGCCGGCGGTGCGCCGTCGGCTCGCGGCTTGCCGGCCCGAGGGGCTTGGGATTGGCTGCAACATCGCGCCCCATCCGCTGACGCTGCGCGATGGTGACGCCCCCGATCTGCATGCGCGCGCACGCGCGGAGCTGCAGCAACTACTCGATGCGCTGCACCCGCACGCGGACTTTTTTGTGATCAACCTGAGCTCGCCGAACACGCGCGGCTTGCGCGGTGTGTTGCACGGCGCGGGCTTCGTCGAGGAACTGCTGGCTCCTGTGCGCGCACATCTCGCCGCGCTCGACCGCGAGGCTGGCTGCGCGTCGCCGACGCCGTTGCTGCTCAAGCTTCCGCCCGAGGACGAGCGGGGCGCGCCTTTTCGCGAGGAGAGTTTTGCGGCGCTGGTCGAGCCGCTCTGCGCAGCCGGTCTTTGTGACGGCTTCGTGGCGGTCAACAGCTCGACCCGGCTGGCGCTCGAGCACGCACGCGCAGCCCGGCCCGATGCCCCCGGCGGGCTCTCCGGTGCGCCGCTTCTGCCCATCGCACTCGATGTCCAGCGCTGGCTTGGCCAGTTGGCGCCCGGGCATCTGCGCATCGCCTGTGGCGGCGTGCTGCGC
>JAHRAN010000162.1 GCA_020027245.1 Myxococcota bacterium
CAGATGTCAAGCCAGCCTCTTCCTCCCCGTGGCAACAACCCGTCCACCAGGGCGGAGGGCACCACGCCCGGCAGCTTTGCCAACCCGCCCGAGGTCGGCGGCGTGCGCGCCTTTTCCTCGCCGGATACGCCCGGTATGCCGCCGCCGTCGGACAAAACGGCTTGGGATTTTCTGCCGCCGGGCTGGCAGCGCGGCGCCGATGGGTTCTGCACGGCGCCGCCGGGCTTTGCGCCCGTCACCCAACTGGAGCATGCGCGGCTCGGCCGGGTGACGGCCGAAATGCGCCGCGTCGCCGAGCGCGAGCCGCACCTCAGCGCCGAGCAGGTGCGCGACGAAGTGGCCGCGGGGCGCATGGTGATCCCGGCCAACCGCATCCACCTGGGTTACGGGCTCGACCCGATGGCGATCGGGCGCGCCGCCACCACCAAGGTGAACGCGAACATGGGCGCGTCGCCGGTCAGCAGCGGCACCGGGGAGGAAGTCGAGAAGCTGCACTTTGCCAAGCGTTGGAGTGCGGACACGGTGATGGATCTGTCCACCGGCGGCGATGTCAACGCCTGCCGCGAGGCCATCGTGAAGGCGAGCCGTGTGCCCATCGGCACCGTGCCGATTTACGCGATGATCCTCGGCAGCCGCATCGAGCAACTCGACGAGGGCCGAATTCTCGAGGGCATCGAACAGCAGGCGCGGCAGGGCGTGGACTACATGACGGTGCACGCCGGCGTGCTGCAAGAGCATCTGCCCTTCGTCGAGAAGCGGCTGATCGGCATCGTCAGCCGGGGCGGCTCGCTGCTCGCCAAGTGGATGCTCACGCACGGCAAACAGAACCCGATGTACACGCTGTGGGGCGAGTTGTGCCAGATCCTGCGCCGCTTTGATGTGACTTTTTCGATTGGCGATGGCCTGCGTCCCGGCGGTCTCGCCGACGCCACCGACACCGCGCAACTCGCCGAACTCGAAACCCTGGGCGAGCTGACCGAGCGCGCCTGGGAGCACGGCGTGCAGGTGATGGTCGAGGGGCCGGGCCATGTGCCCTTCGACCAGATCGAATACAACATGAAACTTCAGCGCCGGCTCTGTCACGGCGCGCCCTTTTATGTACTCGGCCCGCTGGTCACCGACATCTTCCCCGGTTACGACCACATCACGAGCTGCATCGGCGCCACCGCGGCGGCCTATCACGGCGCCAGCATGCTCTGTTATGTGACGCCGAAGGAGCACCTCGGTCTGCCGAAGAAGGACGATGTGAAGCAGGGTTGCGTGGCGTATCGCATCGCGGCGCACGCCGCCGATGTGGCGCTCGGCATCCCGGGCGCGCGCGACCGCGACGATGAACTCACCAAGGCCCGCGCCGCGCTGAACTGGGAGAAGCATTTTGAACTTTCCTTCGACCCGGATCTGGCGCGCGCCTACCACGACGAGGATCTCGATGTGGATACCGACTTCTGCGCGATGTGCGGTCACGACTGGTGCAGCGTGCGCATCAGCCGCGAGATCACGCAGTTCGTGTCCGGCAAGGACTCCAACTACGCCTGGGACAAAGCGAAGAGCAGCGCGGCGCTGACACCGGAGCAGCAGGAAATTCTCGAGCGGCGCGGCGTGCTTGCCCCGGAGGAGATCCACCGTCTGGCCGGCAAGACGCGCCGCAAGGTGGGCGCCAACCCGGGCGCCAAGGCCGCCTGCCACAGCGACAACGCCGACCGCAGCGACGCCGAGCACCTCCAGCGCTGACGGGGCGCGCTTGCGCGCCCCGCCCCACCTTTTGACCGCCCCGGGCGGCTGCCGGAACCCGGCGACGGGTTTTACTGGCGGCGACGGGCTTTATGGCCCGTCGCTCCCTCTGGGAGAGGGTCAGGGTGAAGGCTCTTCGGGCTGGTCGGCGGGCGTGGACTGCCGGGGGTCGGCCCAGCGGATGCGCTGGTAGTCGAAGTCCCCCTTTGCGATGGCGTTGAACTTTATGATCTCGAAGTAGGGCGACAGGTCGAAATCGCGCGGCGTGAGCAGCCTCGGATGGCGCATGTGGAAGAGCCCCGTGTAGGCGTCGTGGCTCTCGTGGCCGAAGATGTGCTGCAGGAAGCCAAGCCGCGCCGGGCGACCGGGCGCCGCCGGCTCGTCCAGCTCCTCGACGGTCGGCAGAATCGGAAAGCGCACCCGCTGGAACAGCCGCCCGAGCAGGCTCGAGCAGATCACCTCGGTGGCCTTGCTGCTGCCGAAGTGCAAGGCGGTGCGGCGCATCCGGTCGGGCACGATCGCCACCGGGATCAAGTAGCGGGTGAGATCGAGCACGTTGCGCAGGTCGTAGGCGAGGCCCAGCGAGGCGATGGCCTCATCGAGAATCTGCTTCCGGTGCGCGGCGCTGAGCCGGTGCGGCCGCGCGATGCGCAGGTTGCAGTCGAGATACTTGTCCACGGGCGAGACCACGACGCCGTGGGGCAGCGCCTCGATCAAAAGCTGGCGCGCGCCCGCTTCGCCGAAGTCATGCCGCGCCTGCTCCGCCAGCGCCCCGCCCCGCTGCCACAGTTCATCGCCGATGTAGAGCGTCGAGTGCGACCAGGAACTCTGGGTCAGGTACTTGATGATCTGCGAGACGCGGTGATTGCCGTCCACCAGCAGCACATCGCCCTGCTGAAGGTGCTCGCGCAGCCGCTGCGGGTTGTTGCGCAGCCGGTACTCGTAGTGCGGCAGGGGCTGCATCAGCCAGTTCAGAATTTTTCGCGTCAAAAAGGCTCGGATCCCCACCATCGCGCTCCATCGCCGTCCGGGAGGGGGCCGGACGCCATCGCAAGCCGCCCGCACCACCCCGCCAGAAAGGTAAATTTTTCGTAGCCGATTCCCGGATCGTGTTGTATCCTAACCCCCGGTGAATTTTGAAATCCTCTTTGATTTCAACAGGTTATGAGCTTTCTCCGCGCCCGCAGGCTCGGCCGGTTCGAAGTCACAGGGAGTGAGGGGCGCGCCCCATGGAAGTCAAGATCAAGGCACTGGTGGCTTTTCGGGTCACCGGCGCGGCGCTCGAGGACGCTCTGGCCGAGTATGACGAACTCTCGGTCAGCGGGTTGCTGCGGGAGGTCGTGGACAAGGCCATCGCCGTGGACGAGGTCGAGGTCGAGGTGCAGGAGGGGCCGAACACCCTCGAGGAGTACGACTCCCAGACCGGCGGCTGAGGCCCCCGCGCCTGCTGCGTCCGTCGCGCCTGCCGCAGCCACCTAGTGTGGCGTCCCTTCCGCCGCGAAGAGCGCAAGCTGCCGTGGCGCCGCCGCCCGCGCCGCCCCGGCCACCGCCCGCGCGCCCTGGCCCGCCGGGTCAGCCAGACCCGCCTGCTGCCCGCCACGCCGCGCGGTCTGGCTGCAGGGCGTGGGCGGCTGTTGTGCTGCGGCGCGCACCCGGCGTCGCGCGGGACGATAGATGCCCTGCGCGCGCGCGAAGTCCAGCAGCTTCCGGTGGTAGCTGCGGAAGCGCCGGTCGTGGTTCCAGTGCCGCAGGTGAGCGAGTTCATGACAGAGCGTGTCCACCAGGCTCGAGTAGCGAAGCGTTAGCCCCGTGCGCGTGTTGCGCAGGCGAATGCGGATGGTGCCATCGTCGTGGCAACTGCCAAAGCGGTTGCGCACATTTTTGCGCTCGGCCTCGACGCGACGATAGCGCAGCCCGAAGTGCGCGGCGATGCATGCCGCATCCCGGTTCAGGCGTTCGAGCAACTGCGTCTGGGTGTGACGATCCATGAGCGCGGTCCGTACCCCGGTTGTGTTTCGAGACGCGCCGGGCACAAGTATAATCATTGTGTGGACTTTGCTGAACTCTCGATCTTTCCGCTGGACAGCACCGTGTTGTATCCGGACGTCGTGCTGCCGCTGCACATCTTCGAGCCGCGCTACCGGGAGATGACGGCGGACGCGCTCGAAGGCGACCACCTGATCGGGATGGTGGCGCTGCGGGCAGGCGTTGGCGACGAATTGGCGAGCGCTCCGTCGGTGCACGAGATCGGCTGCGCTGGCCGCATCACCCGCCATGAGCGCCTGCCCGACGGACGCTACCACCTGCTGCTCTCCGCCACGCGCCGCTTTCGCATCCTCGAAGAGTTGCCGCGTGGCGCGCATCACTACCGCCGCGCGCGGGTCGCCATGCTCGATGAAGTTCTGGGCGACGCGCAGCAGGTGCGCTTCGTGCGCGCGCGGGTGACCGAGAAGCTCGCCGAGGTCGCCCGGCGCGCGCGTGCCAGCGACGCCGAGCTCGACCTCGCGCAACTTGGCGCGCTCGCCCCCGGCGTCTTCGTGAACCGGCTGGCGCAGGGGCTCTCACTGCCCGCCGCCGAAAAGCAGACGCTGCTCGAGGCCGCCACCATCGAGGCGCGGCTGCAACTGCTCGATGGCATGCTCGCCTTCCATCTGGCGCTGCGCGCAGGCAGCGCCAGCGCCGCCAGCCAGCGGGTTCACTGAGGGCGGGCGGGGCAGCGCGCGGCTCTCGCCAGCAGCAGACGATTTACAGCGAATTATCCCGAAATTTCACAAATATCAAACATTTCCAAATTTCGACTGCGCGCCATCCAACACCCGGAAGTGACGGCAGGCGAAACTTCCAAAAGCGCCCGAACTCATCGAAAGCGCGGCATCTTTCGCTTTCGCAGGCCCGCTTTCCGACGGCAGAAACGACGCCTTTGTTGACCCTTCACGGTGTAGTCCGCCTCGCCGCTTCGGGGGCTTGAATGTTTGCGCCCACTCCCCCGGCGTGCTCTACTGCCTTGCCCCGAGGTGATCAATCGGCTGAGTCCCCCGGATCTGCTCCATATCCCCCATTAACTCCGACCGCAGTCTGGATCCCGGAAATCTGAATGTCCCACCCCCCCGCATCGCGCCCGATTGCAAAGCGTCCCGCTGCGCGTGCGCACCCTCCCGAAGGCCACCGCAACCCGCGCTCCGTGCGCGGCCCCGTTGCGGCAAAGCCCGCTCCCGGCGCGGCAGGCGCGTCCGGGACGCCGACCATGCCCGAGGCGGCGGTCGTCCCCGAGGTCTGGGTGCGCGCGTTGCGGAAGCTGCAGGCAGCGCTGCCCGGGCACGATTTTGAGCACTGGATCAAGCCGCTGTCGGCGGCGCTTGCCGGGGAGCAGTTGCTGCTGCGCGCACCGGGCCAGATGCACTGCAACCGGGTTCGCTTGCGCTACCTCCGGGACCTGCGCCGCGCCCTCGCTGACGACGCCCAGGCCCGCGCGCTCACGCTGCGGATCGAGGTGGACACGGCGCCGCACCGCACCGCCCGGTCGGTAGCGGCGCCCGCCGCCGTCGCCGCCACGCCCCGGCCGACGCCGCCCCCGAGCCGCGCCACCGGCGATAAAGAGCGCAGCGCCGTCCCGCGCGAGCCAGCGGCGCTGGCGCGGCTCGGCATGGCCGAGAGTTTTCAGACCTTCGTGGTGGGCGACGCCAACAAGCTCGCGCGCGAAGCCACCCTGGCCATCGCCGAGGGGCGCGAGCCACTTTGCTGCCCGCTCTATCTGGTCGGCCCGACGGGCAGTGGCAAGTCGCATCTGGCCAGCGCGCTGGTTCGTGAACTGCGTCGCCGTGGCGACGACCGGCACACGCTTCACTGCTCGGCGGAATCCTTCACCAGCCAGTTCACGCGCGCGCTGCGCAACCGCGAGATGGACGCCTTCCAGCATCGCTTCCGCAGACAGTGCCGTCTGCTGGTGCTCGAAGATCTGCAGTTTTTCGAGGGCAAGAAGGCCACCCAGCTCGAGTTGTTTCACACCGTGGAGCACCTGCTTCAGGCGGGCGCGCGCGCGGTGCTGACTGCGAACTGCCTGCCACGCGAGATACCGGGGTTCGACGAGCGGCTCACGGGCCAGTTGAGCAGCGGCCTGGTCGCGGGCCTCGACGCGCCGGACCGGACGCTGCGCCGCAACATCCTGCGCGCGAAGGCGGCCCACGGCGGCGTGCGCGTACCGGACGACTGCATCGAAGCGCTGGTGGACGGCTGCACCGGCAGCGTGCGCGATCTCGTGGGCAGCCTGAAGCAGGTCGTGATCAGCGCCAGCCTGCTCGGGCGGCCGATTGATCGCGAGCTGGTCGAGCAGGCGCTGCGCCAGATGACGCCCGCCACCGGGACGGCGCTCGGTGTGGACGATGTGCTGGACTGCGTTTGCAACTTCTTCGGGGTCAAGGCGTCGCAACTGCGCTCGCGCTCGCGCGCGCGGAGCGTGCTGTTGCCGCGCCAGCTCGCGATGTATCTGTGCCACCGCTACACGGACTCGAGCCTCTCGGAGATCGGTCGCCACTTCGGTCGCCAGCACCCGGCTGTGGCCAACGCGGTGCGAAAGGTCGAGCGCGAAATCCTCGAACGTCCGCAGCTCCGCTACCGGGTGGAGGAGTTGGCGCAGCGCCTCGAAGTCC
>JAHRAN010000129.1 GCA_020027245.1 Myxococcota bacterium
CTGGCCGCGTCGCTGGCGGCCTCGGAGCGCGCGACGCTGCTGGTGGATCTCGACCCGCAGGCGAACGCCAGCAGCGCGTTCGGCGTCACCCACCTGCGTCATCAGCTTTATGATGTGCTCGCGGGGCGGGTCGGCTTGCAGCAGGCCATCGCGCCAACGGAACTCGAAACCCTGCATCTGGCGCCCGCCGGGCCGGATCTGGCCGGCGCCGAGATCGAGCTGGTCAACGCCGACAACCGCGAGCTTCTGGTGCGGGACGCGCTGGCGGACGCGCGGCGGCGTTATGACTTCATCCTGCTGGACTGCCCGCCCTCGCTGGCGATGCTGACGCTGAACGCACTCAGCGCCGCGGACGCCGTGCTGATTCCGCTGCAGTGCGAGTACTACGCCCTCGAAGGGCTGGCGCGCCTGCTCGATACCATCGGGCGCGTGCGCAGCAAGTGGAACCCGGCGCTCGGCGTCGAGGGCATCGTGCTGACGATGCTCGACCGGCGCGCCAACCTGAACCGTCAGGTCGAGGACGAAGTGCGCGCGCACTTCGGCACCGGCGGCGACGGCGCGTTCAAGACGGTGATCCCGCGCAACGTGCGGCTCAGCGAAGCGCCGAGCCACGGCAAGCCGATCCTGCTCTATGATATCCAGTCGCGCGGCGCGCACGCCTACCTTCAGTTGGCCGAGGAGCTGCTCGCCAAACATCCCCGCCCCGCCCGTCGCCCCGGGGCGCTGGCGCGCCCCGCCCAGCCCGTTGACCGCGCCGAGCCGCTGTCCGATCCGCTGACGCCCCCCGTCCAGTCTTTTGACCGCGCCGCGCCGCCCGTTGACCGCGCCGATCCGCTGTCGGAAGGGCTAACGCGCACAGCCGACACCAAAGAGTGTATGTCGCGCGCGCAGGGTGCAGGCGCACCTCTCCATCCTTTGGACCGCGCGGGGCCGCTGTCGGAGCCGCTGTCGGAAGAAGAAGGTGCCGCCCCGGTACTGCCCGCCACTCCATCCACTCACCCGCCAGGAGATTCCTGATGCCGCAACGTCGCAGCGCCCTCGGTCGTGGTCTCGGCGCTCTACTTCCCGACGCCACCGCGCCGCCGCCGCTTGGCAGCGCGCCCGTGCCGGATGCAGCCGGCGCGCTGCGTGAGCTTCCGCTCGAGGCCATCGCGCCCAACCCCGAGCAGCCGCGCCGGGTGTTCGACGAGGCGGAACTCGACGCGCTGGCGGATTCGATTCGCCGCCACGGCCTGATGCAACCCGTGGTGGTGCGCCACGCCCCCGGCGCCGTCGGTGCGCCCGGCACGGCTGGCGCGCGCTACCAGATTGTCGCCGGCGAGCGCCGCCTGCGCGCGAGCCGCAAGCTGGGTCACACCACGATCCCCGCGCTGCTTCAGGACATTGCGCCCGCCGCACTGCTCGAAGCGGCCCTGGTCGAGAACGTGCAGCGCCGCGACCTGAACCCGGTCGAGCTGGCCTTTGCCTTCCGCGCACTCTGCGACGGTGGGCTGACGCAGGAGGAGGTGGGCCAGCGCGTCGGCCTCGAGCGCTCGACGGTGACGAACCATCTGCGCCTGCTCGAGCTGCCGCGCGAGCTTCAGCAGGACATGGAAAGTGGCGCGCTGACCCTCGGCCACGCCAAGGTGCTGCTCTCGCTAACGGACGCCGCCCGCCGCCACCGCCTGCGCGACCTCGTCCTGCGCGACGGCCTTTCGGTGCGCGCCACCGAGCGCGCGGCGCGCCAGATGGCTCAGCCGCCGCCGCGCCGCGCGCAGACGAAGCCGGCAGCCGCTGACCCGAACCAGCGCGCGCTGTTGCGCAGTCTCGAGGACCGGCTGCAGACCCGCGTGCGCATCCGTGGCGACGGGCGGCGCGGCCACATCGAAATTGACTTCGCCAGCCCCGAGGAGTTCGAGCGCATCTGGCAGACCATTCAGGGCGGAGCGGCGCGGCTGTGAGCGCGCCCCGGGGGGCTACGCCCCCCACCCCGCCCGCTGACCGCCCCGAGCGGCCGTCGGCGCCGCCGGCCGGTTCGCCGTCGGAGGCCGCCGCCCCCTTCAGGTTGCTCGCCCGCCGCGACCGCTTCTCCGGCTTGCTGCTGTTTCACGGCGTGGCCTGTGTCGAGGGCGACTTGAAGGGCAGTGTGTTCGCGCGGGGCAAGCTGATCGTCACCGCCGACGCGCAGGTGCAGGCGGACGTGGAAGTCACGGAGCTCGAGCTGCAAGGCAAGTTGCAGGGCGATGTGCGGGCCACGAGCCGCGTGAAGATCGAGACCGGCGCCACCCTGCACGGCAGCGTCACCGCGCCCCGGATTCAGGTCGCCGACGGTGCGCAGGTGCAAGGCCCGGTCCAGATCAGCGCACCGAAGGCATCCGGCTGACCCGCCGGGCGGTGGCGACACCGACGACGGCGTGCGGCTTGCAGTCGAGGCTGGTGCGATGGCTCGCGCCGCGCCAGTGCCGACGGAAAGTTGCGGCGCGCTTCTTGAAACCCGGCGGCGTTGTGCGACACTCGCGCGCCCACGGCGGCCCGCCAGCGCTCGCCGATGTCCACAGGGTTTTGCGCCCGCGTTTTGCGAAGCCCAGCGTCCGGCAGTCCGGGCTCGACTCTTAACCCCCGGTGCGACAGCGGTGCGACAAGGTGGGCGCGAAAAGACGCGAAGCTGCAAGCGACGGGCGGCACAGACGCCGGTGCGGATGATGCGGGAGAGCACGGACAAACGATGACGGCCCGAACCATCCCCCGGCCCCATGCCGCCGCCCTCGCCGCGCCTTTGCTCTGGCTTGCCGCCCCGGCCCACGCCGCCGAGGGCAGCCTCGACATCGCCCCGGATTTCGGGGAGCTCGCGCTGCTGCTCGTGCTCTTCCTGCTGCTGATCGCCCCTGCGCACAAGCTCTTGTTCAAGCCCCTGCTCGCCACGCTCGACGCCCGTGACGCGCGCATCCGTGGCGCGCGCGAACGCGCGGCGGAGGTTTCTGCGCGGGGCGACGCGGTGATGGAGCGCTACCAGCGCGCGGTGCGCAAAGCCCGCGTCGAAGCCGACCAGCTGCGCGAGGCGCTGCTCGCCGATGCGCGCAGTGCGCAGGCCGCCGTGCGCGCCGACGCCCGCGCCGCCGCCGAGCAGCAACGCGCACAGGCGCGCCGCGAGATTGATACGGCCAGCCAGCGCGCGCGCGACGAACTTCAAGCCGAGAGCGCGGCCATCGCAAAGCTGGTGGCGACGCAACTGCTCGGGCGGCCGCTCTCGTGAGGCCCTGGCTCGCCGCCTTCGGCATCCTGCTGCTGGCCGACGCCGCCCGCGCCGCCGATGACACGACGCGCTTCTGGTTCGAGGCCCTGAACCTGCTGCTGCTGCTCGGCGTGCTGCTCTGGTTCGCGCGCCGCCACTTCGTGAACGCCTACCTGGCCGCGCGGCGCGAGCAGATTCAACAGAGCATCGCGTCCTCGGAGCAACTGCTCGCCGAGGCCGAGGCGCGGCTTGCCGAGTGGCAGGCGCGCGCCGACGGACTCGAAGCCGAGGTCGAGGAGATCAAGCAGAGCACCCGGCGCGCGGCCGAGAAGCAGCGCGAGGCGATCCTCCACGAGGCCGCGCTCGGCGCCGAGCGCAGCCGCGCCGAGACCGAGGCGGTGACGCAACGCGAGTGGTTCCGCGCCCGCGAGGCGCTGCGCCGCGAGATTGCAGACGAGGTGATCACCCGCGCGGGCGAACTGCTGCGCGAGCAGACAAGTCGCGCCGACCGCGCGCGCCTCGCCGACGAGTTCATCGCACGGCTCGAAGCGGGTGAAACCGGCGCAGCGGAGACGCGGGTCTGATGGCGGGCGCGGCAGAGCGCTACGCGCGGGCGCTGTTCCATCTCGCCGAGGAGGAGGGGCAGACCAGCGCGCTGCACGCCGAGTTGCGCGAACTCGGGGCTTTGCTCACCGCGCACCCGCCGCTGCGCCGCGCGCTGCTTCAACCGCTCTATCCGGCGGCGGAGCGTCGCGCGGTGCTGGACGCGCTGGCAGAGCGTCACGCGTTCCACCCCGTGCTGCGCAACTTCTGCAGCTACCTGATTGACCAGCGGCGGTTGATTGACCTCGCGCAGATCGAAGCCTGTTACGGGCGTCTGATCGAGCGCGCTGCCGGCGTCGCCAAGGCTCTGCTGCGCACGCCGACGCCGCTCGACGACGCGCAGCAGGCGCGGCTTTGCGAAGCGCTCGCCGCGCGCACCGGCCAGCCGGTGACGCTCGAGGTCGTGGTGGACGAAGCGCTGCTCGGCGGCTTGGTCGTGCAAGTCGGCGACACCGTGCTCGATGGCAGCCTGCAAACCCATTTAACTTTTCTCATTCGAACCCTGGTTCATCCGGCTTCGCTGCCAACCCCAACCCGCGCACACTGAAAGGTCCAAGCCATGCCCGAAGGGATTCGCCCCGGTGAGATCACCGACATTCTGAAGCGCGAAATCCGCGCCTATGGTCGCCACATTGATGTCGCCGAGACGGGGGCCGTGCTCTCGGTGGGCGACGGCATTGCGCGCGTCCACGGGCTCGAAAACGCGATGGCCGGCGAACTCGTCGCCTTTCCCGGCGAAGTGCAAGGCATGGTGCTGAACCTCGAGAGCGACAACGTCGGCGTCGCCGTGATGGGCGAGGCCAGCGGCATTCGCGAGGGCGACCTGGTGCGCCGCACCGAGCGCATCGTCGAGGTGCCCGTCGGCGAGACGCTGCTCGGGCGCGTGGTGGACGCACTCGGCAACCCGATTGACGGCAAGGGCCCGATCGAGCGCGCGCTCACCCGCCGCGTGGAGTTGAAGGCGCCGGGCATCGTGACGCGCAAGCATGTCTCCGAGCCGCTGATGACCGGCATCAAGGCGGTGGACGCGATGGTGCCGATCGGGCGCGGCCAGCGCGAGCTGATCATCGGCGACCGCCAGACCGGCAAGACCGCCATCGCGCTCGACACCATCATCAACCAGCGCGGCACCGATGTCTTTTGCATTTATGTTGCGACCGGGCAAAAACAGTCCACGGTGGCGCAGGTGGTGGATGTGCTGACGCAGCACGGCGCGATGGACTACACCATCGTGGTGGCGGCGACCGCCAGCACGCCGGCGCCGCTGCAATACATCTCGCCCTACACGGGCTGCGCGATGGGCGAGTGGTTCCGCGACAACGGCAAGCACGCGCTGATCGTGTATGACGATCTCTCCAAGCAGGCCGTCGCCTACCGCCAGCTTTCGCTCTTGCTGCGCCGGCCGCCGGGGCGCGAGGCCTACCCCGGTGATGTGTTCTATGTGCACTCGCGGCTGCTCGAGCGCGCGGCCAAGCTCGACGATGCCCTCGGTGGCGGCTCGCTGACCGCGCTGCCGATCATCGAAACCCAGGCCAACGATGTGTCGGCCTACATCCCGACCAATGTGATCTCCATCACCGACGGGCAGATCTTCCTCGAGTCCGACCTGTTCAACGCCGGCATCCGCCCTGCCATCAACGTGGGCATTTCGGTTTCGCGCGTCGGTGGCGACGCGCAGACCAAAGCGATGAAGTCGGTGGCTGGCCAGTTGAAGCTCGACCTCGCGCAGTATCGCGAGCAGGAAGCCTTTGCCCAGTTCGGCAGCGACCTCGACACCGCCACCCAGGAGCAACTCGCAAACGGCGTGCGCCAGACCGAGATGCTGAAACAGGGGCAGTATGCGCCGCTGCCGGTGGAGGAGCAGATCCTGTCCATCTTTGCCTGCACGCCGCAAAGCGGTGGCGATGGCGATGGTGGTGTAGATGGTTCAAAAAGTTTTGTGCGCACGCTCGAGGTCAGCGACATTCCGCGCTACGAGCGGGAGATGCTGGCCTGGGTGCGCGCCAATCACCCGGAACTGCTCGAGCGGCTGCGTCAGGCCGGCAAGCTCGGCGACGAGGACCTTGCGGCGATGCGCGAGACCCTCGCTGCCTTTGCCGGTATGTTCGAGCCGAGCGCGAGCGCGGGCGGCGGCGCGGCGGCGGGGTAGCAGTGCCGAGCCTGAAGGACATCAAGCGGCGCATCGGCTCCGTCGAGAACACGCAGCAGATCACCTCGGCGATGCGCATGGTCTCGGCGGCCAAGTTGCGCCGCGCGCAGGACGCCATTCTCGCAACGCGCCCCTACGCGCGCCGCATGTACGCGACGCTCGGCGAGATCGGTCGCCGCGAGCAGCGCGCGGGCGAGGCCCTGCACCCGCTGCTTCAGCAGCACGCCAGGCAGCGCAGCCTCGAAGTGCTGGTGGTGACTTCCGACCGTGGCCTGTGTGGCGCATTCAACGCGAACGCCATCCGCGCCGCCGAGGCGGTGATCGAACGCGAGGGCGCGCACTTCGAGCGCGTGGTGGTGAGCCCGGTGGGCCGCAAGGGCAGCGAGTACTTCGCGCGCCGCCGTGAAGTGGGCGAGCGCGTCACCGGCATTGCGACCGTGAGTTACCGCGACGCGGCGCAGATCGCCGAGGGGCTGATCAAGCGCTACGAGACGCGCGAAGTGGATCGCGTCGTCATCGTGTACAACGAGTTCGTCTCGGCGCTGACGCAGCGGCCGAACACGGAGCCCTTGCTGCCGCTCTCGGTCGAGGATGAAGTCGCCGCCGCGGGCGCTGCGACCGTGCCCTTCGAAATCGAACCCGACGCGAAGCGGCTGCTCGATGTGCTGCTGCCGCAGGCGCTCGAGTTCGCCATCTTCCGCGCGCTGCTCGAAAATCAGGC
>JAHRAN010000131.1 GCA_020027245.1 Myxococcota bacterium
GGCGCGCGAGACCACTTACGGCGCCTTCACCCTCACCGCCGCCGGCGTCTGGAGTTACACGCTTGACAAAACCGACCCCGCCACCATGCGCCTCGCCGACGGCGCCACCGCCACCGACACCTTCACCCTCACCGCCGCCGACGGCGCCACCGACACCGTGACCATCACCGTCACCGGCGGCAACGATGCGCCGACGGCAAGCATCAGCGCGCCTGCGGCGGGGATGCGGATTGATTCCGGCGTCCGCAGCGCCATAACCGGCAGCGGCGAAGATATGGATGGCGACACCCTGACCTACACCTGGAGTGCTGCGCCAGCCTCCGCCGCCGGCTCGTTCGACCCGAACGCCAGCGCCGACGCCGCCAGCACGACCTGGAGCGCGCCGGCTGTGACCGCCGCCACCGGCGTCACGCTGACGCTCACGGTCAGCGACGGCGCCATCAGCGACACCGCAACCGTGGCCGTGGAGGTGCGGCTGCCCGACTTCGGCTTGTGCGCCGCCGACGACGACCCGCGCAGCAGCGCGGTGCGCGACGGCATCCTCGCCGGCCTCGGCAGCGGCGGCACGCCTGCAGGCTGCGACACGGTTACGGGGGCCGCCCTCGCCGGCCTGAGCGCGCTGAGCGTCAGCGGCGCCTTCGAGCGCGACGACTTCGCCGACCTGAACGGCCTCGTGACGCTGGATGTCAGCAGCAGCCCGCCCGCCGCGCTGATTCCGAATGTGTTCGACGAAGTGCTGGCTACGCTGACGACGCTGACCCTGCCGGCGAGTTACACCACGCCGACGGTCAGCGCTGTAACCATCAGCGACCTCGCCGGCAGCGCGCGCGTGACCGTGACGCTTAGCGCCGCGCCGCTCAGCGCTGTGCTGGTGACTTTTGCGGACCCGGTGCTGGTGGAGGAGGAGGCGTCGGCGGCGCGTGCGGTCGGCGCGCGCGACAGCCACCTGCGCGTCACCATCCCCGCCGGTATGACCAGCGCCAGCACCACCGTGCCGGTCGCCGACGACGGCGAGTTGACCGTCACCGTCGCCAGCATCGGCATCCCCGCCACTGCGAATACCGATGTGCGCGATGTGCTGGTAACCCAGGCCGGGGTCGGGACGAGCGGCGTTGGCGCCGTCACCAGCGGCGAGAGCCTCGAAGAGGCCGACGCGCTGCTGGCCGAGACCGCACTGCCCGAAGTGGTGCGGGCGCTTTCGGGGCGCAGCAGCGACGCCATCGCCGGGCGCATCCGGCAGGCCCGCATGGCGAGCGGCGCGGGCGGCGCTGGCGGCGGCGGTGGACAACGGGGGACGGCGCTCACCCTCGGCGGCGGCGACCTGCCCGGCCAATTCATCCGCGCACTGGCGAACGACGACGGCGACGGCGTGGCGCTCGAAGCGCGCAGCCTGCTCGGCAACTCCGCCTTCGTACTGCCGCTGGCGGCGAACGGCAGCGGCGGCTGGCTGCCCGCCCTCACCTTGTGGGGCGAGGGCGACTACCTGAGGCTCGAAGGCGACACCGGCGGTGTGGACTGGGACGGCGAACTCAGCGGCGCGCATCTGGGCGCGGACTTCCAACTCACCTCGAGCACGCTGGCCGGCCTCGCGCTTTCGTGGAGCGAAAGCGAAATAGATTTTGAACTCGCGCCCCGCAGCGGCGGCGGCAGCGGCAGCGCAGGCTCGCGCGGCGAGCAGCGGCTCACGCTGACCGGCGTCAACCCCTACCTGGGCTGGCATCAAGGCGCGCTCGAACTCTGGGCGATGGCGGGCTACGGCAAGGGCGATTTGGACATCAACTTGACGGGGCAGGACGAGGTGTCCCGGGATGCCGAACTCCTGAGCTTCGGCCTGGGCGGCAGCCATGCGGTGTGGAGCGATGGACTGCTGAGCTTGAACATCAAGGGCCAGTTCGCGCACAGCGCGCTCGATGTGGATGCGGGCGCGGGCCTGCCTGCGCTTTCGGTGGCGGCGCAGCGCGCGAAGCTCGGCCTCGAAACGCGCCTCGACACCGAGCTTGCGGGCGGCGGCGCGCTGACGATGGCGCTGGAAGCCGGCTGGCGCGGCGATGGCGGCGACGGCGACACCGGCACGGGCGCGGAGTTCGGCGGCAGCCTGCGCTACATCACCCCCATCACCGGCCTGAGCCTGGAACTGCGCGGCCACGAACTGGTGGGCCGGAGCGACTACAGCGAGTGGGGCGTGGCCGGCGGGCTGGTGCTTGCGCCGGCGGGCGGGCGGGGCCTCTCGTTCAGCCTGAAGCCGAGCTTCGGCCATGCGGCGCGCAGCCTGGACGACCTGTGGGAGCAGAAGCGGGGCGACGCGGGCGCGCACCGCGCAACGGATGGCCGCCGACTCGAACTGGAACTGGGCTACGGCCTGGGCCTCGGCCTCGGCTGGCGTCAAGCGCTGCTCACCCCTTACACCGGCCTGACCTTGAGCCACGACCGCCACCGCTACCACCTCGGCAGCCGGCTCAGTGCGGGCGAGCACTGGCGCACCAGCCTCGAAGCCCGCCGCGAAGCGCACCGCAACCAATCCACCGACCACAGCATTCTGCTGAAACTGGAGATGGATCTGTAAAGCGCGCCCGGTGCGCTGGCGCGCACCGCCAGCCTTTTGACCGCCCCGAGCGGCTGCCGGAGGCTGACGCGACCGGCGCTACTGGCTGCTACCTCGTGGCATTCTCACACCGCCACGGTTGCGGCAGTGGCGGGAGTCGAAGTGGCGGAGCCGCCACCCTCACCCGGCGACGGGCTACAAGGCCCGTCGCCTCCCTCTCCCTTACAGGGAGAGGGTTAAGAAGAGATGAAGCGCCGCTTTATTAATGTTCGGTTCCCCTCTTCTCCGGTTCCCCTCTCCCTCTAAGGGAGAGGGGTTAGGGGTGAGGGTGGCGGCCGCGCTGCTTCTACCACTCCCCACTGCCGCAGCCGTGGCGGTCAACGGGATGGGCGGGGCGCGTTAGCGCCCCGCGGGGGCGAGCCACTCCGTCGGGCTTTCGCCGGGGTCGAGGCAGTCGGGGTTTTTGCCCATGCGCTCCCAGCGCATCTTGTCCGTCAGGTTGTCGAACCAGGTGAGCGGATTGAGCAGCGCGAACCAACTGCCGTTCCAGTCCCATGACCAGTAGTTGAGGCT
>JAHRAN010000188.1 GCA_020027245.1 Myxococcota bacterium
TGACGCGCTGAACGAGCGCGCTTCCGCGCGGCCCGAGCGGCAGTTCCGCTGCGAGTGCGCGCGCGCGCGGGCTCATCTTGGCAAAAGTTTGACGCAGCACCGAGGCGCCGCGCGCCGGCTCGAGCCGTTCGGCCAGCGCTTCGAGTTGGGTTTCGAGAAAGACCAGACACAGCGCGTCCTCGAAGACCTGCGCCTCCGCGCCGCCGCCCGGCTCCTTGCGGATCAGCCGCTGCACCTTTTCGATGAGCGCCGGTTCAAAGCCGCAGCGCTCGAGGATGCGACCGGCCTCGTCGGCGTGAAAATGCTGGAGTTCGCGTCGCCAGGCGAGATACCCCGCTCGCCCTGCCGGATGCGCGGCGCGGGGCAGTGCGAAGCGACGCAGGTGGTGCGCGCGCGCCGCCAGTTGCAGCGCCTCACTCGGCGCTTCGCAGAGCTGCTTGACCCACTCGCAGGCGAGCTCCGCCTGGGCTTGCTCCTTCGGCGCACAGCGGCCGCGCACGAGAATTCGATTCGGATCATCCGCGTTCGCAGCGTCCATCTCGGCGAAGGCGCGGGCGATGCGCTCTTCCATAGTTGATTCCGCTTGCATGATCTCCGGTTGCGAGAAAGCTGGCGCTCAATAACGCGGCAGGCTCGGGTCCACGCGCTCAATCCAGGCCAGAATGCCGCCGTTCAAATTCCAGGCGTTTTCGAAGCCGGCGTCGCGCAACTGCTGCACGGCGCGCGCGCCGCGTCCGCCGGATTTGCAGTGGACTATTATATGACCCTGTTTTGGCAACGCCCCGAGTTGCTCGTCGAGGGTTGCGAGCGGCGCGAGTTGGCCGCCGAGATTCACAGTTTCGAACTCGTTCGCCTCGCGCACATCGAGCAGCAGCACATCCTCGCCCGCATCGCGCAGTCGCTTCAACTCCTCCACCGGAATGTCCCAGGGGCTCTGCCCCGGCGCGCGTGCGCCGCCGAGTTTTTCGAGCGCAGCAACGGCGCTGCCCGGCTTTGTCTGCACCGAAAGGGCGAGGGCGCTGCGCGGGTCGGCTGCGTTCTCGCGCGCAAAGCGCACACCCGCACCGAAAAGTTCGCGCACTACGGCCTCGAGTTCGGCTTCGAGCGCGTGCGCCGCTGCCTCGTCGTTCCGGGTCAGCGCGCGGTCGAGCACGCTGACCATGAAGTGCTCAGTGTCGAAGGCCATGCCGAGCGCGCCGTCCCGGTCGAGCGCTTCGAGCGCGCCGAGCCCCATGCGCAGCGCGTCGCGCAGTTGCGTCGCCACCTCGGCAGCGTCGCCCTGCTGCCGCTTGCGCAGCACGCTGAAGCCGGTCTCGTCCACGCCGTAGTCCACATCGTGGCCAATCAACAGCACGCCGGGGCCCTGGGGGACGTGTTGATAGTCCGCCACATCGAGCAGCAGACCTTCGAGCAGGCCGCGCTGCAGCAGGCGATGAAAGACGGCGATGGCGACGCCAACATTTCTGGCTGGCGCCTCGCGGGCCGGGAACTTCAGGCGGAGTCGGAGCGGCTGCATGATTTAACCCACTTTTCCCCGGCGCTCAGGCCGACGCTTGCGCCAGCGGCACAGCCGAGATGCGCGCCTCGCAGGCGTGTGCGGCCTCGATGAAGAGTTGCGCCTCTTCGACGCACCGGGCAGCCGCTGCGCGCTCGCCGGTGGGCGTATTCGTTGCGTGCCGGTCGAGCAGATACTGACCGAACTTGCCCTTCGCAAAGCGGTCGAAGAAGCGCTCGGTTTCGAAAAAACGCGCACGCCACTCGCTGACGATCTCGTCGGGCGCTTCGCCGACATCAATGTATTCCATGCGCACAAGAGCGCGCGCCGCCGCCAGCATGGCGTGGTAAGCGTGCTCGCCGGCGCCCTTGTAGTCGCCCTCATCAAGCGCGCACTGCGCGTCGAACACCAGCGACTCGGCGCGCATCACCTCGATGCCGAAGAGCGAAACCACTTCACCCGCGCACTCGCCGACGCCGAGATCGCCGATGCTGAACTCCCGGGCGTCGCTCCAGTCCACATAAAACTCGGGCGCTTCCTTATAGGTGGGCGCTTTCATAAAGGGTTGGATTACGCCGCGCAGCGCGCGCTTGCCGAGCCGCGCGATCCACTGCTGGAAGCGCTCGTCCCCTTCGCGTCCCTGCAAGTAGGCTTCGGTCAGCGCCAGGGCCACCTGCGGCGCGGCGCGACTCGGCACCGAGCCGACCGCCATCCCGTAGGTGGCCGCGTTTTCCTGACGCTGCCCGCCGAGGATCACCTGAAAGTGGGGCATGCGCCGCCCGTCCACGCCGCGGCTGTTGCCATAAAAACCAATGTCGGCGATGTGGTGCTGACCGCAGGAGTTGAAGCAGCCCGAGATTTTGATGCGCAGCGCCTTCACCGCCTCGTCGAGTTCAGCCGAGGCCGACTTCGTGGCCAAGCGCTGCCGCAACTCGGCGGCGAGCCCGCGGCTCGACGCGATGCCGAGCTTGCAGGTATCGGTGCCGGGGCAGGCGGTCACATCCACGATGCTGTCGGCGTCGGGCAGCGCGAGCCCCGTCTCGAGCAGCGCCTCGTACAGCGCTGGCAGATCGGCCTCCGCAACGAAGCGCAGCACCATGTTCTGCTCGACGCTGGTGCGCAGGTTGTCGCCGACAAAAGTGCGCGCCGCATCCGCAAGCGCGCGCGCCTGCTTCGAAGTCATGTCGCCGAGCGGCAGGTTGATGGTGACGACGCAGTAGCCCGCCTGCCGCTGACTTTGCACATTGCGCGCGCGCCAGGCCTCGAAGCCCGCCACGCGCGGGCCGTCCGCCAGTTGCGCTGGCTGGCGCAAGGCCTGGCCGCCGGTTTCGGGCAGCGCGTCCACAAAGTCCGTGTGCCTCGGGTCCGGCGGAATCTCACGGCGCTCTTCTTGCACCAGGCGGCGGAACTCTTCGATGCCGAGCGCTGCGACAAGAAATTTAATGCGCGCGCGGTTGCGGTTCTTCTTCTCGCCGAGCCGGGCGAAGACCCGCGCCACGGCCTGCGTCTCGATCAAAAACTCCTCGACCGGGGTGAACTCCGAAAGCACGAGCGCCTGATGCGGCACCGCGCCGAGCCCGCCGCCAACGACGACCTTGAAGCCGCGCCGCCCGTCCCGCACGCGCGCCACATAACCGGCGTCGTGCATCTGCACCAGACCGCAGGCCTCGTGCTCGCAACCCGAGAAGGCGGGCTTGAACTTGCGACCGAAGTCCTGCACATCCGGGTGGCCGAGCAGGAAACGCATCAGCGCCTGCGCATAGGGCGAAACATCAAACGCCTCGCTGTGGCAGACGCCGGCGAGCGGACAGGCTGTTACATTGCGCACCGAGTTGCCGCATGCCTCGCGCGTGGTGATGCCGACCGCCGCAAGCCGCCGCATCAAGTCGGGCGTGTCCTCGATGTGAACGAAGTGGAGTTGAACATCCTGCCGCGTGGTGATGTGCAGGATTTCATCCGAGTATTCCTCGGCCAGGTCGGCGAGCACTTCGAGTTGCTGCGGTGTGACGCCGCCGTAGGGAATCTTGATGCGCTGCATACCGGGCGCGTGCCAGTGCGTTTCCGGCCCCTTGGTCGGCGCGTCGGGGAAGGGCACGGGGCGGGTTGCGTAGCCATCGTGACGCTGCCCGTTGTCGTAGCGCTGCCCATACACGCCGCGCCGCAGCCGGGTCTCGGCAAAAGCCTTCTCGTCGAGCCGCCCCTGCTTGCGCAACTCGAGCTGCGCCTCGAACTGGTCTATCTCGTCGGCCCAGTCCGCTTGCATCTGGCGGGCGAGTTGATCCTTCCAGGGGCGAGCAGACATCGGGGGCTCCTCGGGGGCGCGGTGCTGGCAGCCGTGGCGCGCGTCGTGATTCGTGACGCCGAAGCGTAGCAACGCCCCCGTTGGATGCTGCCCCGCGCGGCGGGGTTTCGG
>JAHRAN010000196.1 GCA_020027245.1 Myxococcota bacterium
GAGAGGTGGCCGAGCGGTCGAAGGCGCACGCTTGGAAAGCGTGTGTAGGGCAACCTACCGTGGGTTCGAATCCCACCCTCTCCGCCACAGCCGCCGCTCATTCGTTATGGTAGATGTCCCGTCGCGGTCGGTTGTCACCCGCCGCGAGCGGGAAGTGGGCCGGCGCCCGTAGCTCAGTTGGATAGAGCACCAGCTTGCGGAGCTGGGGGTCGCACGTTCGAGTCGTGCCGGGCGCGCCAGCACACACATAAGTAGTGGGGGCGAAGTCGAGCCAGGCCGGGCTCATTCGATCGCCTTCCGGACTTCGGGCAGCACCTTCGTGGCGATGTACTCGATGCGCGTGCTGCCGCTTTCCACCGGCTCGCCCGGAAACTGCGCCCAGAAGTGGACATCCTCGATCTGCGGATACTCCCGGAGCATGACCGTCAGAGCCGCGATCGCTTGCTCCGCGTCCCAGAGTTCGTAGAGTCCATCACGGAGTGCGCTCGTGGCATCGGGGAAGCGCGGTGTTTGTTCCGGCGGACCGAAAGCGCCCCATGAGACGTACTCGTTGATCTGATAGAGCACATGCTCGCCGATCTTCGCAGCTTCGGCTTCGGGATCCTCGGCGATGATTCCCCAGTTGCCCGCGAAGATTCGACCCTCCTTGCCTTCTTTCTGTAGTGCGGCTGCGTATATGTCGTGCCCGATGCCGCCCGTTGAAAGAAAGCCGTCGCCGAGCCGCGCTGCCCGTTGGATCGCAGGCTCGGACATGCCGCCCATCAGCAGCCGGGGAGGCTTCGTCGCCACAGGCGTCACGCGAAGTCCATCAATCGAGAAACGCTTTCCCTCGAAGTGAACCGGCTCGCCACTCCAGGCGCGTCGGATAATTTCGACGCCTTCCTCCATCAGGCTCGGGCGGTGCTTCAGTTTGCGCCCGAAGTAATCGAATTCGATCTGGCGGTAGCCCAAACCAACGCCGAGGTCGAAGCGGCCTTGCGTGAGAATGGCCAGTGTTGCGCTGTCCTCGGCCAGCCGCACCGGGTCAGCCACGGGCAACAGCATCAGGTTTGTGCCGATGCGCAGACGCTCGCAGCGCGCTCCGATTGCGGCGGCGATCAGTAGCGGGGAGGGCGTGTAGCCATCGTCGCAGAAGTGGTGCTCGGTGAGCCAGACCGAGTCAAAACCGAGTGTCTCCGCCCAGAGGATTTGCGCGAGCGTCTCTTCGTAGAGGTGTTCGTTGTTTCGCCTTGCGGACGACGGATTTCGGAAGTCGTACCAGAGACCAAAGTTGACTGTCCTCGTCATCGTTTTTCCCGAAGCGATTCGATGTGTTGTCCAAGCGCATCTCGATAGGCCGCCGGGTTCTCCAGAAAAGGCGCGTGTCCGCAGCCAGCGAACTCCACGAGGCGCGCGTCAGGAAGCAGCTTCGCCGCTGCGCGCCCGATGTCGGGAGCAACCACGCCGTCCTCCGTCCCAATCACGACCAGCGCTTTTGCCGTCAGCTGCTTCAACATTTCGCGCTGATCGATCTCCGCCAGCGCGCCGAGCGCAGCGTCGGCCGCCGGGCTCGCCTGCAACGCGATCTGCCAGCACCACTGCATGACCGGCGCGCCGACCTCCGTCGCGAACACGCCCTCGAAGTAGAGACCGTGCAGGAAGCTCGCCCGGTTGGCGCGCAGCGCCGCAACCGTCGCCACGACGTCCTCGGGCTTCCCGCCGTGCGGAAAGCCCTCGCTTTGGGTGTACCGGGGTGTGGCGCCGGCGGTCAGGATCAACCCGGTGACGCGGCGCCCCAGTTTCGATGCGGCGTCCACTACGACGGCGCCGCCAAGCGACCAGCCGTTCAGCACAACTCCTTCGAGCCCCAGATGATCACAGAGCGCTACGACGTCATCGCCCAGCGCCTCAATGCTCACGTCGCCGAAGTCCTTGTCCGATTGTCCACAGGCGCGGTGGTCGTAACTTAAAACTCCATAACCGAGATCCCTGAGGAAGGCCGCCGTGTCGTCCCAGACGCGGCAGGACATCCCCCATCCGTGCGAGAGCAGCACCGTGCCCCGCTCTCCCGCGAGATATTCGAAGTAGATGCGGCGTTTGCCGTCGGCGATCAGGTAGCTCAAGTGTCGCTCCCACTTGTGGGTTGTTGAAGTGTCTCGGCGATGATTGTAGGATACACCATCACACAATTTGGGACGGGGCGATGCGCCAATTTTTCGGCTTGCTTCATATTCCGTTGTTGGCGGCCCTTTCTTGCGCGCCCAACGGGATCAGCACGGCGCTCATCTCGACGGATGCGTTTCAGACGGGGCTCGGCGAGTTGGGCGAGCGCTCGTCCCTTCCCGGCGCCGCCTTGTATGAAGAGAACTGCGCCGGGTGCCACAATGGAACCGTCTCCCGTGCGCCCCACTTCACTTGGCTCGAGTTGATGCCAGCGCGCAATTTATACGCGGCTATGACGACAGGGATCATGAAAACTCAGGCTTCCGGGCTCTCGGACGCCGAGCGCGTGCATGTGGTCGAATATCTGACGCGACTCCGCTTCGAAAAGGAGCACGACGACGCTGACATTCAGGGTTTGCGTTGCACCGGGCCAGCCGCTCATTTCGATCTCGATCGCCCGCCCATCGAGACCGGTTGGGGACACGACAACCGACGCTTCGTCGAAGCGCGCGACGCCGGGCTGACCGCCGACGAGATTCCATCACTCGAATTGAAATGGACCTTCGTGTTTCCGAATGCGCTCCGTGCACGCTCGCAACCCGCGATCGGATACGGGGCCGCGTATGTCGGAAGTCAGAGCGGCGCGGTGTACGCGCTGGATCTCGAGACCGGTTGCGTGCGGTGGCGCTACCGGGCCTCGTCGGAGGTTCGTACTGGCATCGTACTCGCCCGCGTCGGTGATCGTGCGCTTGCATTTTTTGGAGACACGCTGGCGCGCGTTCACGCTGTGGACGCACTCTCTGGCGAAGCGCTCTGGTCGCTGAAAGTGGACGATCACCCGAGCGCGACGCTCACTGGCACGCCGACCTTTCACGCTGGGACGTTCTATGTTCCCGTTTCTTCGCTCGAGGTGACCGCAGCTGCGGATCCGGGCTACACCTGTTGCACCTTCAGGGGAAGCGTCAAGGCGTTCGACGCGCTGACCGGGAAACTGCGCTGGGTGAGTTACGCCATTCCAGAGCCAGCGGCATCACTTGGTAAAACCAGCGTTGGCACCACGCGCATGGCGCCTTCCGGCGCGCCGATCTGGGCGAGCCCGACCCTCGACGTGGCGCGCCGCAGGCTCTATGTCGGGACGGGTGAAAACTACTCGTCACCCGCCGATGGCAACAGCGACGCGGTGCTCGCCCTGGATCTCGATTCCGGAGAGCGAATCTGGACCCGCCAGATCACGCCCCGGGACGCCTGGAACGTGGCGTGCATGATGGAGGGCAATCCCAATTGTCCCGATGAAGATGGCCCGGATTTCGATCTCGGCGCGTCGCTGCTGCTCATTGATTTGTCCGATGGAGAGCAAGTGTTGATCGGCGGCCACAAGAACGGATCGGTCTTTGCTCTCGACCCGGATGCGCAACATCCTGCACCTCTCTGGTGGACCCGGGTGGGGCGCGGCAGCATTCAGGGCGGCGTGCATTTCGGCCTTGCCGCCGAGGGCGCCACCGTCTTCGTTCCGATCAACGATATGAATGATACGCGGAATGGCGATTTTCTGGATCCCGAGGCCGCGCGCCCGGGGCTTCACGCGGTGGACGCTCGAACTGGCCGGGTGCTCTGGAGTCACGTTCAGCAAAACGTCTGCGGAAAGGGTCGTCCGTTCTGCGATCCCGGTGTCTCCGCCCCTGTCACCGCGCTTCCGGGTGTCGTTTTTGCGGGCCATCTCGATGGTTTCCTCCGAGCCTACGATACGACCACGGGCCGCGTTCTCTGGTCATTTGACACGGCCCGGGAATTCACCGGCGTGGGAGGGCGCCGTGGTCGAGGTGGAGGCATGAGCGGCGCGGGCCCGGCCATTGGCGACGGATATATTCTCGTCAACTCGGGTTACGGACTGTACTTTCACGAGCCTGGCAACGTCTTGCTGAGCTTCGGCCCTGCTGGTTGAACCCGATCCGCTACCGCCGACAGCACATCGCCAGCCAGCCGCTTCGCTATTCAGCGCTGCAAACGCACCTTGCTGTTTCGCTTCAGGTGCGGCTTGCCAAGCGCCGCCAGTTTGCTCTCGTAGCGGGAGCGTAACTTTTCGTTGCGGGCGTGTTCGAGGGCTTGGGCGAAGCTCTGTCGCGCGGCTTCGAGGTTGCCGAGGCGGGTGTGGATTCGTCCCGCGAGGAAGTGGAAGCGGTGCTCGTCCGGTTGCAGGTTAAGCGCGCGCTCGAGCGCTTCGAACGCATCTGCGAAACGCGCCGCGCCCATAGCCTGATTCGCCAGCCAGAAGTGATACCAGGGATTCTGCTGCTGGTAGAAGCGCACGCGACGCTGATAGTACGCGGCTTGCTCGGTGTTCCCTTGAAGGGTGTGCAGGCGCGCGAGGTTGG
Organism: Myxococcota bacterium; assembly: GCA_020027245.1. Lineage (GTDB taxonomy): Bacteria > Myxococcota_A > UBA9160 > UBA9160 > UBA6930 > JAHRAN01. Next base: position 4,515 of record JAHRAN010000196.1, read on the forward strand.
TCATCGCCGAGTGGTTGCCGGGCTGCGCCTCGAGCGCCCGCAACTGTGCCGACTCCGCCAGCCGGGGCAGCCCGCTTCGCGCGTAGAGCACACCGAGGTTGACCCAGGGGCCGGGAATATCCGGGTAGCTGTGAATCGCTCGGCGCAGGTGGCGGAAAGCTTCGCGCGTGTTCTCCTCTTCGAGCGCCTTCACCGCCAGGTTGCTGTGGTAAAGCGCCACGGCGTAGGCGTCACTCACCTGACGCGCTTTGTAGTTGCCGCTGAATTCGGGTGTGTTGAAGTCCACCACGTAGTCGCGCCTGCGGTAGCGGCCCTCGCGCATGTTGTTCACCACCGCGTTGATGTGGTTGCGCAGCATCACCGTGTCACCGTCGCCCACCCAGACCGGCGGAATGTCGAGTATCTGGAAACGGGCCTCGATGCCGGCCTCGCGCGCCAGCGCGACAAACAGGTTGGTGAACGAAAGGCAGTTGCCGCTGCGCTGGTGAAACGTTTCGCGCGCGGTGCGGGTGGCGCCGGTGTCGTATTCGATGTTGAGCAGACCATCGCTGATCATGCCCCGCACCAGCCGCCGCAGCCGCGTCGCCTGACGCTTTGCCTTGCCGACCTTGCGCGCGACGAAGGCGCGCATCTCGTCGTCGAGCGCCAGCACATCGCCGCGCGGCGTTTCGCGCACGGTCTCGCCGAAGAGCGCCGTGCCGGAGAGCAACTCCGCGTCGGACAGTCGAAACTTTTCGGGCGGCGGCGGCGGTGTCGTGCAGGCCACAGCGAGCATCGCCACGAAGGCGAGCCCGGCGACCGTGGAAGCGGGTTTCGATCCCGTCGCTCTGCACCCTGCCGACAAACGCTGCCCTCCCATACCGGTCAAAGCGCGTCAGGCCCTTTGACCCCAAAGCGTGTCAGACAAGGACAAGCCGCGCCAGCCGGCAGACGAGAAGCGCCGGTCGCGTCAGCGCCCGGCGCCCCCTTCCGGCAGCCGCTCGGGGCGGTCAAAAGGATGGGCGGTGTGCGCCAGCGCAGCACGGCCCAAGGCGGGGGAGGGGCGGAAGCCTCTCCGGGCGGTATCCTGAGCCGCCTTGCGGAGGATTTCATGCATCGCCGGTTCGCATTTGCGCTGCTTCCATTTGCCGCACTGCTCTGCGGGGCATCGAGTCCGGCGCGCTTCGCTGACGAGTTCCAGCGCTGCGCCGCCATCGCCGCCGACGCGCAGCGGCTTGCCTGCTTCGATGCGCTGACCGCGGACGCAACTGCGTCCGCGGCGCCCACCTTGGAAACGCCGCCCACCGCCGCCGATGTCGAGCGCAGCGATGACACGGCCGCGGCGGCGCCCATCGTGTCTGCCGCACCCGTCACGCCGCCGCCCGCCGCACCGGTCGCGCCGACCGAGGCGTTGTTCGGGCTTCCGCCGGAGCGCGTCATACCGCCGCAGCCCTCGGTCATCCACAGCACACTGGTTGACCTGACCCGCGACGCGCGCGGGCGCGCCATCGTCCGCCTTGCGAATGGTCAGCGTTGGCGGCTTCAGGAAAACGACCACATCTGGGTGAAGCCCGGTAGCGTTGCCAGCGTCCGCATCCGCAAGGGTCTGCTGGGTGTCTTCTACCTTCAGGTTGGAGGTCGGGGCCGCGGGTATCGCGCGAAGCGGATCGAGTAACCTGAGCGGAAGCGAGGAGAAAATGTCGCGACGCGAACAGATTCAGATGACGGATAAGGAGCGCACGGCGTTCATCGCCGCCGCGCAGACCATCATCATCAACACCATTGGCCCGCGCGGCGTGCCGCACCCGATGCCGATGTGGTTCGGCATCGAGGACGGCGGCGCCATCGTGATGTCCACTTTCACCAAGAGCCAGAAGATTCGCAACATCGAGCGCGACCCGCGGGTTTCGCTTTTGATCGAATCCGGTGAGGTGTACAGCGAACTGCGCGGCGTGGTGCTCTACGGCGAGGCCGAGTTGTTGCGCGAGCGCGAGCAGGTCGTCGAGGTTCTGATGCGCGTGAACCGGCGCAGCGTGCGCGGCGCCGAGAGCGCCAGCGCGGAGCAGCTTCGCCACGCCGTCGAGCGCACGGCCCCGAAGCGCACGGGCATCCGCCTGCGGCCCGAGCGCATCGTCACCTGGGATCACACGAAACTCGGCGGTGTGTACTGAGATCGCCGGGCAGAAGACGGGAGACGGCAATGACCCTCCGCTACGAAGAAGCCATCGCGCAGGTAACTGCGCCGGGCGAAACTTTTGAAATCACCGAGGCCGTTGTGCGCGGTCAAAAGCTCCGGGTTTTCAAGAACACGCCGCCCTCGCTGCGCGCGCTCTTCGACACGACTCGGGCGCGAGGCGAGGAGACCTTCCTCATCTACGAGGACGAGCGCTGGAGTTTCGCGCAGGTGATGGCGCAGGCGGACGCCATCGGCGCGATGCTCGTCGAACGTTACGGCGTAAAGAAGGGCGACCGCGTGGCGATCGCCATGCGCAACTACCCGGAGTGGATTACGAGCTTCGTGGCCATCACCTCGGTGGGCGCAATCGTGGTTTCGATGAACGCGCTGTGGTCGGAGGACGAGTTGGCCTACGGCCTCGAGGATTCCGGCGCGAAGGTGATGCTCTGCGATCTTCCGCGCGCCACGCGCAGCGCCGCCGCCCTTGCCAGACATCAGGTGCGCGCCGTTGTGGTGCGCGCCGGTGAGGGCGAGTTGCCGCCGGGCGCGTGTCATTTTGAGTCCGTGCTCGAACCCGGGCGGACGCTTCCGGAAGTCGAGATCAACCCGCACGACGACGCCACCATCCTCTACACCTCGGGCACCACCGGCTTCCCGAAGGGCGCGGTCTCGACCCATCACGCCATCCTGTCTGCGCTGGTTTCCTTCGGTTGCCGCGCGGCCGTGCAGGCCCTGCGCTTTCCCAAAGACGCCGCGGCGCAACGTCACCCGAGTTGCTTCATCCTGACGGTGCCGCTCTTCCATGTGACCGGTTGCGTAGCGGTCATGCTCGGCTGCTTCGTGCTCGGCGCAAAGCTGGTGATCATGTACAAGTGGAGCCCGGAGCGCGCACTCGAGTTGATCGAGCGCGAGCGCGTGACCCACTTCGTCGGCGTCCCGACCATGTCCTGGGATCTGCTCGAGTGCCCCGACTTCGAGCGGCGCGACACATCGAGCCTGATTTCCGTCGGTGGCGGCGGCGCGCCAGCGCCGCCGGAGCTCGTGAAGCGGGTCGAGGGCAACTTCCACAACGGGCGTCCGGGCATCGGCTATGGCATGACCGAGACCAACGCCTACGGCCCGCAGAATTCGGGGGACGATTACCTGCGCCGTGCATCGAGTTCGGGGCGCTGCGTGCCGACCGTCGAGATGCGCGTCACCGATGCCGGCGGCAAGGTGCTCGCCACAAACGAGGTCGGCGAACTCTGGTTCCGCGGCCCGAACCTGATCCGTGGTTACTGGAACAAACCCGAGGCCACGGCCGAGACCATCGTCGAGGGCTGGTTGCGCACCGGCGACATCGGCCGCATTGACGAAGAGGGCTTCGTGTTTGTCGAAGACCGCGCCAAGGACATGGTGCTGCGCGGCGGCGAGAATGTGTACTGCGCCGAGGTCGAGGCCGCCGTCTACGAGCACCCCGCCGTGTACGAAGCGGCGGTCTTCGGCGTTCCGCACCAGCGTCTCGGCGAAGAGGTCGCCTGCGTGATTTTCCTGAAGCCGAACACAAGTCTCGACGCCGACGCGCTGCGGGCGCACGTGGCCGAGCGACTCGCCGCCTTCAAGGTGCCCGCTCATTTTGTTTTTCAAGGCGAGCAACTGCCGCGCAACGCCTCCGGCAAAATCCTGAAGCGCGACATCCGCGAGACCTGGCTCGCACGCCAGCGGGCTACGCCCGCCGGCAGACCTTAGGAACCCTCTCCCCAACCCTCTCCCGGTGGGAGAGGGGGCAAGAGGGGGAGATGCGTTGCGCGTCAGACGCTGTCTGCCGCAGCGAGTTGGGTGAGGGCGCGTAGCCCGCCGTCGTCGGCGTGCGCCGCGCTCTGGACTTCGCGCGCGGCGCGCCACCAGGGCGGCGGCGGCTCGCAAGCGTCGCCGAACACGAGCTTGGTGGCGCGCTCGGCGAAGCTGCGGGCAAAACGAACCGGGCGGTGGTGGCTCTCGGTCTCGAAGACCATCGGGTCGGGACGCAGCTCTGCATCCATCGTCGCCGCCGCGTCGAGGTTCCGTCGCAGCGCAGCCCGGTCTGCATGGATCTGCGCTGCATCGGGCGCCTCACCGCCGCCCGCAAGGCCGCGTCCCGCAAGCAGCAGCGCGCCGGGAACCTGCGCCGTGCGCGTGCCCGCGAGCATCAGCGCCACGTATGCGCCGAGCCCGCGCCCGACCAGATACGCGCGCCCGATGTGCGCGAGTGCGGTGTCCGCATCCATCACCCACACCTGCTCGGCGCTGTAGGCGCGCCCGCGCAGAACATCCGAGGCGCCGTGCCCGGCGAAGTCGAGGGCGAACACCGGGCCCGGCCAGTGCGGCGCCAACTCGTTGAACTCGAGATGCGAGGCGCCGAGTGCGTGCAGCGCGAGCAGCGGCGGGCCTTCGCGCTGCGAAAGGGTGTGCAGCGCAACTTGCACGCGTCCGCTCGTGAGGCGCTTCAAACTGCGTCCGCGAAAAAGTCGAGCACCGCCCGCGCCACGGCGACGGGTTGCTCGACGGCGAGGAAGTGCCCGGAGTCTTCGACGGTGCAGCGCGTGAGCTTCGGCGCCAGCGCGAGCCGCTCGCTGCGCCAGGGTTCGGGAAGCGCCCAGACATCCGCCTCACCGGGCTCGACCGCCAGCACCGGAACCGGCAGGCACTTCATGGTTTCGTCAACCCACGAAGGTGTGAAGGGGCCGAAGCCGCGCGCGGCCAGCGGGTCAACCTTCCAGGTGAAGCCACCCGGCACGGCCTTCGCGCCGTGCTGCGCGAAGTAGCGAAGCCAGTCGAGCGACAGGCGCGGGTTCTGCGTTTTTCGCCCGCGCGCCAGTTCGTCGAGCGTGGCGCGTGGACGGAAGCCCTTTGCCTCGCCGGTTTTGTGTCGCCAGTCGAGCAGCGTTTCGAGTTCTTCGGGCGGTGTGCGCTCGGGACGCCAGTCGCGCCCCTGCTCCATCTTCACGCCCTCGGGCGGCGGGCCGAAGCCGTCGAGCAGCACCAGCCGTCGCACGCCCTCGGGGTAAAGCGCGGTGACATCGGCGGCCAGTCCGCCGCCACGGCTGTGGCCGACGAGCAGTGCCGGGCCGGTGTCGCGCAGCAGGTTCACATGATCCATCACATCAACCGACCAGGAGTAGTTGTCGGCCCAGTCCGAATCGCCGTGACCACGCGAGTCCCAGGCGATCACCCGGTAGCGCTCGGCCAGAAGCGGCGCGAGCAGGTCGAAGGCGCGGGCGTGATCGAAGAAGCCGTGGGTCAGCACCAGCGGCTCGGCCGCGGCGTCGCCCCACTCGCAAACGTGCACTCGGAGTCCGCAGCTCGTGATAAAGCGCTCGCGCTGCGGCGCCACAGCGCCCGGGTAGGTGATGCTCCCCGTCATCGGGGCGGAAGCATAACGGGCGACGGGCGAGGCGAAAGGCGCCGCCGCGCGCAAACGCCTGCCCTTGTCAGGCCGCACCCGGGCCGCGTACTACACTCGCGGGCGATGGCGGCCAAGGTTCGAATCCCGCTCCAGATCACCTGGCATCAGGACATCGTTCCCTATCCGATGCCGATCTGCGTCGTGACATCCCGCAACGCTGCGGGCGCGACGAACATCGCCGCCTGCGCGTCGGTGTTCCCGTGGAACGTCTCGGATGACCACCCGCAGATGGTTCTCGTAACCCGAAGTTCCAGCCGCACCTCGACGAACATCCGCGAGACGAAGGAACTGTGTCTCAACTTCATGCCCGCACGCGCCGCGAAGGCAGTCGTGCCGACGGGCCGACCGGCGGACGACGCCGGCCGCAAACCCGGTCTCGAAGGGCTCGCCCTCGAGCCCGCCGCGCGCGTCGCCCCGGAGCGACTCGCCGACGCGATCTGGGTGGCGGAGTGCCGGCTCGCCGATGTCGTCACCCCCGGCCCCGAGCAGAACAACCTGATCGTAAATGTGCTGGAGATCTGGGCGGCGGCGGCGCTCGTCGCGCTTCCGAAGCGGCGACGGCTGCGCGCGAGCGGCGTCGGCATCTATTTCGGGATGGAAGACGGCCGCTTCTACTTCAGCGGCGCCAGGCGACCGCGCGGGTACCGCGCCCTGCCGCGCGCGAAGGTCCCCGCTCTGACCTGGGAGCACGCCGCCGAGCACGCCATGGCGCGCGTCCCGGCCCTGTTTCGCTCGACTGCAAAGCGCGCGGTCGAGCAGGCCCTGCACGCCGAGGGCAAGACCCGCGTTACGCTGGCGGATGTCGAGCGGCTGCGACCGAAGCGTCGCCCGCCGGCGGGTTGAACGCCGCCAGCGCAAAGGCGCTATGCGCCGCGCGCTTCGCTTCGTGCGTTCTGGACGGTGATCTGATCGTTCAGCGTCCAGAAGTCGTAGAGCACGCCGACGAGAAACAACCCGCCCGTCAGCAGGTAGAGAATGCCGGTCGGCCACTTGCCGAGGTAGAAGCGGTGCAGGCCGAAGATGCCGGTGAAGGTCAGCAGCGCCCAGGCGATGGTGTAGTTGCGGGGGCCGGGGTGAAAGCGCAGGTCGGCTTCGCG
>JAHRAN010000012.1 GCA_020027245.1 Myxococcota bacterium
TCCACCCGCGCAAGTACGCGCTGCGGGTAATTCACGCCGTCGAGGCGGCTCATCTCCTGGATGCCGGTGGGCGAGGTCACATTGATCTCGGTCAACAGGCCGCCGATCACATCTATGCCGACCAGAAAAAGGCCGTCGGCGCGCAGCCGGGGGGCGAGGCGCGCGACGATCTCGTGGTCCCGCGCATCGAGTTCGGCGCGGGCGGGCTGCCCGCCGGAGTGGAAGTTGGCGCGGCTCTCACCGTCGGCGGGCACGCGCAGCACGGCGCCCAACGGCTCGCCCTCGAGCAGCAGGATGCGCTTGTCGCCGCTTCGCACCTCGGGGATGTAGGCCTGCGCCATCACCCAGCGCGTCTCGAAGTTTGTGCTCGTTTCCAGAATGCTGCGCCGGTTCGGGTCTTTGCTTCGCAGGTGGAAAATCCCCTCGCCGCCACGGCCGTCGAGGGGCTTCACGATCATCTCCCCGCCGAGTTCTTCGAGGAAACTTTCGAGCTCGGCGCTGCGGCGCAGCACCCGGGTGGCCGGCATCAGCTCGGGGAAGTTCATCGCGTAGAGCTTCTCGTTGGCGGCGAGCAGGCTCTCGGGGCGGTTCAGCACCAGCGCCCGCTGGCACAGGCCGAGCAGTTGGGTGACATGGATGTAGTGCGCGTCAACGGGCGGGTCGAGGCGCTGCCAGATGACATCGAGGCTGTCGAGCGCGACCTCGAAGGGCGGGCCGAGCGCCACCGGCGGGGCCGCTTCGGGTCGCAGCGTCGCCCGCTGCACCCGCGCCGTCAGCTTCTCGCGCACGCCGATGCCCTCGGGCGGCAGATACAGAACCTCCGCGCCGCGCGTGCTGGCCTCGAGCATCAGCGCGAAGGTGGTGTCCGCCCGGGCCTCGATGGACTCGACGGGGTCCATCACAAAGGCCATGCGCGGTTTGACGGCGCTGCGCTCGGTCACGGTGCTCCTTGCCTGGCGACGGGGCGGTTCGTAGCGCAGGGCCGGTGGCGTCGGCTAGTTTGACGAATTCAGCCTGCGCCGGGCCACAGCAACCCCCGGCGCGGCCCGGCGAGGGGTGGATGGTGGTGGTGATGGTGGTGGTCAAAGCTCCGCGCGTTCGAAAGCGCAGCGGGCGCAGGCTGCGCTGGTTGCTTTATCTGCTCGTGGCGCTGCTGCTGCCCCCGCTGTCGCTGTGGCTTCTGCTGCGCGACCTGCCCCCGGTGGCACGGCTCGCCGATTACCGCCCGGCGCTGACTTCGAGCGTTCTCGACCGCAACGGCGAGTTGATCGGCGAGTTCTTCGAGGAGCGGCGCGTGCTGACGCCGCTCGACGCCATCCCCGACTTCGTCGTCGGGGCATTTATCGCCGCCGAGGACAGCGCCTTCTACGAGCACCGCGGCATTGACTACGCCGCCCTCGCGCGCGCCGCCTCTGCGGTGCTGCTCGCCGGTGGCGAGAAGGTGCAAGGCGGCAGCACCATCACGCAGCAGGTGGTGAAGCAGTTGCTGCTCTCGCCGCGCAAGTCTTACCGCCGCAAGCTGCGCGAAGTGTATCTGGCGCAGCAGGTCGAGGATCAGTACTCGAAGCAACACATCCTCTATCTGTATCTCAACCACATTTACTTCGGCAGCGGCGCACACGGAGTCGGCGCGGCGGCGCAGATTTACTTCGACAAGACGGTTGGCGAGTTGAGCTTGTCGGAGGCGGCGCTGCTTGCGGGGTTGCCGCAGCGGCCGTCGCGCTACTCGCCCTTTCACAGCCCGGCGGCGGCGGAGGTGCGGCGGCGCTATGTGCTGAATCGCATGCGCGATTCCGGCTTCATCAGCCGCGCTACTCACGCGCGCGCCAGCGCCAACCCGCCCGAACTCGCAGCGCCGCGCGACGGGGAAAAATTTCTGGTCGCCAGCTATGTCACCGAGGAGGTGCGGCGGCGTCTGGTCGAGACCCTCGGCAACGAGGTCGTGCTCGGCGGCGGGCTCACGATCGAAACCACGCTCGACATCGCGCTGCAACGCGAGGCGCTGCGGGCGCTGCGCGAGGGCATCGAGGCGCTCGACCGACGGCGCGGCTACCGGGGCCCGCTGCGGCGCGTGACGCAAGACAAAATCGAGGCGCTGCTGCCCGAGCTGGCCAGGCAGAACGGACTCGTAGCTGGCACACCACTGCCCGCAGGTTTTTTCGAGGCAGCGCGTCCGGGCGTGGTGCTGCGCGTTGACGACGAGACGCAGCGCGCCGTCGTCGCATTCGGCGCGGGCGTTCGGGCCACCGTCACCCTCGAAGATGTGGCCTGGGCGCACGCGCCGACGACGGAGCTTCACGGCAAGACCATCGAGGCGCTGTCGGAGGCGCTGAGTATTGGCGATGTGGATACGTTCCGGCTGCAGCGCGCGCCGGCTTTTGTTGGCGCAACAGATGCCCGCGCGCCGGACGGACAGAGCGCACTGCTCGCCACCCTTTCGCAACACCCGGATGTGCAGGGCGCGCTGCTCTCCTTCGACCTCGAAACCGGCGATGTGCTGGCGATGGTCGGCGGCTACGACTTCAGCCGCAGCGAATTCAACCGCGCGGTGCAGGCGCAGCGTCAACCGGGGTCGGCCTTCAAGCCCATCGTTTACGCCACCGCGCTGCGCGAGGGTTTCACGCCGGCCACCATTCTCTATGACCGGCCGGTGGTCGAGGAGGACGAAAGCTCCGGCTTCGTGTTCCGTCCCCAGAACTACGGGCGGCGCTTCCTCGGCCCGCTGACGATGGCCGAGGCGCTGGCGCGCTCGGTGAACAACGCGACCATCCACCTGCTGCGCGATGTCGGCATTGACCGGGTGATCGAGTTCTCGGACGAACTCGGCATCCGCTCACCGCTCGAGCGCGTGCTCGGGCTGGCGCTCGGCGCGAGCCCCGTGACGCTGCTCGAAATCACCCGCGCCTATGGCGTGTTCGGCGCGGGCGGACGCTACCTCGAACCCCGGCTGGTGCTGCGCGTGCGCGACCGCGACGGCAAGCTGCTGCTCGAAAACCTGCCGCTCGACCCCGCCCTGCCGACGCCGCTGCCCGTCGCGGCCGCGCCCGAACCCGAGGAGGAGAGCGAGTTCCCTCACCCTCTGGAAGCTACGGCGGTGGTGGATGCAGAGCCGGGTGCGGATGGCGACGCGGATGTGGCGCAGCGTGAGGTCGAACCCGCCGAGGCCGAAGCGCCGCTGCCCGAGGGTTTCGTCATGCGCCCGACCGAGGCCTATCTCACGACCTCGCTGCTGCGCGCGACCGTCGAGAACCCGCGCGGCACCGGGCATCGGGCGCGCCGTCTGCGCCGCCCGGTGGCGGCCAAGACCGGCACCACCAACGACAACACCGACGCCTGGTTCATCGGCTTCACGCCCAGAGTGGCGACGGGAGTCTGGGTCGGCATAGACGCGCGGGAATTTTTAGGCCCCGGTGAAACCGGAGGGCGCGCCGCCGCACCCATCTGGATCAACTACATGGAGCGCGCGCTGGCCGGGCAACCCGCCTCTGATTTCGAAACGCCGGACGGCATCGTGTTCGCGCGCATTGACACCCGCACCGGCCAGCTCGCCAGCGCGCAAAGTGAGACGACGCTGTTTCAGGCCTTCATCGCCGGCACCGAGCCGCAAGAGCGCGCCGACTCCCCCGACACCCGCCAAAAAACCCGCCGCCTGCGCCTCGATTTCTAATCCCGCCACAGGGCGCTTCGCGCCCCGCCACGCCCGTTGACCGCGCCGAGCCGCTGCCGGAAAAAGAACCCTCACCCGGCGGCGAACTTCAGGGCTCGTCGCCCACTCTCCCCCCGGGAGAGGGGGCAGGGGAGAGGGTTCTTGAGGTCTGGCGGCGGGCGTGGTCTGCCGCGTTGACGCCTTACCCGGGGCGGCATAGGCTTTAAGGCCGGACAGCACAGCGGGATCGCGCCCTTCCCGCCGCCCCGGCAGACGCCATTGCGGCGTGCTGCGCGGGGAGCAAGAAGCCGCTCGTTGCCGGGCACGGCCCGGGCGGCCCCGGCTTGGGAGAAAACTTGTACGGACAAGGAAGGGGAGCGGGGCTGCGCTTTGGCCCGCCGCACACACCCGATGTCATCCGCGGCCTGCTGATCGCGAACGCCGCCGTGTTCCTGCTGCAGTACCTGCTCTGGAACGGCGGCGCACTGCGCGCGCTGATGGTCACCCCGACGCTGTTCTGGGAGCATGGCTACCTGTGGCAGCCCTTCACCTACATGTGGCTGCACGGCGGCGCGTGGCACCTGATCTTCAACATGCTGGCGCTCTGGATGTTCGGCGCCGATGTCGCGCTGCACTTCGGCCGCCGCCGCTTCCTCTGGTTCTACCTGCTGTGCGGCACCGGCGCTGGCGTGCTGATCGCGCTCTGGCCCGCCATCGCAAGCCCGATGGATCCCACGCTGCATGCCAGTTACGCGGTGCCGACGCTCGGTGCTTCGGGCGCGGTCTACGGCGTGCTGCTCGCCCACTCGCTGCTCTGGCCCGAGCGGCGCATCATGCTGCTGTTTCCGCCGATTCCGCTGAAGGCGCTGTACTTGATCCCGCTGCTGTTCCTGCTGCAGCTCGGCCAGCCGGGCATCAGCCATGTCGGCCACTTCGGCGGGCTGTTGATTGGCTGGATCGTGCTGCGGCGCTGGGGCGTGAGCGGCGGGCTGAGCTTTGCGCGGCTGCGTCACCGCTGGCGGCGCTACCGGATGCGTCGCAACCTGCGCGCCGTGCACGACGACCACAAGGACTACCACTGATGGACGCGGCGGCGACGACGACGACGGGCTTCGAACTCAGCGCCGCGCTCGACGCGCGTCTCTTGCAAACGGCAGAGCAGATGCGCGGCGCCGCGTCGGTGGTCGCGCTCACCGGCGCGGGGCTCTCGGTCGAGAGCGGCATCCCGCCTTTTCGCGGCCCCGGCGGGCTTTGGACCAAGTATGGCGAGCCGCCCCTCGACGGCTATCAGCGCTTCCTGCGCGACCCGGTCGAGGCTTGGCGGCAGCGCCTTCACCCGACCGAGGGCTGGGCGATGGGCCTTCAGGAAACGCTGCGGGAGGCGAAACCCAACGACGGGCACTTTGCTTTGGCCGCGCTCGAAGCCAGCGGTTGCTGCGACGCGCTCATCACCCAGAATGTGGACGACCTGCACCGTCAGGCGGGGCAGCGCGCGCTGCTCGAAATTCACGGCAACCACTTCTGGCTGCGCTGCATCGAGTGTCACCGGCGCTTCGACCCGCAGCACTTCGAGGTGGACGAGGCCCGGCTCCCGCCCCACTGCCCGGCGTGCGGGGGCATCGTCAAGGGCGACACGGTTTCCTTCGGCGAGCCGATTCCGCCCGATGTGCTGCGCGCCTGCTATGCGGCGGTGGCGCGCTGCGACCTGATGCTGGTCATCGGCACCAGCGCCACGGTGTTCCCGGCGGCGGACTTCCCGATGGAGGTGCTGCGCAAGGGCGGCGCCGTCATCGAAATCAACCCGCACGAGAGCGAGCTTTCGAGTGTGGCCACCAGCAGCCTTCGAGGCCCCGCCGCCGCCGTGCTGGTGCGCCTGCTCCATCACCTGCGGGCGCACGGGCAGGCAGGAGCCACGGCGTGAACGCGAAAGACACGAGGGGTGCGCGCGGCGACAGCACTTCGCTCGTACCGCGCGGCGGCGACAACTCCGGGCCGACGCCGCGCGGCGGCATCGGCGGCTTCATCCGCTCGCTGCTCTCGGGCATTCCCTGGAGTGAGCGCGCCGAAGAGCGGCTGCCGCTGCGCCTCGACGCGCCGAAGTCCGGCATGCTGCGCGTTGACAACGCCAACGGGCGCACCCGCGTCATCGGCGAGGAGCGCGCCGACCTGTTGATTGAGATTCACAAGCAGGTGCGCGCCGAGAGCCCGGAGCAGGCCGCCCTGCTGCTCGAAAAAACCCGGCTGCTGCACCGCGAGAGCGACGACGGCGGGCTCGAACTCGAAGTCGAAGTTCTCGGTCGCTGGAACCGGCGCGGGCGCGTCAACCTGGACATCCATGTGCCGCGCGGCACGACCGTGGGCATCGCGTCCACCAACGGGCGCATCTTCCTCTCCGGTCTGCGCGCGGCGGTGCGCCTGCACTCGAGCAACGGCCCGGTGCGCGTGAACGATGTGGTCGGCGACATCGAAATCCACACCTCGAACGCGCGGGTTCACACGCAGTGCACCTGCGGCAAACTGATGGCGCGCTCGTCGAACGGCCGCATCGAGTTGGCTGAGCATCGCGGCTCGGTGGACGCCGCCACCTCGAACGGCACCATCCACTGCGGGCTCGAAGACCTGGGGCAGAGCGGCTGCGTGCTGATCACCAGCAACGGCCGCATCTGCCTCGACCTGCCAAAAGATGTGGACGGCAACCTCGATGTGCGCGTTGACAACGGGCTGATCCGCTGCGCGCGCGAACTCAAAAGCGGGGCGCGCGAGCGAAGCGGACGGCTGAAGGGCACGCTCGGGCGCGGCGGCGCGCCCATCCGGCTGCGCGCCTCGAACGGAACGGTCAACCTGCGCTGAGCGCGCGGCGGATGGAGAAGGACAGTGAAGTTAAGAAGCCTTGATCTCCAAGAGAGATTCGATTTTCTAACCCCTCGTCATGAGCTCCATGCAACCTCCAACTCTGGACCGCGTGCTCTTGAAGACGAGGGTTTCCCATTCGAAAAGATCAGCCAAGTCGCAGAACTGGAGAGCTGGCGGAAGGAGATTAACCGTCCCATCTACCACATCCACAAGTGGTGGGCACAAAGACTCGGCACGGTATTCAGGGCTATTTCGATCGGCGCACTTACACCCGCCGGCACAGATGTCATGGATCTGTTCTATCGCCCTGCCCGGTTTAGAGGATCAGTCGTCTTCGATCCATTCATGGGGAGCGGAACGACGCTGGGTGAGGCAGCGAAGTTGGGCGCGCGGACAGTCGGATGCGACATCAACCCGGTGGCGTACTTTCTGGTCCGAACTGCCTTGTCGCTCCATGATCGTTCCAAAATTCTGGCGGAGTTCTTGTCAATAGAACGTGACGTTTCTGCCACTATCCGCTCTTGGTACAGGACATGCTTGCCGGACCGACAGGCAGCGGAAGTTCTTTACTTCTTCTGGGTCAAGATCGTGGCGTGTCCTTGCTGTAGGCACGAAGTCGATCTTCGTTCGACTAGGGTTTTCGCCCATCATTCCTATCCAAAACGGCACCCAGAGGCTCGGGCAATCTGTCCCAAGTGTGATGGAATCTGCGTCGTGGGGTACGACGACGAGCAAACACAATGCGGGGTTTGTGGCCACGAATTCAATCCACACTCGGGTCCGGCCGATGGTCGGAAGGCAACCTGCCCGACTTGCCTTCACGCCTTTCCGATAGCTCAGACGATCCGGAAGACGAATCGGCCACCCGAACATAAACTCTATGCAAAGCTTGTACTTCTGGGTGACGGGTCCAAGGTGTACGCCTCCGCGACAGACGATGACCGAATGTTGTACGAATCTGCCTCTCGTGAACTTGCGACGCGTGTGAACCCCTATCCAGTGGTGGCCATAGAGCCCGGTCACAACACGAACCAAGCACTTAACTACAACTATCGCTACTGGCATGAGATGTTCAATGACCGCCAGCTCCTGTGCTTGTCGATCTTGTCGGACAGAATTGGTGCGATCGAAGACCCGGACTTGCGCAATTTGTTTACGTGCCTGCTCTCGGGTACGCTTGAGTTCAACAACATGTTCGCCTCATACAAGGGCGAAGGCACGGGGGCAGTGCGCCATATGTTCGCTCATCATATCCTGAAGCCGGAGCGTGTTCCTCTTGAGGCAAATCTGTGGGGGACTTCTAAGAGTTCCGGTTCCTTCCTGACAATGTTCAAGAACCGCATCCGCCGTGCCTTGGACTATGCGGACGATCCGTTCGAATTGCGTCCACGAGTTCACGCAGGGAAAGGGCGCAGCGAGAAGGTTTTTGGGTTGTCGGAGAGCCTCGGGTTCAATGTGGCGGACAATTATGCCGAATTCGCATCTGGCAAGCGGATGTATCTGTCGTGTAGCGACTCCAGTGCCACCGATCTGCCAGACAGGTCGGTTGATGCGATCCTGACCGACCCACCCTTTTTTGACAATGTTCACTACTCACAACTCGCCGATTTCTTCCACGTATGGCAGCGGCACATTCTGGGCAACGACGGTCTCAGGCGAGATCGCACGACCCGCTCCCCTTCAGAAGTGCAGAACGCCGATGTCGCACAATTCACGGAGCGGCTCGGAGCAGTCTGGTCCGAAGCCCATCGTATCTTGAAAGACGATGGGGTCTTGGCTTTCACCTATCATCACTCACGCGCCGATGGTTGGCGCGCGCTCCTACAGGCGCTGATGACGGCAAGCTTCGGTATCACGGCGGCACACCCGGTTAAGGCCGAAATGACCGTAGCTTTGCCGAAATACCAAGCGAGAGAACCCATAGATCTCGATATCATCGTGGTGTGCCGTAAGAAATTTCGACTTCCTCGTGCCGAGCCGCACGGGAACTTGTGGGGTGTTGTATTGTCTTGCGCTGCCAGTCAAATGGAGCGATTGCGAGCAACCGGGCGCTCTCTTGGTCGAGGTGATGTCCGAGTCATTGTTATGGCTCAGATGCTCCGCCAACTGTCTGCGTTCCGCGACATCGACACCGCGCTTGCGCTGCTCGAAGCAAGTGATTCTGGGATCGACACGACAATCACCGCGTTGCATGGCAACGCTGGAAAAACCGGAAGGAGTTGACCCATGTCTTTGGTTTGTACAGTATTCAAGGAGTGCGTACGTGCCATCCGTGATGGAGAATTGATCGAGCGGGAAGGTCTCCGCGACAAGGAATTTCATTTTCAGAATTGGTTCAAGGAGAGGCTTCGGCAAATCGGCGATAATTTCGATGAGCCGGGGCGTAACACCTACCCTGATTTTCGACTTGTTCACCATGCGGAAGGTTACGAACTGAAAGGGCTGTCCTACCCAGGCCGTGAGGCGGATTACGACTGCAACAGTCAGGTACCTCGCGGAGTGCATAACGGTCGCCAGGTGTTTTACGTTTTTGGGCGCTACCCGAGCAATCCGGACGGGAACCGGTATCCTGTCCTCGATCTGGTTGTGTGCCACGGCAGCTTTCTCAATGCTGACAACACCTATGTACACAAGAATAAAAGTTTTCGTGGCTTCGGGAGCTACGGCGATATCCTGATCCGGGATCGAAAAATGTATGTCGCACCGACACCGTTCGCCCTCGCAGAGGGTACCGCACATCGCCGAACCTTGATTCTGCCTGCTGATGTACACGCTGACCCGGATTTGCAGGAGATCGCCGTTCTGACAAGGAAGGAATCCGAACGCATGGTTGTCGCTTATAAATTTGACCTGAGGACAAATGAACTCAGCGCAATGTTTGTTGACAATCCAAATGCCGGTCACACGCATGTATTCAAAGCTTACAGAGTCGGTGATGATCCGCTAGAATCGGTGACACTGCGGGAACGGTCTCGAGAGATCGTAGAACAAAAACATGACCGATAGAGATGAGACTAGCGGTATCGTGCGCGCGCTAATCCTTGCGTCGCTCGAGCGTGTTAGCTTCGGAGAATTTATCCTCCATGCAAAGGGATAGCGACGCCGCCATCCGGGTGGGCATTGACGCTGGCGCGAGCTTGCTGAAGGGCGTGGCGCAGGAAGCGCAGCGCTTCGAACGCCGCCTCTTCGAGCGCGACGAGCGGGACGCACTGCTCGCCTGGGTGCGCGCGAAAGCGCCGGCGGAGGTCGGGCTCACCGGCGGGGATGGCGCCGCGCTGGCGGGTCTTCTCGATGCGCCGAGCCGCTGCTTTGGCGAGTTCGAAGCCTGGGCCGTCGGCGCAAAGCAACTGCTCGCGCAGGCGCAAAGGCGCATCCCGGAGCCTTACCTTCTGGTGTCCATGGGCACCGGCACCTCGGTCATCCGCGTGATGGCGGGCGACGCCCGGCGCGTCGGTGGCTGTGCGCTCGGCGGCGGCACGCTGCTCGGCCTCGGCCGGCTGCTGCTCGGTGCTCTGCCCTTCGACGAAATCACGAAGCTCGCCTCGAGCGGCGACCGCACGCGGGGCGTTGATCTGGAAATCGCCGACATCTATCCCGCTGTGCAGCGCGGCTTTACGGCGGCGAACTTCGGCGGGCGCGCTGCTATCGCCGGAAGCTTGAAGCTGCGCCGTGAAGACTTGGCGCACGCGCTCGCGGTGCTGGTCGGCGAGAACGTCGCGCTCGTGTGCTGCGCGCTGGCGCGCGCCGAGGGGCTCAGCCAACTCGTCTTCGGCGGCGCGACCTTGCGGGGCAACCCGGCCTCGTGGCGGAGCATCGAAAGCATGACCCGCAACCACGGCATGGCGGCGCTTCGACTCGAGGGAGGCGAGTTCGCCGGCGCAACCGGCGCGCTGACGCTGGCCAGCACAGCGGCCAGCGGCTGACCTTCAGGCCGGCGGCTGACGCGCCAGCCGCCACTCACTCCATCGAGGAAGTCGTCGGATACGCCGGAAGTTTCGGCGCTTCGGTGTGGGGCTCGCGCTTCGGCTCCTCGGCATCGTCCTCGGGACGGGGCATGCTGCGCAGCACGCGCTGTGTGCGCGCCAGCGCGGCGCGCTGCACCCGCAACTCCTCGTTCTGCGTGACGACCTGACGCTCGAGCCGCTCCTTCGAATCCAGAACATCCGCCATCTGCTTCTCGAGTTCCTCGATCCGCTGCGTCAGCGTCTCGCTGGCTGGCGTCGCTGGCGCTGCCGGCTGGGCTGGCGGCGGCGGGGTTTCCTGTGGCGGCGGTGTCGGCATGGCGCCCGAGGGACGCGCGGCCGGCGGCGCACTCGGCGCAACCTCCGCCACCTCCTCTCCCGCCTCGCGCGCTTGCACCTCCGCCGCAACGGAGACGGTGGAGCGCGTGGCCGGCGGAGTGCGTCTTTTGAACTCGGGCTCCGGTTGTCGCCGGCGGACGCCGCGCGGACTTCGAGTGCGGCTCAGCACGACCAG
>JAHRAN010000072.1 GCA_020027245.1 Myxococcota bacterium
CCTGGGTACGAATCGCCTACGGGTTCGGCTCCGTCGCCTACGGGGTGAAGGACAACGGCTTCGCCTACTTCCTGCTCTTCTACTACGAGCAGGTGCTGGGTCTGCCCGCGTTCCTGACCGGCATCGCGCTGTTTCTGGCGATGTTCTTCGACGCCGTCTCCGACCCCATCGTCGGCTACATCTCCGACAACTGGCGCTCGCGTCTCGGCCGCCGCCACCCCTTCATGTACGCCGCCGCGCTGCCGGTCGCCGCGGCCTATCTGTTTTTGTGGAATCCGCCGCAGGGCCTCTCGGAGTTCGCGCTCTTCGGCTGGCTGGTGGTCGTCGCCGTTCTGGTGCGCACGCTGATTACGGTGTATGAAATCCCGTCCACCGCGCTGGCGCCCGAACTCACCGACCGTTACGACGAGCGCACCACGCTGCTCTCCTTCCGCTACATGTTCGGCTGGCTGGGCGGGCTGACGATGGCGATCCTCGCCTATGGCGTGTTCTTTGCGACCGACGCGCCGGGCGGGCAGGGCCAACTCGAAGCCGCCGGCTACCGCACTTACGGCGTCGTCGCGTCGCTGTTGATGCTGGTCGGCATTCTGGTTTCCGCCGCCGGCACCCATCACCGCATTCCGACGCTGCGCACGCCCGCCGTCCGCACGCGCCCGACCTTCACCCAGGTGTTGCGCGAACTGCGCGAGACTTTTTCGAACCATTCGATCCGCGTGCTCTTTCTCGGCGCCATCTGTTACTACTGGGCTGCCGGTCTGGCCGCCGCGCTGAGCATCTACCTGACGACATACTTCTGGGGCTTCACGAGCAAAGAGCTTCAGTGGCTCAACATCGCCTATCTGCTCTCGGCCGTCTCCGCGATGTTTCTGACCCGGCGGCTCGCGCACAATTTCGACAAAAAACGCACGGCCATCACGCTTTCGATTCTGGCGATACTGCCGCTCCCGGTCATGATCGTGATGCACCTGCTGGGCTGGCTGCCGCCCATCGGCTCGGACGCGCTGTTCCGCATCATCCTCGTCGTCAACACCATTGACATTACGATTCTCATCGCTTCGAACATTCTGATCGCCTCGATGGTGGCGGATGTGGTGGAGGAGGGCGAACTCGAAACCGGGCGCCGCTCCGAGGGTGTCTTCTTCGCCGCGCGCAGCTTCGCGGGCAAGGCGACCTCGGGGCTCGGCATCGTGACCTCCACGCTGCTGCTCACCGCGGTGGATTTTCCGTCGGACGCGGCCACTGCGGTGGATGTGGACGACGCGGTGCTGCTGCGCTTCGGCGTG
Source organism: Myxococcota bacterium (assembly GCA_020027245.1). Lineage (GTDB taxonomy): Bacteria > Myxococcota_A > UBA9160 > UBA9160 > UBA6930 > JAHRAN01. The sequence goes on from JAHRAN010000072.1 coordinate 1,284, forward strand.
GGCTACATCATCACCACGCTGAGCTTCTATTTTCTCGCCGTGTTCTTCTACTCCCGCTACCGCATTGACCGCGCCGGCCACGAGGAAAATCTGCGTCGCCTCGCCGAACTTCGCCAGGAGCCAGCCTGATGCCTCGCGCCCGCACCGGCCCCGAAGTCGAACTCGAATACGAAACCCACGGCGCGCGGGAGGGGCGGCCGCTCGTGTTGATTCGCGGGCTCGGCACGCAACTCATTCAATGGCCCGCCGCTTTCCTCGAAGGGCTGGTTGCGGCGGGCCACTTCGTCGTGGTCTTCGACAACCGCGATGTCGGCCTCTCGACCTGGTTCGACCACCTGGGCGTGCCGCGCATCGCCGAAGTCATCGCCGCGCTGCGCGAAGGCCGCCCCGCCGCCGTGCCTTACACATTGGACGACATGGCCGACGATGTGACGGGGCTGCTGGACGCGCTCGAACTTCCGAGCGCGCACATCGCGGGTATGTCCATGGGCGGCATGCTGACGCAGGTGATGGGCTACCGGCACCCGACGCGCGTGCGCAGCCTCGCGCCGGTGATGGCGACCACGGGCAACCGCGCGCTGCCGCAAGCCGCGCCCGATGTCCTGCGCGTGCTGACCACGCCGCCGCCCCGTGAGCGCGCGGCCTGCATCGAACACCATGTGCAAAGCGCAAAAGTTTTCGCCGGCCCGGTCTCCTCGATTTCGGACGCGCAGCGCGCCGCACTCGCCGCCCGCGTCTATGACCGCGCCTTTCACCCGGAGGGCACGGCAAGGCAATACGCGGCCATCCTCGCCGACGGCGACCGGCGCGAGCGCCTGCGCCAGGTCCGCGCGCCGACTCTGGTCATCCACGGCAGCGCCGACCCGCTGGTTCGCGTCGAGGGCGGACGCGACACCGCCCGTCACATCGAAGGCGCGGCGTTGCTCGAACTCGAGGGCATGGGCCACGAGTTGCCGCCGCCGTTGCTGGACCAGATGGTGCAGGCCATCGCCGTGCACACCGGGCACGCCGAGGCGCTTCGCACATCGCCCATAGAGAGCGGGAGCAAGAGGTTCTGAGCGCCATGGAAGTGTCTTCGATCGGCAAGGGGCCGGAGCCCGTGTATGAAAAGGTGGTCTCGGGATACGAGACTTTCCATTATCAGCAGCCCTTTGTCTGCGACTGGGGCGGCGAGTTGCCCGGCTTCGCGCTCGCCTACGAAACCTGGGGCGAGCTGTCGCCCGCGCGCGACAACGCGGTGCTGTTGCACACGGGGCTCTCCTCCTCGTCCCACGCGAAAAGCCAGGCGAAGAACCCGCACCCGGGCTGGTGGGAGGCGTTCATCGGGCCGGGCTGCCCGCTCGACACGCAGCGCTTCTTTGTCGTTTGCACGAACCTGCTCGGTGGTTGTTACGGCAGCACCGGCCCCGCCTCGAACAACCCGAAAACCGGCGCGCCCTGGGCCACGGACTTTCCGATTCTGACGGTGGGCGACATGGTGCGCGCGCAGCTTCTGCTGCTCGACCATCTGGGCATCGAGCGCCTGCACGCCTCGGTGGGTTCGTCGCTGGGCGGCATGCAGTCGCTGCTGCTGGCGGCGCTGGCGCCCGAGCGGGTGGGGCGCATCGCATCCATCTCGGCTGCAGTGCGCTCCTATCCGCAGTCCATCGCGCTGCGCTTCGTTCAGCGTCAGGCCGTGATGCTCGACCCGGACTGGCGCGGCGGGCATTACTACGGCGTGAGTTTTCCGCACCGGGGGCAGAAGGTCGCGCGCGAGATGGGGACGATCAGCTACCGCTCCGGCCCCGAGTGGCTTTCGCGCTTCGGTCGGGCGCGCGTGGCCGAGGGCACGCCCGGTCTCGGCGAGGACTTCGAGGTCGAGGCCTATCTGGCGCATCAGGGCGAAAAATTCTGCCTGCAGTACGATCCGAACTCGTACCTCTACATCTCGAAGGCCATGGATCTTTTCGATCTGACGCAGCCGGTTGGCGCTGGCAACGGCGAGCCGCTCATTGATGCGGTGCGCGCGCCCGCGCTGGTGATCGGCGTAACCTCGGACCTGCTCTTCCCCTGCTGGCAGCAGCGCGAGGTGAAAGACCGTCTCGCCCGCAACGGTTGCCCGCTGCGTTATGTCGAGATTGACGGTCACTACGGTCACGATACCTTTCTGATTGATCTCGAAGGCGTGGGCGAGCCGCTGCGCGAGCACCTGACGCGGCCCGTCTGAATACCGGCCACCAAGTCCGTTCAACAAGTCAGGCGGCTGTCCCATTCGCCGCTGAGGTTTTCCGATGCCGATGGATTCCCAGACGCCCGTCGTTGTGGGCGTGGCGCAGGTGCTGCAACGCGAGGATGATTTCGAGCAGGCGCGCGAGCCTCTCGAGTTGATGGTCGAGGCGCTGCAGCGCGCCGCCCTCGACGCCGGCAGCCCCGAACTGTTGCAGCGCGCCGAGGCCGTGCGCGTGGTGCGCGGCGTCTGGCAGTACGACGACCCGGGCCGTGTCATCGCCGAGCGCGTCGGTTGCCCCGCCGCCCGGACTGCTATCACGCCCTTCGGCGGCAACTTCGTGCAGACCCTCGTGAACCGCACCTGTCTCGATATTCAGCGCGGTGAACTCGAGCTGGCGCTGATCACCGGCGCGGAGTGCGGGCGCACGCAGGTTCGGCTGCGTCGCGCGGGCCGCAAGCCGGCCTACACACCGGCGCCCGGCAAGCCCGATCTCGCCATCGGCGCCGACATGGCCTTGTCGCACGAGGCGGAAATCGCCCGTGGCATCCGCATGCCGCTTCAGATGTATCCGATCTTCGAGAACGCCCTGCGCTTCGAGCGCGGTGAGACTGTTTCCGCGCACCTTGCGCGCATCGGCGAACTGTGGGCCGGCATGAGCCGCGTGGCAGGCAGTAACCCGAGCGCCTGGATTCGGGAGACGAAGACGGCGCAGGAGATCATCAACCCGGGGCCGGGCAACCGCGCCGTGAGTTTTCCCTATCCGATGCTGATGAACTCGAACAGCCGCGTTGACATGGGCGCCGCGCTGATTCTGTGCAGCGAGGGCATGGCCGACCGGTTCGGGATAAAGCGCGAGCAGCGCGTCTATCCGCACGCCGGCAGCGACGCGCGCGATCACACCTTCGTTTCCGAGCGCGAAAGCCTCACCGCCTCGCCCGCCATCCGGCTCGCGGGGCGGCGCTGCCTGGAACTCGCGGGTGTCGAAGCCTCGGAACTCGACCACCGCGACCTGTACAGTTGCTTCGCCAGCGCGGTGCAGGTTGCGGCCAGAGAACTCGGCCTCGACGACGCGCAGCCGCTGACGGTGACCGGCGGTCTCACCTTCGGCGGCGGCCCGCTGAACAATTATGTGATGCATGGCATCGCGCGCATGGTGGAGAAGCTGCGCGAAACGCCCGGCGCGCGCGGACTTTGCACCGCCAACGGCGGCTTCCTGACCAAGCACGCGTTTGGCGTCTATGGCTCGGCGCCTCCCGAAACGCCGTACCGGCACGCCGACTTGCAGGCCGAGGTGGACGCGCTGCCGAAGCGTTGTGCCGTGGTCGAGCACGAGGGCGAGGCGCAGATCGAGTCTTACACGGTGATGTACGACGCCGAGGGGCCGCAGATCGCGCACGCCGCCTGCCTGCTTCCCGATGGCCGGCGCACCTGGGCGAATCAGGAAGACCGCGAAACCGCTACGGCCATGACGCGCGAGGAGTTCTGCGGGCGCGCCGTGCGCATAGACGGGGCCGGGAACTTCGAACCGAGCGGCTAGTCGGCGCTGCCGCCGCCAACGCCGCCGGCGGCTTCAGCTTTCGAGTTCCACCCAGCGCGCTTCGGCGCGGGTATAGAGCGCGCCGGAAACGCTTCGCAGTTCGCCGGTCACGAAGTGGCTGCGCTTTTCGGAGCGTTCGAAGCGTCCGCGCGCGATGATGCGCGCGCCGGTCGGCGCGGCGGCTTGGTAGCGCAGTGCGAAACTCGCGGTGACCCGTTTGCGACTGCCGCCGCCGAGTGCGGATTCGATGGCCATGCCCATCACCTCGTCGAGCAGCGTGGCCTGCACGCCGCCGTGGATGACGCCGGGCGGGCCGCGCAACTGCGCCGCAGCAAAGAACACGGATTCGACGAGACCCTTCTCCACTTCCTCGAAGGTCATTTTCAAACCGAAATTGTTTTGCTGGCCGCAGCCGTAGCAGTCCTCAAAGTCCACCGCGCGCGTGATCGGACGCCCCATCGCCGCTTCAGATCTCCGCGAAGAAGTCGTTGCCCTTGTCGTCCACGACGATGAAGGCGGGGAAGTTTTCGACCTCGATCTTGAAGACGGCCTCCATGCCGAGTTCGGCGTAGTCGAGCACCGAGACCGCCCGGATGCAGTTCTTTGCGAGGATGGCGGCCGGCCCGCCAATCGAGCCGAGATAGAAGCCGCCGTATTCACGGCAGGCTTCGCTCACCTGCTTCGAGCGGTTGCCCTTGGCCAGGCTGATGAGGCTGCCGCCGTGCTGCATGAACACCGCCTGATAAGCGTCCATGCGCCCGGCGGTGGTCGGGCCGAAGGAGCCGGAGACCATTCCCTCCGGCGTCTTCGCCGGGCCCGCGTAGTAAATGATGTGGTTTTTGAAGTAGTCGGGCATCGGCTCGCCGCGCTCCAGCCGCTCGCGCACTTTGGCGTGCGCGATGTCGCGCGCCACCACCAGCGTTCCGGTGAGCGCGAGCCGTGTCTTCACCGGCAGCGTGGAAAGTTCTGCGCGGATCTCGTCCATCGGCCGGTCGAGGGCGACCTTCACCACTTCACCCTCGAAGGCGGTCGCGTCTATTTCGGGCAGAAAGCGCGCCGGGTCGGTTTCGAGTTGTTCGAGGAACATCCCCTCGCGGTTGATCTTCGCGCGAATCTGCCGGTCGGCCGAGCACGATACTCCTATGCCCACCGGCAGCGACGCGCCGTGACGCGGCAGCCGCACCACGCGCACATCGTGGCAGAAGTACTTGCCGCCGAACTGCGCGCCGATACCGGTGCGCTCGGTCATCTTCTGCACCTGCTCCTCGAGTTCGAGGTCGCGAAAGGCGCGCCCGTATTCGTTGCCCGTGGTCGGCAACCCGTCGAGGTAGTGCGTGCTCGAGAGCTTCACCACCTTCATCGTGTGCTCGGCGGAGAGCCCGCCGATGACGACCACCAGGTGATAAGGCGGGCAGGCCGCCGTACCGAGCGTGCGGATGCGCTCTTCGAGAAAGGCGAGAATGCGCTCGGGGTCGAGAATCGCGCGCGTCTCCTGATAGAGGAAGGACTTGTTCGCCGAGCCTCCCCCCTTGGTGATGAACAGAAACTCATACTCGTCGCCCGGCACAGCGCCGATTTCAATTTGCGCCGGAAGGTTCGAGCCGGTGTTCTTCTCGTCATACATCGTAAGCGGCGCCATCTGCGAGTAGCGCAGGTTGGTTCCGGTGAAGGTGTCAAAGATGCCCCGCGCGAGCGCCGCTTCGTCGTCAGCAGAGGTGATGACGCGCTCGCCCTTGTGGGCGATGACGATGGCAGTGCCCGTGTCCTGACACGAGGGCAGCACCATACCGGCTGCAATGTTCGCGTTCTTCAGCAGTTCGAGGGCGACGAAGCGGTCGTTGTCGGAAGCCTCGGCGTCTTCGAGAATTTTTGCGAAGCCCTGAAGGTGCGTCGGGCGGAACAGGTGCGATACATCGCGCATCGCCTCGGCGGCGAGCCGCCGCAGCGCCGCCGGCTCGACCCGCAGAATTTCGAGTTCCCCCTGCTGCTCGACGCGCAACAGGCCCGTGGCCTCGAGTTTGCGGTAGGGCGTCGAGTCGGCGGCGAGTTCGAAAAGTGGCTGATGGTGAAAGTCGGTCACCGCGAAGCTCCTTCGCGTTGCTTCTTGGGGGCGCACAGATTTTAGCACCTCGCCCCCGTGCCCACCCGCCGCCGGTTGGGTTTTGCCCCGGCGCCGAAGTATCCTGCGCGGGCGCGACAACTTCAAGCCCCGGAGGTGTAGATGAAGATCGGCGCCGTGTTCCCGACCTGCGAGATTGGCGACGACCCCGGCGCAATCCGCGACTTCGCCCAGACGGCGGAGGCGCTCGGCTATGCGCACATCATCACCTACGACCACGTGCTCGGCGCCGAGCACGAGGGGCGCGAGCCGGCGCTGACAGGGCCCTATACCGAGGCCGACCCCTTTCACGAACCCTTTGTGTTGTATGGCTATCTGGCGGCGTTGACCCGGCGGCTGACGCTCGCCACCGGCGTCATCATTTTGCCGCAGCGTCAGGCCGTGCTGGTTGCCAAGCAGGCTGCGGAGCTCGCGCTGCTGTCGCGCGGGCGCTTGCGGCTCGGCGTCGGCAGCGGCTGGAACTGGGTCGAATACGACGCCCTCGGTGTGCCCTTCGCCGCGCGCGGTCGGCGTCTGGAGGAGCAGGTGACGCTGATGCGCGAACTCTGGCGCGGCGGTGCGATCCGTTTCGACGGCGCGTTTCACAGCATTGAGCGGGCGGGCCTGCTGCCGCTGCCCGAAGCGCCGGTGCCGGTCTGGTTCGGCGGCTTCAGTCCTCCCGCGGTGGCGCGCGCCGCCCGCATCGGCGACGGCTTCCTGTTCGGCGCGGCGGGCCGCGCCATGCAACAGTTGTGCGAGCGGTTTTTTGCTGAACTCGAAAAGGCCGGGCGCGCAAAGAGCGAGGTCGGCGTGGACGCGATCATCCACTACAGCGCCGGCCCCGAGCGCTGGCGCGCCGCCGCCGAACGCTGGAAGGCGCTCGGCGCCACACACTTCTCCTTCCGCGCGATGGACACCGGCACCGCACTTACCGGCGAAGCGCCGGCCGGTTTCACCCGCCCCGAGCAGCACATCAAAGCCCTCAGCGAGTTCATCGAAGTCGTGCGAGATGTTTGACGGCGTTGGCAGCGCCGCCGCCGCTACCCGCGCAGCACCTTCAGGCAGCCGGTTTGTTCGAGGATGGGGTCGAGGTCGGTTTTGTCGGCGGTGGCTTCGTAGCGCGCGCGCAGTGCTTTGATGGAGCGCGCGTGATATTTCTGCGGCTTCTGTGTCCAGGCGCCGCTGGCGAGTTCGACCGTGAATTCCTCGGCGCTGTCCGCCAGCGCCTTCTCGTTCGCCAGCGTCCAGGGGCAGAAGAGCGCGCCGACCTGCGCTTTGAGCAGCGGCAGCAGGGTTGGCAGCAGCGCAGCGCGCGCCTCGAAGGGGCCATCGTCGGTCGGCTCGAGCATGCGCTCGATCCAGGCGACGAGCTTCGGGCAGCTCTCTTCGAGCAGCGCGCCGGCGGTCGGGTCGCTGCGGGCGTTGTAGAGCTGCCCCCAGAGGCCGAAGTCGGCGAACGCGGGGCGCGCGCCAAACAAGTATGGACGCCCCTCGAGTTGCGCTTCGAGCAGCCGGGCCGCGGCCTTGAAGCTCGCTTCGATTTGCGGCGCCGTTTCTTTGTTCGAGCCCACGAACCAGACGCGCGGCGTCATGCGCTCGCGGATCGTCTTCGCCATCGCCGCTTCCGCGCTGGCTTCGAGGCCGGGCATGTTGGAGCGCACCAGCCGGAGTGCGGCGGACTCCTGATCCACCGGGCGCGCCCAGCGGTAGTGGAACATCCACTTGTTGCCCCACTCGTCGCCGAACTCCTCGAGCAGCGCGGAGAGGAAGGCCAGCACCGAATCCTCGGGGTGAATCGAGGGCTCGGGAAACTGCGCCTCCAGTTTTTCGATGATCGGCGTCGAGTCCTGCAGCCCCTCGCCCTCGGGCGTCACCACGACCGGAATCAGCGGCAGCTTCTGATAGGGGCGCGCCTCTTCGATGCGCCCCTCGCACCACTCGTGGGCTGCTCCCTTGTAGCGGAACCAGGAGCGCACCTTGACGGAGTAGGGCGACATCTCTGAGCCGAAGATGCGGTAGGGGGTGGACATGGTTTCTCCCGTCGGTGTCGGTGTTGGCGTCAGCGCCGCGTGGCGCCCGCCGCCTAGAGCAACTCCTGTGCGAGCAGCTCCAGCGCTTCGGGCTGACTGGTTCCGATCAGCATGCTCGCCACGTGGCCGCGCTTGCCGGCGTCGCGCCAGGCGCCGAGGCGCTCCCGGATGTGATCCTTCGGGCCAATCAGGTTGAAGTCGTCAACCAACTCATCCGGCACCGCAGCGACGGCGGCGCCGCGGTCGCCGCCGAGGAAGGCGTCCTGAATGCGCACCGCCGCCTCCTCGTAACCGAGGCGCTTTGCGTAATCGTTGTAGAAGTTCTTGTCGCGCGCGCCCATGCCGCCGATGTACAGCGCCAGGTTCATCTTTGCCGGCATCCGCGCCTTCTCGATGTCGTCGCTGATGGTCACCCCGAGGCTCGGCTGAATCGCAAACGCGCTGAGCGTGCGCCCGTCGCTGCGTTTGGCCAGCCCCGCTTCGATGTGCTCCGTCACCACCTCGCTGCGCTCCGGGTTCATCCACAGCGGGAACACGCCGTCCGCCACTTCACCCGCGCAGCGCAGGCCGTTCGGGCTGATGGACGCGGTGTAGATCGGCAGCGCGGGGTTGCCGTGCAGAATGCTCTTCAGCGGCTTGCCGAGGTTGGTGGTGCCGGGCCCCGTCACCGGGATGGTGTAGTGCGCGCCCTCGTGCCGCAGCGGCGCCTCGCGCGCCAGCACCTGACGGATGATGCTGATGTACTCGCGCGTGCGGGTCAGCGGCTTGCCGTAGGGAACGCCGTGCCAGCCTTCAACGACCTGCGGCCCCGAGGGGCCGAGGCCCAGAATGAAGCGCCCCCCCGACAGGTGGTCGAGGGTCATCGCGGTCATCGCCGTCATCGCCGGTGTGCGCGCGGGCATCTGCATGATGGCCGTGCCGACTTTGAGCTTTGTGGTCTGCGCCAGAATCCAGGTCGCGGTGCTGACGGCGTCGTTGCCGTAGGCCTCCGCTGTCCAGGCGCTGTCGAAGCCGAGCGCCTCGGCGCGCTTTACCATCTCCATCTGAACACTGGCCTTTTTGCCGAACGCACCGGCCATGATGCCGAGCTTCATTGCGAATCCTCCCTCGCGAGCGCCGTCGCCGCGACGGGTCAAAGTGGCACATCCACCGGCCCTCTGGCAACCACGTCATCGCCGATATGCTATATGGCCTTCGAGCGCAGCAACCCAACCCGAGAGGGGGCAATGACCATGCGTCATGCCTATGAACGCCCGTTTCGGCCCGCGGAAATTACCGGTGACAGCGCGGTCTTTTTCCCGCTGTTGCGCATGGCGGAACAACTCATGGCGGAGGACGCCTTCGACACGGCGGGGCGCAACACCCTGACGCTGGCGCGCGGCCACAATGCGACCGTCGTGCTGATAACCCTGAAGGAGCAGGCGGTGCTGAAGGAGCACACGGCGCCGGGGCCGATCACTGTCACTGCTTTGTCCGGGCGTCTGGAATTTTCGACGGCCAGCCAGCCCGGGCCCTTCGAACTGCAGGCGGGCGACGCCGCGATTTGCGCGCCCGGGCTGCCGCATCGGGTCAAGGCTCTGGAGAACAGCGCCTTTCTGGTCGTGATTGGCGGCCGGGCCGACTAGCCGCGCGCCGGCTTCGTCGCACGAAAACTCGCAGCAGGGAAACCCATGCCGATGACCGAAACGCCTCCCGGGGACATTGCGGGCCGCTCCGTGCTGGTGACCGGCGGCGGCAGCGGCATCGGCTACGCCTGCGCCGAGCGGCTGGTGCGCGATGGCGCGGTGGTGACGATCTGCGGCCGCGACAAAGACCGGCTCGAAGCGGCGGCGCGGCGGATTGCGCCGCAAGCCGGGCCTGGCGGCGGCGTCCACTTCATCGCGGGCGATGTCACCGACGAAGCCAGCGTGCAGGCGGTGGTGGCGAAGGCGCTCGAGGCGACCGGGCAGCTCGACGCCTGCATCGCCAACGCCGGTGGCGGCGGCGCGCTGGCCCCCTACCACGCGCAGGATACCGGCGAGTTCCTGCGCGTGCTGCACCTCAACGTGCTCGGCGTCATGCTCTGCGTCAAGCACACAGCAAAGCATCTCGTCCGCTCGGGCTCGGGCGCCTTCGTCGCCATGTCCTCGATCGCCGGCCACCTGACGCACCCCCACTTCGGCGCCTACTGCGTCGGCAAAGCCGGCATTGAGGCGATGATGCGCAACTGCGCCGACGAGTTCGGCCCGAGCGGGGTGCGCTTCAACGCCATCCGCCCCGGCTTCATCGCCACCGAAATTATGGAGGCCGTGCCGCGCGACAGCGCGACCTACCGCTCTTACATCGAGAACACGCCCCTCGGCGATGTCGGGCAGCCCGAGGATGTGGCGCATCTGGCGCGCTTTCTGATCGGCCCCGAGTCGCGCTGGGTGACCGGCGCCTGCATCAATGTGGACGGCGGCCACCACCTGCGCCGCGGCCCCGACTTCAGCCCCTTCGTCGTCGCCACCGCCACCGGGCTGCGCCCGCCGGGCCCGCCGGAAGGAGCGAGATGACAAACGAGAGCAAGTACCGCTTCGTGGGCACGCGCCCGTTGCGTCACGACGGCGTTGACAAGGTGACGGGGCGCGCGCAGTTCGGGGCCGACTTCGCGCTGCCCGACATGCTCTGGGGGCGCACGCTGCGCAGCCCGCACGCGCACGCGCGCATCCTGCGCATGGACACCCACCGCGCCCGGGCGCTGCCGGGGGTGGCGGCCGTGGTGACCGCCGCCGACCTGCCCGAGGTGGAGCCGGGGCCGGGGCCGGTCAACCTGCGCGATCTTTCCTGCAACGTGCTCGCCCGGAACAAGGTGCTGTATCACGGGCACGCGCTGGCCGCCGTCGCCGCCACCACGGAGGCGCTGGCCGCAGAGGCGCTCGAGTTGATCGAGGTCGAATACGAGCCGCTGCCGCCGGTGCTCTCGCTCGACGATGCGCTCGCCCCCGGCGCTGCGATTTTGCACGAGGGCCGTGCGCCGAAGCGCTACAAAGTTTCGGGGCCGACCAACGTGGCCGCGCGCTGCGAATTTTCGCGGGGCGATCTCACGCGCGGCTTCGCCGAGGCGGACCTGCTGCTCAAGCGCAGCTTCCGCACGCAGACCGTTCATCAGGGCTACATCGAACCCCACGCCGTGCTCGCGCAGACGGGCGCGGACGGCCGCTCGACGCTCTGGTGCTGCACACAGGGCGCCTTCATGGTGCGCCACTACTGCAGCGCGCTGCTCGGCCTGGACAGCGCCAAGCTGCGCGTGGTGCCGAGTGAAATCGGCGGCGGCTTCGGCGGCAAGACCACGGTCTATCAGGAGCCGGTGGCGCTGCTGTTGAGCCGCGTCTCCGGTCGCCCGGTCAAGATGGTGATGTCGCGCGAGGAAGTGTTCCGCGCCACCGGCCCCGGCTGCGCGACTCGGGTCGAAGTGAAGCTCGGCGCGCGGCGCGACGGCACGCTCACGGCCGCGCGCGCGTCTCTCTGGTACGAAGCGGGCGCCTTCCCCGGCTCGCCGGTGGAGCCCGGTGCGATGTGCATCTTCGCGCCCTACCGGATCGAGAACCTGTTCATCGAGGGCTTTGACGTCTGCTGCAACAAACCCAAGACCACGGCCTACCGCGCACCGGGCGCGCCGCAGGCCGCCTTTGCAATGGAGTCGCTGCTCGACGAACTGGCGCAGGTACTCAAGCTCGACCCGCTCGAACTGCGCAGCCGCAACGCCGCGCAGAAAGGTGACCAGCTTGCCTACGGCCCGCGCTTCAAAGAGATCGGCCTCACCGAGACGCTCAGCAAAGCGCGCGAGCATCCGCACTACAAGGCGCCGCTCGAAGCCGGGTGCGGGCGCGGCGTCGCCGTCGGTTTCTGGTTCAACGCGGGTATGAACTCGAGCGCCACGCTGCACCTGGGCGGCGACGGCGGCGTGTCGCTGGTCACCGGCAACCCGGACATCGGCGGCTCGCGCGCGTCGCTCGCGATGCTCTGCGCCGAGGAACTCGGCATCGAGGTCGAGCGCGTGCGCCCGGTCGTGGCCGACACGGACACCGCGCCTTATACCGACCTGACCGGCGGCAGCCGCGTGACCTTCGCCACCGGCATGGCGGTGGTGGAGGCGAGCCGCAAGCTGGTGGCGGAACTTTGCGCGCGCGCCGCCCGCATCTGGGACTGCGAACCGGCGCAGGTGACTTTCCACGAGGGGCGCTGCCTGCCGACGGCGGCGTCGGGTCTCGATCACAGTCCGCTCTCGGTGGCGGAGCTGGCGGCGCGGATGGCGCAGACCGGCGGCCCGATCAACGCGCAGGCGCAACTCACGGCGCGCGGTCCCGGCCCCGGTTTTGCGACGCACATCTGCGATGTCCGGGTGGACCCGGAGACCGGGCGCGTCGAAGTGCTGCGCTACACGGCGATTCAGGACGCGGGCCGCGCCATTCACCCGAGTTATGTCGAGGGGCAGATGCAGGGCGGCGCCGCGCAGGGCATCGGCTGGGCGTTGAACGAGGAGTACCTGTATGACGAAAACGGCGCGCTCGAAAACGCGGGCTTCCTCGATTACCGCATCCCGGTTGCGAGCGACCTGCCGATGATTGACACGGTGCTGGTCGAAGTGCCGAACCCCACCCACCCCTACGGTGTGCGCGGCGTCGGCGAGACGCCGATCGTGGCGCCGCTCGCTGCGGTTGCAAACGCGGTGCGCGCTGCAACCGGCGTGCGCATGACGGAGCTTCCGATTTCACCGCCGCGCCTGCTTGCCGCACTCGGTTTAAAACAAAACGGCGGGGCGCGGTGACGGCGGCGGAAACCGAAACCGTGCGGGCGATGATTCCGAGCGCGCTGCGCCAACTCACCCGTGGCGCCGAAAGCGTCGAGCTTCCGGCGCGCGATGTGCGCGGCCTGCTGCGCGCCCTCGATGCGCGCTTCCCCGGCTTCAGCGCGGAACTCGGCCCGAGCTTCGCCGTCTCGATTGACGGCGAAATCATTCAGGATCCCCTGCTCGAACCCATCACACCCGGCTGCGAGGTGCACTTTCTGTGCGCCGTGTCGGGCGGCTGCTGACCGGGCTCATGGATTCACCCGCACGCGGTTACGAAGCGCCCGACAGCGTCGAGCAGGCCGTCGCTCTGCTCAGCGCGCACGGCCCGGCGGCGCGCCCGCTGGCGGGCGGCAGCGATCTGCTGGTGCAACTGCGCGCCGGTTTGCAAAAGCCCGCCGTCATCGTTGACCTGAAGCGCATCCCCGAACTCAGCGCCGTCGTGCTCGACGACGAAGTGCTGCGCATCGGCGCCGCGCGCAGCAGCGCCGCGTTGCGCGAAGAGCCTTCGTATCGCGCGCTCTTCCCGGGCCTGCTCGAAGCCTGCGAGTTGATCGGCAGCGAGCAGATTCAGGGACGCGCGAGTATCGGCGGCAACCTGTGCAACGCATCGCCCGCAGCGGACACCGTCCCCGCGCTGCTGGTGAACGAGGCGCGCTGCGAGATCGCCGGCCCCGAGGGCCGGCGCTTTGTGCCAGCGACGGAGTTTTGCACCGGCCCCGGCAGCACCGTGCTCGGGCTGGGCGAGCTTCTGGTGGCGCTGCACATTTCGCGTCCTGCCGCGCGCAGCGCCGACGCCTTTTTGCGCTTTACGCCGCGCAGCGAGATGGACATCGCCGTGGTGTCCGCCGCCGCGCGCGTGCAACTGGGCGAGGACGGCCGTTGCCTCGACGCACGGCTCGCGCTCGGCGCCGTCGGCCCCACCGCCTTCATCGCCGAGCAGGCCGGCGATGCGCTGCGCGGCGTTTCGCCCGACGACGCCGCCCTCGAGCGCGTGGCCGCGCTCGCACGCGAAGCCGCCGCACCCATTGATGACAAGCGCGGCAGCATCGCCTATCGCCGTCAGGTGGCGGGCGTGCTCGCAAAACGCGCGCTGCGCGTCGCTCTGGCGCGCGCGGCAGAGCGCACAAGAGGGTAGGGGAGCACGATGGCGAAACACCTGGTGCAAACGCGGTTGAACGGCGAGCCGGTCGAGTTCCTCTGCGATCCCCATGCGACCCTGCTCGATGCGCTGCGCAACACCCTGCAGCGAACCGGCGCGAAGGAAGGTTGCGCGAGCGGCGACTGCGGCGCCTGCTCGGTGCTGCTCGACGGTCGCTTGGTCTGCGCCTGTCTGGTACTCGCCGCCGAGGTCGAGGGCTGCGAGGTCACCAGCGTCGAGGGCGTGGCGCAGGCGGCGCAGTTGCACCCCATTCAGCAAAAACTGCTCGAACACGCAGCCCTTCAGTGCGGCGTGTGCACCCCCGGCATCGTGGTGGCGGCCAAGGCCCTGCTCGACCGCAACCCCGACCCGAGCGAGCGCGAAGTGCGCTACTGGCTGGCGGGAAACCTGTGCCGCTGCACCGGCTATGACAAAATCATCCGCGCCATCCTCGACGCCGCCGCTGAACTGCGCGGCTGACGTGGGCGGGTCCGGACTTGCTTTTTTCGGAAACTATCGTGGGTAGTTAATTCTTGAGCATCGCCTGACAGAATCTGATGTAAATCCTGCTTTCGGACTGCCAATTTGTCAGGCCGCCCTCTACCGAGTAACCTTCATCTATTAGCTTATTAACTTCATCCACAAGTGTGGGAAGTGCCCAGTAGCCTTCTTTTCGGATAGGCGTGGTTTCTACCTTGCCCTTGGTAATTTTTATCAAGTCTTGGTCGCCACCGGCGGCGGCGTTGTAGCCATCTGCGTGAAGCGTGCAGATCACGATGTACTCTTTGGCGTGAGCGGCTGGCGTGAAAGGTGGTGACAGCACGAACAAGATCAACAAAGCTGTTCTCCAGATCGCGAGTTTCATTCTGTGCTCCTATCAGCGATGGATCGCTGTTTGTGTCGTTCGGTGCCACTGTGAGGGACTTCCCCTAGTAGCTTCGTGAGAATTGATGCCATCATCAGGGTAGTCCTAATTGGATCGTGACGGTCTTCTCCGGACTGCTTTCATCCGGTCGAATTTTGTACGTCTTCCCATCCTCGGCCACCGCGCTCATAGAACGTGGCGTGCCATTCCATACCAGCGTGGCCGCTGCAGAGTCCACGTTTTGGAAACTGTTCTGCTCCACTACCTTGACCCAGCCCGTCACCCTCAACTCGATCCCGTCATCCATGCCCTTTTTCCTGAGTCCTACCCAGTGCTTTCGTATGTTGCGCCAAGCCTTGATATTCCCCGTTTCTTCATGTTGCACCGAGGAAAGCGGCTGCGCTTTCGGAAACTTGATCTCATCCATGTTGTCCTCCTTGGGTTTGCTCACATGTTTAGCGTAGCATTGCCCGTCAGCATCTGCGTCGGCGGTGTCAGGCTGCGACGCGCGTTCTTCGTGTTTTCCACGCGGCGGCGATGCGCAGCATCACGACGAGCAGGCTGCCGCCGACGCCATACAAGTGACGCAACTCGATGTCCCCGCCGGGTTCCGGCGCGAAGGTCAGCATGAAAGCGACGAGCAGCAGCCAGCTTCCGCCGAGGTGCAGCGCCTTCCAGCCACGCCCGAGTGCGCGCTGGGCGGCGTCGCTCGAAGTGACGGCCAGAGCGAAGATCAACGCCAGCAGCCCGCCGCCGCCCACCAGCGTGCCGGTTTCATAGACCACATCGGCGTGCAGCGGCAGCGCGACGATGGCGAGCAGATGCAAGCCGTGTGAAACCGTGAGCCCGTTGCCGATGTAGCGACGATTGCGCAGCAGCCACGCGCTCCACTTGCTCTGCCAGAGTTGCCGCAGCGGGCGCGCGCCAAACGCGACGAGCAGGAAGAAGAGCGAAGTGCGCGCTGTCACGCGCAGCATACGGCGCAGGTTCTCTTCCAGACTCGGCGTGAGCATCAGCACGACCACGCACATTGCGCACAGTGCGATGGCGATGACGGAGGTGACGCCCCACTTCTCGAAACGCATGACGGGTGTGTAGCAGCACCGTCGCAGCTTCGACACAGCGGGCGCATGGCGTACCATCCCCGCGCGTCCACCAAGCCGGAAGGAGGACGATGTTCAGCGAGGCCTACAACCTGGCGCGGTGCTTCACCCTGCCGGTCGTTATTTCCAACCGCACGATCCGGGGCGCCTGTCACAGCATGATCGGCGCCTGCGTGGTGGTGAACCGCGCGGGCTGGGTGCTGACGGCGGCGCATCTGATTGACGCGATTCAAAAACAGTTCGAGAGCGCGCAAAAGTACCGCAACTACCGTGGCGATGTGCGCGACATGGAGCAGGATCTGAGTTCCAGCAGCGCCTGGCGCAAGTCGAAAGTGCGCACCTTCAAGCGCCCCGGCGCCGACGCCGTTTGCAACCACTCGGTGTGGTGGGGCCGGGACGGCGTGCGCCTGCTGGATGTGAAACTGCTGCCGAGTTGCGACCTCGCCCTCGGCCGCCTCGAGCCCTTCGATCCGGAGTCGGTGGCGCGCTACCCGGTGTTCAAAACCCCCGGCCCCGACTACGGCCCCGGGCGCAGTTTGTGTCGCCTCGGTTTTTCCTTCCACGAAATCACGCCCACATACGACGAGCAGCGGGACGCCTTCGTGCTGCCGCCGGGCTCGGTGCCGCCGCCGCTCTTTCCCATCGAGGGCATGCTGACGCGCGTGGTGCTGACGGCGATGCCCGGCGCGCCGGACGGCGAGCGTGGCAAGTTCATCGAGACCTCATCACCCGGTCTGCGCGGCCAGAGCGGCGGGCCGATCTTCGACACCGACGGCGCGGTCTGGGCGCTTCAGTCGCACACCCGCCACTACCCGCTGGGCTTCACACCGCAGGTGCCGGGGCGCGCGAAGGGGCAGGTGGAGCACCAGTTTCTGAATGTGGGCGTGGGCGCGCACGCCGAACCCATCCTCCAGTTTCTTGCGCAGCAGAAGATCGAGCACCAGCGCACACAGCAG
>JAHRAN010000122.1 GCA_020027245.1 Myxococcota bacterium
GAAGGAGGTGAGCCAGGGCGGCTCGCTTCGGGGCTCGTCGCAAACTTTGTGCAGGAGATTTCATGGACCCGATTTTCATCGCCGTCGTCGTCAGTGTGGTCGCCGTCGCCATGGCGCTCGTGCTCTACCGGGTGGTGCTGCGGGCGCCGGTCTCGACGGCGCGCGCCAACGAGATCGCTGCGGCGATTCAGGCCGGCGCGCAGGCTTTTCTCAGTCGCCAGTACCGGACCGTCGCGCTGGTCGGCGCGCCGATTCTGCTGCTGGTGCTGATCCTGCTCGGCCACTGGTACGCCATCGGCTTTCTGCTCGGCGCGCTGGCCAGCACTGCGGCCGGCTTCATCGGTATGAATGTCTCGGTGCGCGCCAACTTGCGGGTCGCGCAGGCGGCGCATCGGGGCTACGGCCCGGCCTTCGGGCTCGCCTTTCAGGGCGGCTCGGTCACCGGCCTGCTGGTGGTCGGGCTCGGTCTGCTCTCGGTCGCGCTGCTGGTCTGGGTGGCGCCGGTCGGCGACGCGGCGAACCACGCGCTGATCGGTCTGGCCTTCGGCGGCTCGCTGATCTCGGTGTTCGCGCGCCTCGGCGGCGGCATCTTCACCAAAGGCGCGGACGTCGGCGCCGACCTCGTCGGCAAGGTCGAGGCCAACATCCCCGAGGACGACCCGCGCAACCCCGCCGTCATCGCCGACAACGTGGGCGACAACGTGGGCGACTGCGCCGGCATGGCCGCCGACCTGTTCGAAACCTTCGGCGTAACCGCCGCCGCGGCGATGCTGCTCGGTGCCTACCTGTATGAGGGCAGCGCGATGTTCTTCTTCCCGTTGCTCGTCGGCGCCGCCGGCGTCGTCGGCTCGCTGTTCGCCATCCCGCTGGTGCGGATTGGCGAACCCGCCGAAGGTCAGCCGCCCGCGGTGATGCGCGCGATGTATCTGGGCCTCGGCACAGCTGCGCTGGTGATGCTCGCCGGCGTCTGGCTCGCCGGTCAGATGACGGTGCTGCCGGATGGCCTCGGCGCCGCAAGCCTTTTCTGGTGCGCCACCCTCGGCGCCGTGCTGACGGTGGTGATGCTGGTCGTCACCGACATCTACACGGGCGACGGCTCGCGCCATGTTGCGCACATCGCCCGCGCCAGCGAAGGCGGCCACGCCACCAACATCATCGCCGGGCTTTCCGTCGGTATGCAGTCAACGGTGGTGCCGGTCGTGGTGATCGTGGCGGCGATCGGTTTGTGCTTCCAGTTGGCCGGGCTTTATGGCATCGGCATCGCAGCGATGGCGATGCTCTCGCTGGCCGGCATCGTGGTTTCGATTGACGCGTATGGCCCGATCACCGACAACGCCGGCGGCATTGCCGAAATGGCGGAGCTGCCGGACGCGGTGCGCGGCGTCACCGATCCGCTCGACGCGTTCGGCAACACCACCAAGGCCGTCACCAAGGGTTACGCCATCGCATCGGCGGGCCTCGCCGCGGTGGCGCTGTTCGCAACCTTCATCGAAGACCTGCGGCTCGGCGGCATCGTGGCCGAGTTTCAGTTGGCCAACCCACAGGTGATCGCCGGCCTCTTCATCGGCGCGGTCACGCCCTACATCTTCGCCTCGCTGGCGATGCGCGCGGTCGGCGACGCCGGCGGGCAGGTGGTCGAGGAAGTGCGGCGTCAGTTCCGCGAGATTCCGGGCATCATGGACGGCAGCGCCAAGCCGGACTACCGCACCTGCGTGGACATCGTCACCGCCGCCGCGCTCAAGTTGATGATCGCCCCCGCGCTGATCCCCGCCGTCATCCCCATCGCCGTCGGTCTGGCGCTCGGCGCCGAGGGCCTGGGCGGTCTGCTGATCGGCTCGATCATCTCCGGCGTCTGCGTGGCGATCTCGATGACGACCGGCGGCGCGGCCTGGGACAACGCCAAGAAATTAATCGAGAGCGGCGCGCACGGCGGCAAGGGCGGAGACGCGCACAAGGCCTCGGTGACCGGCGACACCGTCGGCGACCCCTACAAGGACACCGCCGGCCCGGCCATCAACCCGATGCTCAAGCTGCTGAACATCGTCGCCCTGCTGATGATTCCCTTTCTCGGCTAGCCGACTGAGCGCCGCAGAAGAAGTAGATGGTCAGGTTAGATGGTTAGGTTAGATGGCTAAATCAGACCTGCTCGACCGGCACCCGGGCGACCGGCTGCGACGGTCACTCAGCCTGCAAGACGCCGTCTTTCTGGTGGTCGCCGGCGTGGTCGGCTCGGGCATCTTCCTGACGCCCGCAGCGATCGCCACGCACCTGCCTCACCCCGGTCTGATTCTGCTGGTCTGGGTGGTCGGCGGCTTGCTGTCGCTGGCGGGCGCCTTCGCCAACGCCGAACTCGGCGCCATGTATCCGCACGCCGGCGGCGACTATGTCTATCTGCGCGAGGCCTTTCACCCGGTCGCCGGCTTTCTGGTCGGCTGGTTGTCCTTCTTCGCCATCTTTGCGGGCACGGTGGCGACGCTGGCGGTGGGCTTCGCATTCTCCGTCGGCGCGCTCTTCGACTGGAGCACGAAGGTGGTGCTGCTCTTTGCGGTGCTGATCATCGCCGCCTGCTCATTGCTCAACTGGGCCGGCGTGCGCTGGGGCGCGCTGGCGAACAACATCACCGGCTGGATCAAGGTGGCCGCGCTGCTTGGCTTCGGCCTGCTCGCGCCCTTCAGCGCCTCGGGCTCGCTCGAAAACCTGCAGCCGCTCTTCCGCGGCGCGCTCGATGCGGCGCCGCCGCTGGCCTTCCTGCTGGCGCTGTCGCCGGTGTTGTTCAGCTACCTGGGCTGGAACTCGGTCGTCTATGTGGCGAGCGAAGTGCGCGACCCGGGGCGCAATGTGCCGCGCGCGCTGTTCATCGGGCTCGCCATCTGCACCGGGTTGTATCTGCTGTTGAACGCCGTGTACCTGCTGGCGTTGTCGCCGGTGGAACTCGCGCAGAGCGCCAACGCCGGCGAGGCCGCGGCAAAAGTCCTCTTTGGCGAGCGGGGCGGCAAGCTGCTGACCGGCTTCGTGCTGGTCTCCATCCTCGGCACGCTGAACGCCACGGTGCTGGTCGGCCCGCGCATCGCGTATGCGATGAGCCTCGACGGCCTGTTTCTGCCGGGCGTCCGCCGGGTGAACCCGGCCCGCGCCACACCCTCGGGCGCGATTCTGGCGCAGGCGCTGGTGGCGAGCGCGCTGGTGCTGCTGCTGCAGACCTTCCCGAGCGCGCTCGATTACACCACCTTTTCGATCGTGCTGGCGACCATCGCCGACACCCTCGCCCTCTACTGGCTGCGCCGCAAGCGCCCCGAGTTGCCGCGTCCCTATCGCGCGCTCGGCTACCCGCTCGTCCCCGCGCTCTACATTGCGGCGAACCTGCTGATCGGCGGCGGCCTGCTGCTCGGCGCGACCCGGGAGTCGCTGGTGTCGCTCGCCGTGCTGGCCGCCGGCTTGCCCTTCTATCTGCTCTTCGCGCACACGCGCAACAAGGCTATTCTGAAGCCAGGCGCTTAGGCCGTCTCGATTAACCTGACCCTTTACGCTGCCGGGGTTTTAACCACCACCCGTGTCCAAGTTTCGCCACGACTTCGACAAACTGAAGCGGTTGCCGCCCTATGTGATGGCGGAGGTGAACCGCTTGCGCCAGCACGCCCGCGCGGCTGGCGAGGACGTGGTGGATCTCGGCATGGGCAACCCGGATCTGCCGACGCCGCCGCACATCGTCGAGAAGATCTGCGAGGCCGCCGCTTTCGGGCGCAACCATCGCTACTCGACCTCGCGCGGCGTGCCGAACCTGCGCCTGGCCGCCTGCGAGTGGTACCGGCGTCAGCATGGCGTCGAACTCGACCCGGAGTCCGAGGCGATTGCGGTGATCGGCGCAAAGGAGGGGCTTTCGCACTTCGTGCTGGTGACGATTGGCCCCGGCGATGTGGTGCTGGCGCCGGACCCGGCGTATCCCATTCATCAATACGCGGTGATTTTCGCCGGCGGCGACCTGCGGCACGTGCCGCTCAGCAGCGACAGCGACTTCATCGAAAACCTCGAGACGGCGCTTTCGCGCACCTGGCCGAGGCCGAAGCTTTTGATCATTTCCTTTCCCGCGAACCCGACCACGCAGGTGGTGGACCGCGCCTTCATGGAGCGCATCGTCGCCTTCGCGCGCGAGCACCAGTTGATGGTGGTGCACGACTTCGCATACGCGGAGATCGCCTTCGACGGCTACCGGCCGCCGAGCATTCTCGAAGCGCCGGGCGCGCGCGAAGTGGCCATCGAGTTCATCTCGCTTTCGAAGAGCCACAGCATGGCCGGTTGGCGCGTGGGTTTCGCCGTCGGCAACCGCGAGATGATCCACGCGCTGACGCGCATCAAGAGCTACCTCGACTACGGCATCCCGACTCCTATTCAGGTCGGCGGCATCGTCGCGCTGCGCGGGCCGCAGGACCATGTCAGCGAGAATGTGCAGGAGTACCGCGCGCGCCGCGATGCGCTCGTCGAAGGGCTCGGGCAACCGGGGCTCGGGCAGTGGAAGATCGAAAAGCCGCTGGCCACGATGTTCGTCTGGGCGCAGTTGCCCGAACTTTTTCGCGCCGATGGCTCACTCGCTTTTTCGAAGCGCCTGCTCGCCGAGGCGCAGGTGGTGGCGGCGCCCGGCATCGGCTTCGGCGCGGGCGGCGAGGGCCATGTGCGCTTCGCGCTGGTGGAGAATGTGCAGCGCATCCGGCAGGCGGTGCGCAACATCCGGCGCTTCTTGCGCTCGGCGGAAGCGGCGGCGCAGGGCGCGGGCATGGGGCCATGAGTCAGCGGGCGGTGGGCGTCGGACTGGTCGGCCTCGGCACGGTCGGCACGGGTGTCGTGAAGTTGCTTCAGCGCAACGCTCAGGTGATCGCGCAGCGGCTCGGCTTTCCGCTGGAGTTGCGGCGCATCGCCAACCGGGAGCTCGAGACCGGGCACGGGCTCGAGCTCGACGGGCTGCACTTCGACACCGATGTCGAGGGACTGCTGGCGGACCCGACGCTGGATATCGTGATCGAGTTGATCGGCGGCAGCGATGCCGCGCGCAAGCTGATCCACACGGCGATCGGCAACGGCAAGCATGTGGTGACGGCGAACAAGGCGCTGCTCGCCGAGCACGGCGCCGAACTCTTTGACGCGGCGGCCGCGCGCGGCGTGGATGTCGCCTTCGAGGCCAGCGTCGGCGGCGGCATTCCCATTCTGCGCGCGCTGCGCGAAGGTCTCGCGGCCAACCGCATCGAGAGCCTGCATGGAATTATGAATGGCACCACGAACTATGTGCTGAGCGAGATGGAGAAGACGGGCGATGACTTCGAGGCGGTGCTCGCGCGCGCGCAGGAACTCGGTCTGGCCGAGGCCGACCCGCATTTCGATGTGGACGGCGTTGACGCTGCGCACAAGTTGACGCTGCTGGTGGCGATGGCGCTCGGCGCGCAGATTTCATGCGACGCCATTCCCACCGAGGGCATTCGCGAACTAAGCCCCGTGGATTTCGAGGTGGCGCGCGAATTCGGTTTGCGCATCAAGCTGCTCGGCATCGCCCGGCCCCGGCCGCTTGACGGGGGCGGACGGCGCATCGAAGCGCGCGTGCATCCGACGCTGATTCCCGCAGGCAGCCTGCTCGCGCATGTGGATGGCGCGATGAACGCCATCGCCATCCACGGCGACGCCGCTGGCCCCACACTTTTTTACGGCGCGGGCGCGGGCGCCTTCCCCACCGCCAGCGCGGTGGTCGCCGACCTGATGGAGATCGCGCGCGCCATCCGTCGGGGCTTTGCGGGTCGCGTGGCGCCGCTCTCCTATCTGCCCGATCACCTGGAGCCGTGCTCGATCGTCCCGCTCGCCGAACTCGAGGGGCGCTGTTACCTGATCTTCGGCGTCGCCGACCGCCCCGGCGTGCTCGCGCAACTGACCGCGCTGCTCGCCGAGCACGGCGTCAGCATCGAGGCGGTGCTGCAACGCGGCGGCTCGTCGGCCGACTCCGTGCGCGTGCACCTGCTGACACATCGGACGCGCGAAGCCTCCGTGCAAGCCGCGACGGCTGCCATTGCCCGCAAGACTTTTGTCACGCAACCCCCGCGCATGATTCGCGTCGAGGAGGGTTTTTGAATCATGCCTGCGAAGCCGCGTTACCGCGCCTGGTTCGAGAGCTTCAACAACCCCGAGGAGCGGTACGAACTCGACGAAGTGGTGTACAGCGATTCGCAGGGCGGCCTGCTGCAGGTGTGTCACGACACGAAAGAGCTGGCGAAGACGCCGGCTGATGAGTGGAAGCGGCTTTTCGAGGAGCGCTCGCACCGCAACGTCTGGCCACATGGCAGCGGCGTCTGGGGCAAAAAAGAATGGGTGCTGCCGGAGCTTCACTCCGAGAACGTGGTCTCCATGTACGAGGGCAACACCAACCTGTTCTGGGCCGAGCGCTACGGGCGCGAACTCGGCCTCGAAGATTTGTGGATCAAACTCTGCGGCAACACGCACACGGGGTCTTTTAAAGATCTGGGCATGACGGTGCTGGTCTCGATGGTGAAGGAGTTGCGCGCGCGCGGGAAGCCGGTGCGCGCCGTGGCCTGCGCCTCGACCGGCGACACATCGGCGGCGCTCGCAGCCTACGCGGCGGCGGCGGACATCCCGGCCATCGTGTTCCTGCCGCGCGGCCGCATCTCCACCGCGCAGTTGATTCAACCGATTGCGAACGGCGCCGTGGTGTTCGCAATAGACAGCGACTTCGACGGCTGCATGGAAATCGTGCGCCGTCTGGCCGAGCGCGAGGGCGTGTACCTTGCGAACTCGATGAACAGCCTGCGCATCGAGGGACAGAAGACCGTCGGCATCGAAGTGGTGCAACAATTCGACTGGGAGGTGCCGGACTGGGTCGTGATCCCGGGCGGCAACCTCGGCAATGTGTCCGCCCTCGCCAAAGGTTTCGACATGATGCTCGAACTGGGGCTGATCGCGCGCGCACCGCGCATCTTGTGCGCGCAGGCGGCGCAGGCGAACCCGCTGTATCTCTCGTACCAGCGCGACTTCGAGGTCTTCGAAGCGGTTGCAGCCCGGCCCACGCTGGCCTCGGCGATCCAGATCGGCAACCCGGTTTCCTGGCCCAAGGCCGTGGCCGCGCTGCGACGCTACGATGGCGTCGTGGAGCAGGCGACGGAATCGGAACTCATCGAGGAAGCGGCGCGCGCCGACCGCACGGGGCTTTTCAACTGTCCGCACACGGGCGTTGCGCTGGCTGCGCTGCGCAAGTGCGTGGCCGCCGGCACCATTCACAAGAGCGACCGCGTGGTCGTCATCTCGACGGCGCACGGTCTCAAGTTTGTGGATTCGAAGGTGCGCTACCACAACATGGAGATCGAGGGCGTCATCGCAAGTCAGCCCAACCCGCAGATCGAACTTCCCGCCGACTACGACCAGGTGCGCGAGCGGATGCTGCGCGAGATCGAACTCCGGTTTGGCGACGGTGGTAGTGGTGGTGGTGGTGGTGGTTAAATGTTCACCGGCATCATCGAGGCCTGCGCCCGGGTCGAGGCGCTCGAGCAGCAGGGCGGCGTGCTGCGTCTCGCGCTGTTTGAGCCCGCACTGGCCCCGGCAGTCGGGCTTGGCGACAGCGTCGCCGTGAACGGCGCCTGCCTGACGATTGCGGAGCGCCACCCGCAGCAACTGCGCTTCGACGCCGTCCCGGAGACCCTTGCGCGCACAACACTCGGCGCGCTCGAAGTCGGCGCCCGGGTCAACCTCGAGCGCGCGCTGCGCGCGGACGCGCGCCTCGACGGTCACTTCGTGCAGGGCCATATTGATGAGACCGGCGAGGTGAAGTCGCTCGAGCGCGCGGGGGATGACGTGCGGCTTCGCGTTGCGACCACGCCCGGCTTCGCCGGCTGGCTGGTCGAGAAGGGTTCCGTCGCCGTGGATGGCGTCTCGCTGACCGTCACCGCCGTCGCCACGGACGGTTTCGAGGTGGCGCTGATTCCGCACACCCTCGAAGCGACTGCGCTCGGCGCGCTCAGCCCCGGTAGCAGGGTCAACCTCGAAGCGGATCTGCTCGGCAAGTACCTGAAGCGCTACCTCGAGCGCGTTTCGCTTCCGAGTCTGGAGCAGGGCTGAGATGCCGCCCGCCGCCGCCGCGCTCGTCGCATCACTCGCGCTGCTCGTTTTGTCGTCGCTGGCCGCGCGCGCTGAAAGTGAATTCGACGCGCCGCCTTCCGGGCTCGAAGCGCGCGCCGTCGCCGAGAAACTCGAGGACATTTTTCGCGGCGAGACCAGTTTTCTGGAGGCCACCATGTCCGTGGCCTCGCCCCGGCTGCCGGCGCCGCGCCGGGTGCGCTTCCGGGCCTGGGATGACCGCCCCGGCAAGCGCGCCTTCATCCGCATCCTCGCGCCCGCCAAGGACCGGGGCATGGGTTTTCTGAAGCAGCACCCGAACCTCTGGAACTACATTCCCCGGGTCGAGCGCACCGTGCGCATTCCGCCCTCGATGATGTTGCAGTCCTGGATGGGCAGCGACTTCACCAACGACGATCTGGTGCGCGAGTCGAGCCAGCTCGACGATTACCAGCACCGCTGGCTGGGCGTGGACCCGAACCCGAAGCACCCGGAGAGCGAGCGCGCGTTTGTGATCGAATACATTCCGAACGAGGAAGCGCCGGTGGTGTGGGGACGCATCGTCACCTGGATTGATGCGGGGCGTTATGCGCCGCTGCGCCAGGAGTTTTACGATGAGGATGACCTGAAGCTGCGCGTCATCGCCTACTCGAAGTTCAGCCCCGAGGGCCGCCCCTATCCCCGCCGCTGGGTGTTGACGCCGCTCGACAAAGCGGGGCACGAAACCGCCATCGAGGTGCACGAGATCCGCTTCGACGAGCGCTTTGACAACGCGATCTTCAGCAAGCGCTTTCTGACGAGGCCACCCCGGTGACGACGCCGCAACTCATCTGGCGCAACGTCTGGCGCAACGTCTGGCGCAACCCGCGCCGCACCTGGCTGACCGTCGCCGCCACCGTGTTCGCCGTGTTTCTGGTGGTGGTCTTCGTCGCCATGGCCGACGGCATGCACGGCAAAATGATCGAGGATGCAGTGCGCCTGTCCTCGGGGCACGTGCAGGTGGCGCGCGACGGCTGGCTCGAAAACCGCACCCTCGAATATTCGCTGCGTCTCTCGCCCGAACTCGACGCCGAGTTGCGCGCCACCCCCGGCGTGCTCGGCATAGCGCCGCGCGTCAGCAACGCGGGCCTGCTCTCCCACGGCGAAGCGACCCAGGGCGTGCTGTTGCTCGGCGTGGACCCGCCACGCGAGGCCAGCGTCTCGTCGCTTTCGAGCCGTCTGTGGCGCGGCGCATTTTTGCCCGCCAGCGTCAAGCGCCCGCTGGTGCTCGGCGCGCAGTTGGCCGAGAACCTGAAGGTCGGGATTGGCGATCAGGTGCTGCTCTACTCCATCGCCTACACCTTGGAGAATGCGTATGAATTATTCGAGGTCAGCGGCACGCTGCGTTTGCCCGACCGCGATCTCGAACGCGGCCTCGCGCTGATTCGCCTCGACGACGCGCAGCATTTCTTCGCGCTCGGCGACCGCATCAGCGAAGTGGCCCTGCTCGCCGCGCACGCAAGCGAAGTGCCGCCGCTGACAGCCTCCCTCGAAACGCGGCTTCCCCTGTCCGGCGCGGAGGCGCTCGAGGTGAACGCCTGGAACGAGGTGATGCCCGAGCTCGAGCAGTTCATCATCATTGACGACGCGGGTATGTATGTGCTGCTGCTGATTCTGGTGATCGTGGTGGGCTTCGGGATTCTGAACACGATTTTGATGTCGGTGCTGGAGCGGCAGCGCGAACTCGGCGTGCTGCTGGCGCTCGGTCTCAGGCCGGCTGCAATCTTCCGCATGGTGTATGCCGAGTCGCTGCTGCTCGCCGCCATCGGCTTCGCCATCGGCCTGCTTCTGGCGCTGCCGGTGGTGGCCTGGTTCACGGCCCACCCGATTCCGCTCTCCGGCGCGGAGATGGAGGCGATGGCGGAGCTGGTCGGCATGGAGCCGGTCGTCACCTTCGAGTTGCGGGAGAGCACGCTCCCCGGCGTCGCCCTCACCATCTTTGGCGTGGCGGCGCTTGCAGCGCTGTACCCGGCGCTGAAAGCCAGCCGCGCGCGTCCGGTGGACGCGCTCCGGGGCCTGTAGAGCCATGAATGAGTTTGCGCGCGCGCTGCTGGCGCCCGTCACCTGGCGGATGGCGCTGCGCAATGTGTGGCGCAACCCGAGGCGCACGGGCGTGGTGCTGCTCGCCATCGGCATCGGACTCGGCGGCGTCGTGCTCGCCATGGCCATCAACTACGGCATGATCTTCCAGATGGTGGACGCCGCCATCCGCACCGACCTCGGCCATGTACAAATTCACGGCGCGGGTTTTCAGAAGGAGCCGGGCGTCGAGATTCGCCTGCCGGCCAGTCTGGTTGCGGAAGTGCGCGCCGCGGCGCCGCCCGAGTTGCGCGCCACGGCCGCCCGGGTGCGCGCCCAGGGGCTGGCCTCGACCTCCCACGGCAATATCGGAGTGGCGCTGCTCGCGATAGACCCGCTGCGCGAGCCCGAAATTACGGACCTGCAACAAGCGCTGGTGGCGGGCCGTTGGCTCGACGCGGCGTCGCGGCGCGCACTCGTCGGCGCGCGGCTCGCGGAGCGGCTGAAGCTCGAGGTCGGGGAAAAGCTGGTGGTGTCGGCCCAGGATGTGCACGGCGACCTCACCGCCGAGGCCTTCCGCGTGGGCGGCATCCTGCGCACGGACTCGCTGCCCATAGACGAGCGCTCCGTTTTCATCGCGCTGCGCGACGGACAGCGCATCCTCGGCATGCATCAAGAAGTCTCGGAGTTGGTGCTGGTGGCGCGCAGCAACGACAGCGATGAGATCAACGCGCTGCGCGACGCCCTGCGCGCGCGCCTGCCGGGCGAGCTCGAGGTGCTGGCCTGGCACGAGCTGCGCCCGCTCCTTCAATACATGGTGGATGTCTTCCGCCAGACGGCCTGGGTCACCTACGCGGCGATCTTTGTGGCGATGGCTTTCGGCATCGCCAACGTGCTGCTGATGTCGGTGTATGAGCGCATCCGCGAACTCGGCATTCTGATGGCGATCGGTATGAAGCCGGGCCGCGTGGTCGCGCTGCTGCTCTCGGAGTCGCTGCTGCTGACACTTTCCGGTGTCACAGCCGGACTCGTGCTCGGGTTGCTCGGCGTCGCCGCGCTGTCGGATGGCATAGACCTTTCGCGTTGGGGCGAGGGTCTGGTGAGTTTCGGCATTCCCACGCGCATCGTCCCGGAGTTGCCGCTGGACGATCTGGCGACGCCCATCACCATCGCCGTCATCACCGCGCTTGTGTCCGGCATCTGGCCGGCGCTGCACGCGGTTCGCATCGTTCCCTCGGAAGCGGTGCGCCACATCTGAATAGAAAATCTGAATAGAAAGGTTAAAAAGACGGACATGCTCGAAGCCAGGGCCGTGCACAAGGTCTACGATTCGCGTGGCGCCGAAACCCATGCGCTCAGCGACATGAGCCTGCGCATCAGCGAGGGCGAGTTCACCGTGCTCGCCGGCCCGAGCGGCTCCGGCAAGACCACTTTGCTGAATCTCTTCGGCGGGCTCGACGAGCCGACCAGCGGCCAGATACGACTCGACGACCAGGACCTCGCCGCCTGCACGCGCTCGGAGCTGGCCGAGCTGCGGCTTCGCAAACTCGGCTTCGTGTTTCAGGCCTACAACCTGATCCCGGTGCTGACCGCCGTCGAGAATGTGGAGTTTGTGATGGAGCTTCAGGGCGTGGCCCGCGCCGAGCGCCGCCGTCGCGCCACCGGGATGCTCGCTGAACTGGGCCTCGGTGAACTCACGAGCAAGCGCCCGCTCGAGCTCTCCGGCGGACAACAGCAGCGCGTGGCGGTGGCGCGCGCCATCGTCAGCCAGCCGCGCGTGGTGCTCGCCGATGAGCCGACCGCCAACCTCGATTCGACGACCGCCGGGGGGCTGCTCGATCTGATGCAGACCATGAACCGGGAGCGTGGCGTGACCTTCCTGTTCTCGACCCACGACCCGATGGTGATCGAGCGCGCCGCGCGCGTGGTGCGGCTGCGCGACGGCAGGGTGGTCGCCGACGAGACCGCCACGTCTTTGTGAGCGCGCACAGCGCGCTGCTGCGCGTCGCCACAGTTGCGTCCGCGCTGTGGCTCGTCGCGCCGGCGCCGCTATTCGCCACCGAACTCTGGCGCAGCGGCGAGCGCGTCGTCCATTTCACCGGCTCGCTGCGCGAACTCTTGAGCGCGACGCAGGGTGTTGACCCGCAGCGCTTCGAAGCCGAGGCGCAGAACTGCACGACGCCCACGGCCTTTGTGGACTGTCCGGCCTTCGAGCAGATAGGCGAGCGCGACGCCTGGCAGACTCTTACCCGCCTGCGCTTTCAATTCGATCTCACCTGGAGCGACCGCCTGCGCGCCGGGCTGGTCTATGACAACGAATGGCGCGGCGGCGTGCCCGCTGAACTCTTTGCCACGCCCGGCGCGCTGCCGGATACTTTTCTGGGCCTTGAGGCGCAGGTCGGCTCCCAAAGCAACCGCCATGCCTGGGTGCACCGGGTGTATCGGGGCTGGCTTCGCTACGAGGGCGAGCGGCTGCAAGTGACGGCTGGCCGGCAGCGCATTCCCTGGGGCGTGGCGCGCCTTTGGAACCCGGTTGACCGCTTCAACGCCATCGGCCCGCTGGCCGTGGAGGGCGATCACTCGCCGGGCATTGACGCCATCGAGTTGCGCTTCCTGCTCTCGGACAAAGCCTCGCTGCATGCCCTCTACGCCCCGGCCACGCGCTCGGCCGATGCGCGCACCGCGCTGCGCTATCAGGCTTTGTGGCGCGATCTGGACATCGCCGCGCTGGCGGGAGTTTTCGAGCGCGCCGTGGGCGTCGGCGCGGAGCTGGCCGGCAACCTGGGCGATGCGGCTTTCCGCATCGAGGCGATCTACACCCGTTCGCCCCGCAAGCTGCGGCGCTTCGGCGAAGCCACGGCCCGCTCGCTCGACCCCTTCGTGCAGCTTGCGGTCAGCGTTGACAACAACTTCGAACTGGGCAGCGGCTTGTATGTGCTGGTCGAGCATCTCTACAACGGCAACGCGCTCGGCTTTGGTGCGGGACGCGCCGGGTCGGCCTTGCCCTTCTTCGCCGGGCCGGTGAGCGCGCAGGCGTCGCGCGGCGAACCCGTCTCGCCGCAGCGCTTCGGCAGCAGCCGGGTGATCGGTCAGGCCCGTCACACGACCGGCATCGAACTCGGCTACGAGCCGCTGCCGACGCTTCACGCCGGGTTGCTGCTGCTCTGGGACTGGAACGGCGGCAGCGCGGTGCTGGCGCCGAGCCTCGGCTTCAGCGGGCTGAACGCTGCGGAGATTCACCTCGGCCTGCAGTACTTTGCGGGCGGCCCCGCCTCGCAGTACGGCGGGCCGGGCGGGCCGTCAACACTTTTTTACGCGCTCTTCGAGTTCTTCTTCTGAGCGCGGTGATGTCTGCGTACCGCCGCATCCGCAGTCTCGATGCGCTGCTCCCGCCCGCGCCCCGTCTGCTCCTGCTGGGCTCGATGCCGAGTGCGGCGTCGCTGTCGCAGCGGCGCTACTACGCGCATCCCCGAAACGCCTTCTGGCCGATCATGGCGCGGGTCGTCGGCTTTCCGGCAAGTCTTTCGTATGCGCAGCGCGTGGCGAGGCTGATGGACGCGGGCATCGGGCTCTGGGATGTTCTCGCCTGCTGCGAGCGCCGGGGAAGTCTTGATGCGGGCATTCGCCCTGCGAGCGAGCAGCCGAACCCGGTGGGCGCGGTGCTCGCCGCGCACGCAACGCTGCGCGCGGTGTTCTTCAATGGCGCCAAGGCCGAGTCCGCCTTCCGCCGTCACCTGCTGCCGGGCCTGTCGGCGCCGGTGCGCGCGCGCTTGCACATTGAGCGGTTGCCATCGAGCAGCCCGGCGCACGCCAGCCTGCGCTTCGAGCAAAAACGCGCCCACTGGCATCGCGCACTGCAGCCGTTTTTGTGAGCGTTCCGCCACCCGGCGGGCTGCGCCCGCCGTCACACCTCGGGAACCCTCGCCCCAACCCTCTCCCAGGGGGAGAGGGAGCAAACCGCTGCCCTCTCGCGCTTGGTTAATTCCCTCTCTTTCTCATTCCCCTCTCCCTATGGGAGAGGGGCCAGGGGTGAGGGTTCTTAAGGTGGGCCAGCGGGCGTCAGCCCGCCGTCAGACCAGGCGGTCTAGGACCAGAGTGCCGAGGCTCAGGAAGAAGGCGAAGCCGAAGATGTCGGTCAGCGTGGTGACGAAGACGCCGGAGCCGACGGCGGGATCCTGATTCATGGCCTGGAGCAGCAGCGGCACCACGGCGCCGAGCACGC
>JAHRAN010000173.1 GCA_020027245.1 Myxococcota bacterium
GAGAAGAGGGGAACCGAACATTAATAAAGCGCCGCTTCATCTCTTCTTAACCCTCTCCCTGTAAGGGAGAGGGGGCGATGGGCCATAAAGCCCATCGCCACGGGCCTTGTAGCCCGTCGCCGGGTGAGGGTGGCGGCTCCGCCGCTTCGACTACCGCCCACTGCCGCAACCGTGGCGGCGTGAGAATGCCACGAAGTAGCAGGCGGCACCGATGAGAAGCGCCGGTCGCGTCAGCGACCGGTGCCCCTTCCGGCAGCCGCTCGGGGCGGTCAACGGGATGGGCGGGGCGCGGGGCGCCCCGGTAGCATCGCGCCCATGCGGCTCCCGCGGACTTTGTCTGGCTACCTGCTCCGCGAGGTATTGCAGTACGCGCTGCTCGGGCTTCTGGCCGTCGGCGCGCTGCTCGTGTTCCAGAATGCGCTGCGCCAGCTTCAACATCTGGCGGGCATGGGGCTGACCCTCGAAGATGCGTTGCGCCTGCTCGCCATTCTGGGCGCGCGCTTCTCGACCTACGCGCTGCCGATCGCCTTCCTGTTTGGCGTGATGGTCGCGCTCGGCCGGCTCTCCGCCGACAACGAGGTGCTGGCGCTGCGCGCGCTCGGCCTGAGCCTCGCGCAACTGCTGACGCCGGTGCTGCTGCTCGCGCTCGTGGTGGGCGCTGGCACCGCGTGGCTTTTGCACGAAGCCGAGCCGGCCGCGCGACGCAACCTGCGCGCACTGCTCGGCGAAGTGGCGGCGCGGGGCGAGATCATCCGCGCGGGGCGTTTCAATCCGCTCGACCGCGAGGGGCAGCGCCTGCTTTATGTGGACGCGCGCCACGAGAAGCAACTCGAGGGCGTGCTGGTGTTCGACCGCAGCGCCCGCGAGCGGCCGTATCTGGTGGCGGCCGCCAGCGGCGAGTTCGCGTTCGACCCCGAAGCGCTGCGCGGACACCTGCGCCTTCGGCAGGGCGACATTCACTTCGAGACGCGCGCCAGCGAAGACGCGCGCACGCAGCGCATTTCCTTCGAGCACTTCGACTACAGCTTCGATATGAAGCGGCTGATCGGCATCGAAGCGCTGCGCCCCCGGGAGATGAGCACGCGCCAACTCGTGCAGGAACTCGCGCGCTTCGAAGCGGGAGCCACCGCCTTCGCCGCGCCGCAGCAGGCGGGGCGCGAACGCTACGCGCTGCATCTCCAGCGACGGCTCGCCCTGCCCTTCGCCCCGCTGCTCTTCGCATTGGTCGGCGTGCCCCTCGGCGTGCTGCGGCGGCGCGGCGCGCGGGCATTTGGCGTGATGGTCTGCGTCGCGCTGGTGTTCAGTTACTACGCGCTGCTGTCGGGTGCGAGCGCCATCGCCGAAGGGGGTCTGCTCCCGGCCTGGCTTGCACTCTGGATACCGAATGCGTTGCTCGCCCTGTGCGCCGCCGGGCTGCTCCGCCGCGCCGGACGCGCGGGCGGTGGTGGTGGCTAAATGATGCCGCCGACAATGCCGTCACCGCCGCCCGGCTTTCGTCTCGAACAAAGCGGCCCCTGCCTGCTGGTGGCGCGCGACGACCTGCGCGCTGCGGCCCACGCACTCGGCTTGCTGTCACCCGGCGGACTCGAGCGCGTTTTCGAGCGCGCCGAGCCAGCGGCGGCGGGACGGACGATGACCTTCGTGCTGCCCTGGCCCGGCGGCGGCCCGCGCGTGCTGCTGCGCCGCCTGCTTCACGGCGGCTGGTTGGGGGGCGTGCTGGGCGACCGCTTCACGTCACCCGCGCGCCCGCTCCGGGAACTCGCGCACACATACGCGCTGCGCCAGGCGGGCGCGCCGCTGCCGGAGCCGCTGCTGGTTGTGGGCGAACGCCGCCGGGGCATGTGGCGGCTGGCCTTCGCCACCCGCTTCGAGGCGAACACCTGCAACGCACTCGACTGGCTGCGCGCCACGCCCGACGCCGGCGCGCTGCAGGCAGTCAGTCAGGCCGCAGGTCGGAGCATCCGCAAACTCCACGACGCCGGTTGTCGCCACGCCGACTTGCACCTCGGGAACCTGCTGTTGCGGGAGCAGCCGGGCGGCTTCGAGGTCATCGTGATTGATCTCGACCTGGCGCGCATCCGTCCCGCGCTGACGCCCGCCGAGCGCATGGCGCAGTTGATGCGGATCTATCGCTCCGCGTTGAAACACGGCCTTCAGGGAGACATCGGCACGCACAATATGATGCGCTTTCTGGATGGCTACTGCGGCGAGGACTACACGCTGCGCCATGCGATGTTGCGCCACCTGCACCCCGAACTCCGGCGCGTCGCCCTGCACCGCCTCGGCTACCGGCGAGCTCCGCCCGCCGGTGGTGCTGGCGCACCCCGCCAGCCTTGAGAACCCTCACTCTGGCGACGGGCTTCAGGGCCAGTCGCCCTCACTTCCCGGTGGCGCCGGTGCGACCGTCGCCAAGCCGCGCTTCGAGCCAGGCGAGAAAGCGCTCCGGCTCGACGAAACTCGTTTCGAGCGCCAGCACCAGCAACTCGATGCCGGCGGCCCAGGCCGGTTGAATCTTGCCCGCGTCCTTTTCGGTGGTGACCCAGAGCGGCGCCTCAGATGCGAGCTCCGTGAAATCGCCTGGCCGATAGCGGTGATGATCGGGAAACGCGCGCTTGGCCACGACGCGGGCGCCGAGCCTCTGGACGCTTTCGCGCAGCGCGTCGGGGTGCGCGATGCCGCTCAGCACGCCCACCTGCTCGCCCGCGAGCGTCTGCGGCGGACGGCGCGGACCACCGGCCAGCGGACGCAAATCCTGTGGACTGCGCCGCAACTCGAACCACTCGGCTCCACACGTATGGGCGCGGATGCGCGCGGCGTCGCGCGCGGGCATCGGGCCGTCCACCACGATCACGGCGTCGGCCCGCGCCAGCGCGCGCAACCCTTCACGCAACGGGCCACGCGGCAGCACGCGACCATTGCCGAGACCCGATGCCCCGTGGAATGTCAACAGGTCGAGGTCGCGCGCAAGCCGGTGATGCTGAAAGCCGTCGTCGAGCAGCAGCAACTGCGTGTCGAGTGCGGCGACGGCATAGCGGCCGACGAGATCGCGGCGGCGGCCCACCAGCACCGGAACACCGGGCGCGCGCGACGCCAGCCACATCGGCTCGTCGCCCGAGGATTCGAAGCGGCCGTGCACCCGGCGTCCGTCGGAAACCAGCTCGACCTCCGCCCGGCTGCGACCGCCATAGCCACGGCTCGCAACCGCAACGCGATGCCCCCGCGCGCGCAGCGCGTTCGCAATCCAGGCCGTGGTGGGAGTCTTGCCGCTGCCGCCGACCACCAGATTGCCGACGCTCAGTACCTTGCAGGGCAAGCGCGCAGCTCGGCCCGGGCCGTGTCTGTACCAGGCGCGGTGCAGCGCGGCGCCGAGTGACCAGATGCGCGACGCCACGCCGAGGGGAAGCAGCGCCATCCGACGCCAGAAGCCCGGCGCGCGCTCGTAGAACCACGGCGCGCTCACGCGCTCGCCCGCCGGGCGTCTTCGCATACGCGCTCGATCAGCGCCAGGCTTCGCTCGCTCGCGCCACGGTGCGCTTCGAGCGCCGCGCGTCCGCGTTCGCCACGGCGTCGGAACGCATCGGGGGCGGCGAGCGCGTGCAGCACGGCGCGACGAAGAGCGGCTGCATCCTCGACTTCGATGCCAGCGCCCACCTCTTTGAGCAGCGCCACGGCGCCCCGAACATTCCCGGTATGCGGGCCGAACAACACCGGCGCGCCGCGCGCGACGGGTTCGAGCAGGTTGTGTCCACCGACGGGCGCAAGCGTGCCGCCGACGAAGGCGAGCCGGGCGCGAGACCAGAGCCCGGCCAGTTCGCCGAGGCTGTCGAGCAGCAGCACCTCGCCGGACGCCAGCGGCGGCCCCGCAACACTGCGCCGCCGCAAAGTGCGGCCACGCGCGCGCACGAGTTCGGCCACGCGCTCGAAGCGCTCGGGGTGACGCGGCGCGAGCAGCAGCGCGAGCGGCTGCGTTTCACTCTGCGCCATGTCGAAGGCGTCGAGCAGCGCCTGCTCTTCCCCCTCGTGGGTGCTGCCGCCAACAAGGAGGGGCGCGGCGCCGAGACGCTGCGCGAGTTCCGGCGCGATGCGCTCAGCGGGCGACGGCGCTTCGAGCTTCAGATCTCCCGTCACCGTCACCCGCTCGCGCGCGACGCCAAGCATTATGAAACGCTCCGCGTCGCGTTCGCTGCGCGCGCCCACCGCCGCAATGCGCGCGAAGGTGGGCTGAAGCCAGCGCCGCAGTCGTGCATAATTCTGGAAAGCCGAGGTCGAGAGCCGGCCCGACACGACCATCACCGGCGCGCCGTGGTCGGTGACGGCCCGAATCAGGCAAGGCCAGAGTTCCGTCTCGACCAGCACCAGCGCCGAGGGATGAAGGGCGCTGACGGCGCGGGCCAGGGGCCAGGGGTGATCGAGGGGCGCGAGACCGCAGGCGAGGTTGGGGCGGCGCGCGTGCAGCAGGGCGCGTCCGGTCGGCGTGCTGGTGCTGGCCACGACACCGTCGGTGCGGCTTTCGAGGGCGTCGAGCAGCGGCAGCGCGGCGATGGCTTCGCCGACCGAAGCCGCGTGAAGCCAGACCGGCCGCGCGGGGGCCTGTGGTACGCGCGCGCCGGGATGCGCGCCGAGCCGCTCTTTCAAACCCACGCGAAAGCGCGGCCGCAGCGCCAGTGCGACGAGCGCGGGCACAGCAAAGACAAGCGCCGCGAGTGCGGCGAGGCTATGTCGAAGCGCGCCCACGAAGCATCTCCATGGCGATTTCCGCCGTGCGCGCTGTCGCGCCGTGGCCGCCGAGGCGGTTCTTTACCAAGGCGAAAGCGCGTTGCTGCGCGGAGCGCAGCGGGTCGCGAAGCCGCGCCTGAAGCGCCGCTGCAATGACCTGCGGCTCTGCGCGCTGCTGTAAAAATTCAGGCGCCACGCTGCAGCCCGCAATCAGGTTCGGCAGCGTCAGCGTTGACACCCGAAGCAGGCGGCGCAGCAAAAGCCAGGTGAACCAGCCGGTGCGTCCGGCGACCACCAGCGGCGTGCCGAGCAGAGCCGTCTCGAGCGTTGCGGTGCCCGGCTTCGAGAGCACAGCGTCGGCGGCGCGCAATAATTCGTAGCGACGCTCGGTGACGACCGAAAGTTCGAGCGCATCCGGCAGCGGCTCGCGCGCAAGTACCTCGTCTATGATTTCGCGCTCGATGCTCGGCGCCTGCGCGATGGAAAAAACAATTCGCGCATCGCGCGCATGCAGGGCGCGGGCGACGGCCAGATACAGGGGAAGCAGCCCGCGGACTTCGTTACGGCGACTGCCGGGCAGCAGCGCCACCAGAGGCCGCGCCGCATCGAAGCCGAGGCTGCGACGACAGTCTTCTCTGGTATTCGTCTCGTTGAAACCTTGAAGCCGATCGAGCAGCGGGTGGCCGACGAACTCGACGGGCAAGCCGGCGCCTTCGTACACTTCGGTCTCGAAGGGAAAGATCAGAGCCATCTGGTCCACGCGACGCGCGATTTTGTGAATGCGCCCGCGTCGCCAGGCCCAGAGTTGCGGGCCGATGTAATACAGTACTCGTGCGCCTTCGCGCTTTGCGCGCGCCGCCAGCGGGATGTTGAAATCGGGAGAATCCACCAGCACCACGAGCTCCGGCTGGGTTTCGCGCAGCGCGCGGGTCATGCGACGCCAGGCGCCGACAACGCGGCGCACATCGCTCCACAAAAAGCGCAGGCCGCCGATGGCGATTTCGCGCTGCTCGACCACGAGCTCGGCGCCAGCGCGCGCGAGGTTCGGCCCGCCGAGCCCGAGCACACGCAGCGCGGGGTCGCGACGCTTCAACTCTGCTACCAGAGCGGCGGCGTGCAAGTCGCCGGAGGCGTCGCCCGCCGAGATCAAAAGCGTCGTCATCGGCCCGCGTCCCCGGGCGAAGACATGGCGGCGATGACGCGCAGCGCGGTGCGCAGCGCAGCGAGCCCCTGCCCGCCCGCGCCAGTCTCTACTTCGCGCGTGCGCACTGCTGTCACAAAGGAGCGCAGTTGACTCTGCAGCGCATCGCCACGCTCGACTTCGAGGCGCTGCAACGCAATCGGCTGCTGCGCCGCCACAGCATTGCGGGCCGCATTGCGCTCTGCGCTCCACACCGTCTGCTCGAGCAAGTCAACCGAGAGGTAGGCATCGGGTTGAAAGAAGCGAATCCGGCGCAGCGTCGCCGGCGATACGCGGCTCGCGGTGAGGTTCGCAACAGAGCCACCGGGAAACACCAGGCGCGCGTTGGCGATGTCCACGAAAGAAGTCACCACCGGCACGCCGATGGCGTCTATGCGCTCGGGCTCGGCGCCGAGCAGACGCTGCGCGATGTCTATGTCGTGAATCATCAGGTCGCGCACCACATCAACATCGGTGGCGCGCGCCGGAAAGGGGCCGAGGCGGTGCGCTTCGATAAAGCGCGGCTGCCGCAAGTGCGCGCGCGCCGTTTGCATGGCGGCGTTGAACCACTCGAGATGCCCGACCTGAAGCACGCGCCCCTGATCCCGCGCCAGCGCCAGCAGTCGCTCGGCCTGCTCGAGGCTGGCGGCGATGGGCTTTTCCACCAGCACATCGAGCCCGCTTTCGAGCAGCGGCCGCGCAACCTCGGCGTGGGCGATGGTCGGCACCGCCACCACGGCGGCGTCGGCGCAGGCGGGCGCCTCGTCGAGCCCGCCGAGCGCGCGCGCGCCAAAGTGCGAAGCCGCCTGCGCACAGCGCTCGGCGTTGCGGTCGAAAACCGCGACGAGTTCGACATCAAAGCGTTCCGCCCCGAGCGCGCGAATCTTCTCGGCGTGGAAGCGACCCATGTGGCCGACGCCGATGACAACCAGACGCAGCGCCTTCACGAAGCCGCTGACCATTCGGCGATGAGCGCGTCGTCAACGCCGAGCACGGCGATGCCGGCGGCATCTGCATCGCGCAGGAGCCGCGCGCGCTCGAGCAGCACGGTGAAACCGGCTTCCACGGCCAGCAGGTCGGCGCCGCCCTGCGCCATGGCGCGAATCGTCTCCGGCCCCACCGTCGGCAAGTCAAAGCGCGGATCCTGATCGGGGCGCTTCCGCTTGATGACGCGCGCTGGCCCACCCTGCGCACTCTGGCAGCCGCGCGCGATGGCGTCGTCGGTGTGCATGGCGGATTCGCGGGCGTGCACGCGCTGCTCGCCCACCACCACCGTCTGCCCGGCGCCGCTTTTGCCGTGGGCGCGCGCTTGCTCCCAACCGAACACCAGATCGGCGCGCGCCGCTGCACCTGGCGCGTGCGCGCCGATCACACCGCGCGGCGCGCGCAACTCCGGCGTGAAGGCCAACTGCTCGCGCAGATCGAAACCGGCCGCCTCGATGGCGCGCGCCACCAGACCCAGGAACGCATCGTCGCTGTCGTCGCGCAGCTCCGAGAGCAGTTGCCGCGCAATCGCGTCGGGGCGGGTGGCCTTTGGATCGGCGAGCAGGGTTTTCGGCACCTTGCCGGCCATCAGCACCGCGTGTGCGCCATGGCGCCGCCAGAAATCAAACAGCACCTGAAACTCACCCAGATAGAGCGGCTCGAAGACGGCGACTTCGGTCTCGAGCGCAGGCTCGACCAGGTGGCGCAGACCGGCGGCGGCAACCCGATGCCCGGCGCGCGCTGCCGCACGCGAAATCACAAACGGGAAGCGCCCGGCCCCGGCCACCAGGCCGACCACGGCCATGGCGCTTCACCTGCGGCTGAAGCCACGGGGCGACGGCGTCGCAAGGAAGTTCAGCAGCCGGCCCACCTCTTCGCAGGCGAGTCCCTCTTCCCGGACCCGTTTGAGCGCGACCTCGAGCCGCAACTCCGAGTAGAAGATGATGTGGTAGGCGCGTTTGATTTCACGACACACCGCAGGCGAGAAGCCCCGGCGCCGGAGACCCACTTTGTTGATGCCGCGCAGCGTGGTGCGCTCGCCGGCGACCATCGAAAAGGGCGGCGCGTCCCGGGCCACGCCCGAGAGGCCAGCCACAATCGCCGACTCGCCGATGCGCGCGAACTGGTGCACGCCGCACAGGCCGCCGATCACCGCGAAGTCCTGAATCTCGCAGTGGCCGCCGAGCGCCACGTTGCTGGCGACGATGATTTGCGAAGCGATCTGCGCGTCGTGCCCGACATGGGAGCCGTTCATGAACAGATTGTCGTCGCCGATCAGCGTGCAGCCGCCGCCCTCCGGCGTGCCGAGGTGGATGCTGCTGTGCTCGCGGATTACATTCCGCTCGCCGATGCGAAGCTCGGTGGCGCCGTTTTTCGGGAAGTCCTTGTCCTGCGGCTCCTCACCGACGACGGCGAAGGGAAAGATGCGGGTGTGTGCGCCGATTGTTGTGCGCCCGCGAATGTGCGCGTGCGGACGCACCTCGACCCCGGGGCCGAGCTCCACCTGCGGCCCGACCACGGCGTAGGCGCCCACCTCCACATCGTCCGCCAGCTTGGCTGCGGGGTCCACCACGGCGCAGGGGTGAAGGTCGGGCAACGCGGACTCTAGATCTGGTCGAAGCGCGAGATGACCAGATCGGTGATGTCGAGCGCTTCGCGCGAGTACAAAAGCAGGTTGTTGCCGCGCTGGAGGATCATCGTGAAGCCCTGCTCGCGGCCGATGTCCTCGATGGTCTGCTGCAACTTCTGCTGCAGAGGCGCGATCAGCCTGCCCTGATCAATCTTCAACTGCCCTTCGAGCTCCTGCGCCTTCGACTGAATCTTGTTCTGAAGCTCGGCCTGCTCGGCGCGCTTCTGAAACAGCGCGTCTTCCGAGAGTACGAACTTCTTGCTGTCGAGCTCTTCCTGAATCTGCTTGGCGCGATCCACCAGCGGCTGCAACTGCCCCTGCGCATCGCGCTGCTTGCGCTCGAATTCCTCGCGGGCGGCCTTGCCGTCTTCGGTTCCGAACAGCGCGCGCTCGGAATCCACGATGCCGATTTTCATTTCCTGCGCCTGCGCGGCGCCGGCGAACAGCAGTCCGCCACCGAGCAGCACGGTCAGAACGGTTAAAAGGCTCCTGTTGAACTTCATTGCCGGGAACTCCCTCATTGTCCGGGGTTTGGGGATGATCAGAATGCCTGACCACCAACGGAAAATTCGAACACGCTCGAGTCTTCATCCTCGTAGGGGTCGAGCGGTATGCCAAAGAAAGCCTGCAGCGGGCCGAAGGGAGAGAACCAGAGCGCGCCCAGGCCAGTGCCGACGCGCCACAGGCCGAGATCCCAGACGTCCTCTTCCTCGCCGAAGGCGTTGCCGAAATCGAGGAAGGCGATGCCGATCAGGCCCAGCCCCTCGGAAATCGGGAAGCGGTACTCGACGGTGCCCGACAGGAACTTGTTGCCGCCGATGACATCCGTCTCGTTGATGTTGTCATAATCCTCGGGGTCGCGGTCGGTGTAGCTGTTGCAGCGGATGTCTTCGTTCACGGTATCGCCAGCGGCGTTCGCGCCGCAGACGCCGCGCCGCCGCCCCGCGAGTTCGAACACGACGCGGTTGCCATCCTCGATGTCCTCGTTGTAGGTGGAGATCGCCACCGGCACCAGCGTGGCGCGGCGCGGCCCGACCGAGCGCGACTCGAAACCGCGCAACTGGTAGCGACCGATGCCGCCGAGGAAGTAGCGCTCGGAAAGCGGCAGATCAATATCCAGGTCTATCTGATCGAGGCGGCGCGGCGCGTTGGCCTCGTGATCCGGTTCATCGAACATCAGACCGAGATCATCAATGTCCCCGGTGTAGGGGTTCGCATTCGAGAAGTCGAAGTCCGCGACATCATTGAAGGGCAGCACCCAGCCGAAGCGCGCGCCCAGCACCCAGGTACCCGTCTGGCTCGAGGGCAGCCAGCGCGGTACCCAACGCGGGTTGCGCAGGTAGCGGACGTTGCGCGCCTCGAAGCGCAGAAACTGGCTGAAGCCGCCGAGGCCGGCGAAGTCGAAGGACAGGTCGCTGAGTTCGCCGAAGGTGGGCGCAATGCGGTCGTTGCGCGTATCGCGCCGCAGCGAGAAACCGAGCAGGCTCGTGGTCTCCCCCGCCGAGGCGACTTCGCGCTGAATCGGCGAGGCCGCGCGCACGCCGACGCGCCGCCGCACATCGCGCTTCGACCAACTGTAACGCAGGAAGGCGCGGGTGCGGCCGGCGTTGTCGAGCAGGTGCGAGAGCGCCAGCTCGAGGCCGAGGGTGTCGAGGTCGAAGTTCCGAAACTCGATGTCCGTCTGGAAGGTGCGCGCCTGAAAGCCGAAGGTGCTGCCCAGAAAATACGGGTCGGATACATTGATGGAGTAGCGGTTGGTGCGCTTGCCGAGGTCCGCCGAGACCGAGCCGCCATAACCACGCCCGAACAGGTTGCTCTGCGAGACCGAACTCGAGAGCACGAAACCATCGCGCGACGAGAAGCCCGCGCCGAAGGAGAGCGAGCCGGTCGGCCGCTCCACCACACTCATATCGAGGTCGAGCTGGTCCGGATGATCCGTGAGCTTCGGCTCGATGTTGACCTCTTCGAAGTAGCCGAGCCCCTCGACGCGCCGCTTGCTGATGTCGAGGGCGCGCGCCGAGTAGAGTTCGCCCTCGACCATCTGCATCTCGCGCCGCACCACCGAGTCCACGGTGTTCGTGTTGCCGGCGATGTCGAGCTTGCGCAGGAAATACAGCGGCCCCTTCTCCACCTCGAAGGTTACATCCACGCTGCGCTCCCCGTCGTCCACGCGCGTCAACGGGTCCACCTCGGCGGCGTAAAAGCCGCGATCGGTGTACTGATGCTCGAGCACCTCGATGTCGTCGTTCAACGCCGAGCGGTCGAAGATCTGGCCCTCTTTGAGGTTCAGCCCGAGGCGCAGCCGCTTGACATCAATGGTCTCGTCGCCGCGCACATCGAGCGAGCGCACATGGAACTGCTCGCCCTCGGTGATGGGCACACGGACATTGAGATCGCCGCCCTCGGTGTCCACCTCGGGGTCGCCGACCTCGGCGCGGATGTAGCCGTTGTCGAGATAGCGGTCGGACACCGTGCGCAGATCCTGCATGAAGAGCGGCTCCGAGTAGGTTCCCGACTTGTCGAAAAAGCGCGTGGCGAAGGAGTGCCAGGCCCAGGTCTTGGTCTTGAAACCGTCGAGCAGTTCCTCGTCCTCGAAGGCCTCGTTGCCGACGAACTCGATCGAGCGCAGCTTCGGCTTCTTGCCCTCGTCCACGCTGAAGTGAATGGCGACCGCGTCACCGGGCAGCGTTTCGACCTCGTGGCGCACCTTGGCCAGATAAAACCCCTCAGCGCGGTAGATCGCCTCAATGCGCTGCCGGTTCTCGAAGAGCAGCGGCAAATCCAGAGTGGCGCCGGTGGTCAGCGTCAGATTGTCCTTGATCTTCTCCTCGTCCACTTCGTCGTTCCCGGTCAGCGTCACCTGACGCACCACCGGGTTCTCCTCCACCTCGAAGATCACGATGCGCCCGGCAGGGCTCGGCGCGAGCAGCACCTTCACATTGCTGAAGAAACCGAGCTGGTGAACCTCGCGCACATCCTCTGAAATCTGCGGCTGGTTCAGCGCGCCGCCGACACGGGTGCCGAGGCGCGCGCGGATGGCGGCGGCCTCGATGCGCTTGTTGCCGCGAATCTCGATCCCGGCGACGCGATCCGGGGACGACGACGACACCGCGCCGAGTTCGCGGGCGGGCAGCCGCTCGGTCGGCACGACTCGATACACCACCTTCATACCGCCCGGCGCGCTCTCGGTGGCGACGCTGGCCGTCGCCACATCGGGGAGAGCCTGAAGGCGCGACATGTCCTCGCGCAAGAGCGCGCTCGAAAAGTTGTCGCCCTCGCGCAGGCGCAGCGCGGCCGTTACGCGCTCGAGGTTGCGCGCGCCCTCGACCGTGACCGACACGACCTGCAGTTGCTGCTCGCCGCCGGTCACGAGCCCGGCGACCCGGCTGGCCAACTCGTCCATGCGGCCCAAGAGCGCCTCGTCGTCGCTCGCCGAGTAGGTGAGCGTGGTGCTGGCGACGCGGCTCTCGACCGGCGTCACCCGCACATCGAGGCTGTATTGGCCGGCGAGTTCGGTCAGGCTGCCGAAGACCACCCAGTCGGCCCCGAGTTCGCGCGCGAGACGGCGCACCGCGTCCTCGGAGCGGCTCTCGCCAAAGCCCGCAAGGGACTCGCGCAGCGTCAGCCGCTCGAGCACCTCGATGCGACCGCTCTCTTCGAGCCGCGCGCCGAGGCGGTCGGCCAGCGAGCCCTCGAGATATTCGAGTGGCCGCGCGCTGTGCACCTCGAAGGGCAGCACGGCGACCACGACGCGCACGGTGGAACCCTCGGCGACCGGCTCCTGGGCGCGGGCGCCCGGCGCCGCAAGCAGCGCAAACGCAAAGAGCAGCGCCAGCGCCGTGGCTTTGCGCCCGCGCCGCGCGCAGCCGGGCCGCGCTGCATCGAAGGGTATCCGTGTGCGCACCTTGCAGGTTCCTCTTTCGCCGTCGCTGTTTGCTGTCCGCTGTCGCCGCTTCGGGATTTGTCTGACGCTCCCGGGCAACTGGCCCGGACTCGCCGGGGCGTCCGCAGCGTCATGCCCGCGAGCGTTGGTTTCGTCTGCCCGTTTCCGCCTGTCGCCTTTGGCGCGGCCGCGTCGCCCGCCATCCCGCAGCCAGCGGACTGCCAGAACCCCGCG
This sequence comes from Myxococcota bacterium, assembly GCA_020027245.1. Classification (GTDB taxonomy): domain Bacteria; phylum Myxococcota_A; class UBA9160; order UBA9160; family UBA6930; genus JAHRAN01. Next base: position 12,628 of record JAHRAN010000173.1, read on the forward strand.
TCCCGACGCCCGAAGCTATCCGAAATTGCGGATGGCTCCAAAGCCCGGGCCGGGAGCGAGCGGCTGCCGCCCATTTTACTGCCACCCCCGCCCCGAGGCAACCCGAGGCGCAGCGCAAAAAGCTTCTGTTTTCAACAACTTGCCCCCGGCCAGCGCGGTCAGAAGCACCCTCAGCCCGGGCGCAGCCGCCCCGCTTCGAGCACCAGCGCCCGGTCCATGCGGGCGGCCAGACCGGCGTTGTGGGTGACGATCACCAGGGCGGCGCCACGGCGGCGGTTCAACTCGAGCAGCAACTCGGTGACCCGCGCGCCGGTTTCCGGGTCGAGGTTTCCGGTGGGCTCGTCGGCGAGCAGCAGCGGCGGGTCGAGCAGCAGCGCACGCGCCACCGCCACGCGCTGCCGCTCGCCGCCCGAAAGTTTGCCGACCGGGTGCGCCGCGCGCTGCGACAGCGCCACATCGTCCAGGATTTCGCGCGCGCGGCGTTGCGTCTCCGCAAAACCCGCGCCGCCAATCAGGCCGGGCATCATCACATTTTCGAGGGCGTTGAACTCGGGCAGCAGGTGGTGGAACTGAAACACGAAGCCGAGTTGCGCGTTGCGGAACCGCGCCAGCGCATCGGGCGACAGGGCGAACACATCCTCGCCCTCGAAGCGCAGCGCGCCACGGGTCGGGTGCTCCAGCGCGCCGAGCACATGCAGCAGCGTTGACTTGCCGACGCCCGACTGGCCGAGAATGGCGACGCGCTCGCCCCGCTGCAGCGAAAAGTCGAGCGCGCGCAGCACCGAAATCTCGTCGCCGGAGCCGGTGCGGAAACTCTTGTCGAGGCCCTCGGCCTGAAGCAGGGTCATCGCCGTTTCACTCGCTGCGCAGCGCGGGGGCGGGGTCGAGGCGCGCGCCGTGCCGGCTCGGCAGCAGGGTCGCCCCGAGCGCCAACACCATGGCGATGGCGGAGACCACCGCGAGTTGTCCCACCTGAATCTCCCAGGGCAGGTTCGAAAACTGGTAGATCTCGGCCGGCAGCGTGTCCACGCCGGTCAGAAACTCGATCTGCTTTTGAATCCAGTCGAGTTGCGTGGTGACGGCCACGCCCGAGACCAGGCCGAGGGTGGTGCCGAGCAGGCCGATCATCGTGCCCTGCAGTGCGAAGATGCGCTCGACCATCGCGTCCGTCGCGCCCATCGCTTTCAGAATCGCAATGTCGCTCGACTTTTCCATGATCATCATGATCAGCGTCACCACGATGGTGAAGGCTGCTACCACCATGATCATCGTCAGCAGCACGAACATCATTATCCGCTCGGTTTTGAGCGCCTGAAAGAAAGGCGGGAAGAATTCCTTCCAGTCGCGGGTGTAGTACGGGAAACCGAGTTCGCGCTCGAGCGCACGGGCGACGCGGCGCGAGCGGTAGTAGTCGCCGGTGCGCACCTCGATGCCGCTCACCGCGTCCACGCTGCGCTGGAAAGAGCGTGCGCCGGCGAGGTCGGTGTAGGCGTAAATCTCGTCGTATTGAAAGAAGCTCGACTGGAACACGCCCGCCACGCGAAAGCGCACCAGGCGCGGGGCGGGGCCGAGGGGCGTCGGCGGCCCGCCGAAGGGCGAGATCAGCGTGAAGGGGTCGCCCGGGCCGACGCCGATGGCCTGCGCCAGACGGTGGCCGATGACCACGCCGGGGTCGCCCTGCGCGTCCGGCGCCAGCGCTTCGAGCGCGCCCTCGGAGCCGGGCAGCAGATCCTCGCGCAGATCGGTGACGCCGGTGACGCGCCCGGGGTCAACACCGCGCAGCCGCACGCCCAGAATCTCGCCACGCTCGCCGCGCACCATGCCGTCCATCTCGGTGTAGGGCGACGCGCCCTCGACCTCCGGGAAGGCGTCAATCCGCTCGAGCAGCGCCGCGTAGCCCTCGATCGAACCGTGGGCGCTTTGCACAGTCAGGTGGGCGCGGTTGCCGATAATTTCTTCGCGCCAGGTGCGCTCGAAACCGTTCATCACCGAGAGCACGGTGACGATCAGCCAGACCCCGGCGGCGACACCCGCGACGCAGATGCCCGTGATCACCGAAATAAAAGTCTGGCGGCGCCGGGCAAACAAGTAGCGCCAGGCGATGAACCACTCGGCGCTGCCGCGACTTTCGACGAGCCCGGTCGCCGCGAGCGGGAGCAGGCCGAGCAGCACCAGCAGCAGAAATCCGCCGAGCAACAGGCCGCCGCTTCGCGCCACGGCGACGGAAGGTTCTCCATGCAGCAGCGCAAAGAGCAGGCCCGCGCCGAGCAGCAGGCTGAGCAGCGCGCTCAGGCTTTCGCCGACGCTGCGCGCTCCCTCTTGCCCGGCGCCTGTAGCGCGCCGGCGCCAGACGAAACTCGCCCACACGCCGCCGCTGACCAGAAGCGGCGCCAGGGCGTAGCCGGTGCTGCCGAGGCCGCCGACGAAGAGCGCGTAGCCGAGACCGGGCGCTGTCACGCCGAGCCAGACGAGGCTGCGGGCAGACAGGTGGCGCAGCAGCAGCGCGATCAGCGAGACGGCTGCCGCGAGCAGCAGCAACGCGAGCAGCGCCGAGAGCGACCAGGCCGTGAGCGCGCCCGGCCAGACGAAGCCCAGCCCCTCGATCAGTTCCACATCGGTACCGAGCAGACCGAGCAGCGCCGCCCAGACCAGACTCACCGGCAACAGAAAGCGCAGGCGACCGGCGTTTCGCGCGAAGCGCTCGAGCACCACCACGGCGGAGCCGAAGAATAGAAATGCCAGCGCGCCGAGGCCCAGGGCAACGGCGACAATAAGACCTGTCGCCAGCGAGCCGCCGATGCCCGTGAGCCACTGCCACAACCAGGCGAGCGCAGTCACGCATCCTCCTCGCGCAGATGCGGAAACAGGATGACCTCGCGCAGGTTCGGCGCATCGGTCAGCAGGCGCAGCAGCCGGTCCAAACCGACACCGAGACCACCGGCGGGGGGCATGCCGTGTTCGAGGGCGAGCAGAAAGTCCTCGTCCATCGGGTGCGCCTCGTCGTCGCCCAGCGCCCGAAGCGCGCGTTGCGCTTCGAAGCGCGCGCGCTGTTCCAGGGGATCGTTCAACTCGCTGAAGGCGTTGGCGATTTCCATACCGCCCAGAAAAAGCTCGAAGCGCTCGCACAACTGCGGATTGTCCGCCGCCTGCTTCGCCAGCGGCGAGAGATCGGTGGGCTGACCGGTGATGAAGGTGGGCGCAAAAAGTTCCGGCTCCACCGTGCGGCTGAAGAGTTGGTCAACCAGCGCGGCCCAGGTGGGCGCAGCAGAAGTATCGAGACCACGGGCGGCGACCGCGCTGCGCAGCGCTTTGATATCGCGCGCCTCGAGAATGTCTATGCCGGTGGCGTCGAGCAGCGCGTCCTGCATCGAGACGCGACGCCAGTCGCCGCCGAGTTCCAGCGTGCGCCCGCCGAAGGAGAGCGAGGTGCGGCCGAGCACGCGCTCGGCGACGGTCACAATCAGCTCCTGCACCAGCGCCATCATGTCCTCGTAATCGGCGAACGCGGCGTAACATTCGAGCATCGAAAACTCGGGGCTGTGTTTGTGCGAGATGCCCTCGTTGCGGAAGTTGTGGGCGATTTCATACACGCGATCCAGACCGCCAATCAACAGCCGCTTCAGATACAGTTCGTCGGAGATGCGCAGGAAGAGTTGCTGATCGTAGCCATCGTGGTGCGTCGTGAAAGGGCGCGCGGCGGCACCGCCGTAGAGCGGTTGCAGCACCGGCGTCTCGACTTCGAGATAGCCGCGCTGATCGAGGAAGTGGCGCACTGCGGTCAGCGTGCGGCTGCGCAGAATTGCAATTTCGCGGGAGCGCGGGTTCGAAAGCAGATCGAGGTAGCGCTGCCGGTAGCGCCGCTCCTGATCCTGCAAGCCGTGCCACTTTTCGGGCAGCGGACGCAGCGCCTTCCCGAGCAATCGCCCGCGCTGCAGCGCGACGCTCAGTTCGCCCTTCTTCGTGCGCCAGACCCGTCCCTCGACCTGCGCGAAGTCCGCTACATCGAGTTCCTTTGCAAACTGAAACGCGCTGGCCTCGAGTTCCTCGCGCCGCGCGCTCACCTGAAGCGCCACGCCGTTCTCGACGAGGGTGAAGAAGATCAACTTGCCAAACGAGCGGTGCGACAGGACGCGCCCGACGACAACCACTTCGTTCGCCTCGGCCTCGAGTGTCGCCGCGTCCTTGGCGTCGTGCGCGGCGCGCACTTCGGCAAGCGCGGTGAAGGCGCCGACCTGCGCCGGGTAGGGTTCGACCCCGGCCTCGCGCAACGCCCGAAGGCGCGCAAGCCGCGCGGCGCGCTCCTTTTCGCTCATCTACTGAACCTCGCGCTCGAGCAGGGCGACGCGGATGAAGGGGTCGAGGTCACCGTCGAGCACGCCCTGCGCATTGCCCGCCACGGCGCCGGTGCGGTGATCCTTCACCCGCTGCGTGGGATGCAGCGTGTAGGAGCGAATCTGGCTGCCGAAGTCTATGGCCTTGCGGTCGCCGGCGAGCGCCATGCGCTTCGCCTCCTGCTGCTGACGCTCGTGCTCATAAATGCGCGCGCGCAGCACCTTCATCGCCTGCGCCTTGTTCTTGTGCTGCGAGCGCTCGTTCTGACACTGCACCACGATGCCGGTCGGCTCGTGCCGGATGCGCACCGCTGAATCGGTCTTGTTCACATGCTGCCCGCCGGCGCCGCCCGAGCGGTAGGTGTCAATGCGCAGATCGTTCTCGTCAATCTCGACTTCGATGCTGTCGTCGAGTTCGGGAAACACGGTCACGCTTGCGAAGGCGGTGTGACGGCGGCCCGCCGAATCGAAGGGAGAGATGCGCACCAGACGGTGCACGCCCTCCTCCACTTTCAGGTAACCGAAGGCGAAGTCGCCGCTCAGGTTGGCCGTCACGCTGCGCAGGCCCGCTTCCTCGCCCTCCTGCGCGTCGAGGATTTCCAGCTTGTAGCCACGGCGCTCGGCCCAGCGCAGATACATGCGAAACAGCATCTCGGCCCAGTCGGCCGCGTCGGTACCGCCGGCGCCGGCGTTGATCGAGAGAATGGCGTTGCCGGCGTCGTGCTCGCCGCCGAGCAGGCGCTGCAGCTCCGCAGCGGCGAGTTTCGCATCGGTCTCGTCGAGCTTGGCAGCGGCTTCGATGCGCGTCGGCCGATCCTGCGCCTCGGCTGCCAGTTCAAGCAGTACCTCCGCATCCGAAATCCGCTCCTCGAGCCCATCGAGCAGGGCGAGTTCGCGCTCGAGCTGGCGCTTCTCGCGCAACACGCGGCCGGCGCGGGCGCGATCGCTCCAGAGGTCGGACTTCGCCGCTTCGGCCTCGAGTTCTTTGTGGCGCGTGCGCAGAGCGGCCTCGTCAAAGACGCCCCCGGAACTCATCCAGCCGGGTGCGCAGCGCGTGCGCGCGCAGGGTGAGTTCATTCGCGTCGAGGGTTTCTTCCCCCGGCGCCTGGCGCGCCGGCTCGGCTTCACTCATCTCCGCTCTCCCTTCTGATTTAACCTTTCCATATCTTTCTACGTCCGCCGCGTGCGCAAGGCCAGGGCGGCGAAGCCCGCCGTCGCAAGCCAGCAGGCGAAGGCGAACCAGTCGCCGCGCCGCGCATAAAAGGTCGGCGTGCTGCCCGGCCTGCGCAGCGGTACATCGGCGACCAGCAACCCGCGTTCGAAAATTTTTGTCTGCGCCCGCACCCGCCCGCGCTCATCAATGAACGCCGAGACGCCCGTGTTCGCCGCCCGCGCCGTCCAGATGCCGTTCTCCGCCGAGCGCAGCGCGGTCATCGCCAGAAATTGATATGGCGCGCCGGTCGCTCCATACCAGGCGTCGTTGGTAATCCCCAGCAGCAGCTCCGCGCCATCCTTCGACATCCGCCGGACGAGGTCCGGAAACAGCAGTTCATAGCAGATTGGCGTCGCCACGCGGAGCGGCGGCTCGCCCGGCAGCGTTATTGCGCGGACTGTCGCGCCGGGTGTCAGGTCGAGGTTCGATATGCCACGGGCCAGCGGCTCGATCACGCGCTCGAGCACGGCGCGCAGCGGCAGGTATTCGCCAAAGGGAACCAGGTGGGTCTTGTCGTAGCGCTCGACCAGGCCGTCTTCGGGCGTAAAGCTGAAGCTGCTGTCGTGGTACAGGTAGGGCTGCTCCGCCGCGCTGCCCGGCGGGGCGATGCTCAGGCCCACCGCCCCGACCACGAGCTTTGCGCCGGTCTCGCGCGAAAGCGCCGCAAAGCGCGCGAGAAGTTCTGGCGCGTCGAGCGAGCCCGGCACGGCCGTCTCGGGAAAGACGATGAGTTCCGCGCCCTGCGCCGCTGCCCGGCGCGCCAGCGCTTGATAAATCGAAATCGTGCGCTCCGCCCAGTCCGGCGACCACTTGACGCCCTGCTCGATGTTGCCCTGCAGCACGGCCACGCGCAGGCTCGGCCCGGCGCCGCGCGGCGGCGCGAGCAGGACGCCGAGCAGGTGAAGGACGAGCAGCGCGGCGCCGGCGCGCAGCAGCGCGGCGCGCCAGCCCGGAAACGACGCCGGGCGCGGGCCACCTCCGCGCGCCGCCGGCAAGAGCAGCGCCGCGACCAGCACCGTCGCGAAGGAGAGCCCATACACGCCGGTCCATGCGGTGAGGCCGAGCAGCGCCGCGTTTTCGTGCTGGGCGTAGCCGAGCGTCGCCCAGGGAAAGCCGCTGAGTACGAAGGAGCGCGCGTGATCGAGGGTCACCCAGAGGGCGGCCAGCGCAAACGCCGGGGCCGGCACGCGCCCTTTGAGCCACGCCGCACCGGCGCAGAAGAGCGCGCTTGCGGCAGCCGGGTAACAGGCCATCGCCAGCGGAGCGAGCA
>JAHRAN010000207.1 GCA_020027245.1 Myxococcota bacterium
GCATCTCCTTCATCCAGAACACGCGGCGGGCAGGGGGGTGGATGGGGAAGTACATGCCCGCGCCGGGGGCCAGACGCGCGCGCCCCGAAAGCCCCTGGCTGCGCCGCTCGGGGGTGTCGGCGACCTCGACGCGCAGGCGCTGCAGGCCGACATGTATGGTGGCGCGGGGCCATTCCGACAGCGGCTCGGCGCGGTCAGCAGGATGGGCGGGCGCACCGCGCCCGGACGCGGCGTCTTGCTGCGTGCGCAAGCCGGCCCCGGTGTCGGCGCGCGAGCTTAACTCCGTGCGCAGCAGTGTGACGCCAGCGAGGCCGAGGGCGAAGAGCAGGCCGGTTGTTAAAAGCAGTGCGCGCCGGGTCATCGAATCTGAAACTCCGTGTGCGCCTGCGGCGTTTCCGGCTTCGCCGTGAATTCGCTGACGCGCGCTGCGGGCGGGCCGCGCCGACACCAGGCGACGAGCGCCTCGACGGCAGCAGCACGGCCCTCGAATACGGCCTCGACGCCGCCGTCGGGGAGGTTGCGCACAAAGCCCGCGAGCCCGCGCGCGCGCGCTTCGCGCTCGGTTGCGAGCCGAAACGCCACGCCCTGCACGCGCCCGCGCACGATGACCCGCGTGCGAACCATGGCATCCGCTTGCGCGCTCTGCTGCGCGGGGCTTTGCATGGCTCAGTCGTCCGAGGGCGCGTAGGTTTCGAAGTCGGCCACGTTCTCGCGCATGTGCTCGCGCAGCTTTTCGATCAAACCGGCTTCGAGTTGTCGCACGCGCTCGCGGGTGATGCCCATCTCCTCGCCGAGTTCGCGCAGCGTCGCCGGCTCCTCGGCCAGCACCCGCGCCTGCATGATGCGCTGCTCGCGCTCGTCCAGCGTTCTGGCAAAAGCGCTCACCTGCTCGTTGAAAGTGCGGCGCAGGTCTTTTTCCGCCACCTGCTGCTCGACGGAATCCGCGGGCGCGGGGATGAAGTCGCCATACCGCGCGCTGCCGCCGCCTTCCTCGTCGCGCAGCGGCGCGTCCATCGAGACCTCGCCGTGGCGCAGCCGCGTTTCCATCTCCACCACGTCCGCCTCCTCCACATCGAGACGCTCGGCGAGCAGCTTCGGCTCCGCCCGGAAGCCTTCGTTTTCGAGCGCGCGCTTCTCGCGGTTCAGTCGGAAGAAGAGTTTGCGCTGCGCGCGGGTCTGGCTGAGTTTCACGAGCCGGATGTTGTCAATCAGCCACTTCAGGATGTAGGCGCGGATCCAGTAGCCGGCATAGGTCGAGAGTTTGGTTCCGTGTTGCGGGTCGAAACGCTGCACCGCTTCGAGCAGGCCCAGGTTGCCCTCCTGAATCAGGTCGAGGGTGTTGGCCCAGGCGCGCTTGTACTCCATCGCGATCTTCACCACCAGGCGCAGGTTCGAGAGCACCAGGCGTTGACCGGCCTCGCGGTCGCCGTGCTGCGCCCAGCGCAGCGCCAGCACGTGCTCTTCTTCGCGCGTGATGGGCGGGTAGTGGCGCAACTGCGCCATGTAGGCCGTGAGCGCACTCGGCGTTTCGAGCGCACTACCGGTATCGGGGCCGGCGCCACGGGCCGGAACCGGCAGGGTCGTGGCCTTGCTCCCGAGCTCGTCGCTGCTCACAAAAGCAGGGTAGCAACACCCGCCCTGCGTCGGCGCGGCGCTACTCCGTGGCGGCGACCTTCAGGGTGCGCACATGGGCGATCACATCTTCGATCTGCTGCTCGCTGAGGTGGCCCCAGGGCGCCATCGAGGGGTTGCCGCCGAATGCGCCCGCGCCCTGCGTGATCACCAGCCGGAGGTCGGCGTCCTCACCCTTGACGCCGTTGTTGTCGGCGTCGAAGGCGAAGTCGCCCAGCGAAAAGTCCCGGGGCGGCGGGGTCAGCGCGATGCCCGCCGGGCCGTCGCCCTTGCCGGTCATGCCGTGGCAGGTGAAGCACAGCGTTTCGTAGGTGACGCGCCCCGCTTCGGCGTCGCCGGCGCTGGCCGGCGCAGCAACGAGCAGGGCGATGATCAACAGGGTCGCAACCCGGATGCTCTGGCGGGACATGGGCTTGAACCTCCTTGGACGCAGGGACGCGAAAGCGGGCGGAACATAGAGCCTGCTCGGGATTCGTCAATCGTCGCTCAGAGTCCCTTCAAGCCGCCCTCCCGTATCAGCGCGACCACCGAGCGCACGCCGAAGCCGGTGGCGCCCGTCGGTTGCGTGGATGTTCCCTGCTCGGTGTCCGCCATGCCGGCGATGTCGAGGTGCAGCCAGGGCTGATCCTCGGCGACGAAGTGCGCGAGGAACGCCGCGGCGGTGATGGTGCCCGCGTCGCGCCCGCCCGTCTGTCTGATGTCGGCGATGCGGCTCTTCATATGTTCGAGGTGCTCGTCCCAGAGCGGCAGCGGCCAGTAGCGCTCGCCGGTGGCTTCGCCTGCGCGCACCATCCGCGTGCGCAGCCGCTCGTTGTTGCCAATCGCCGCGGCGGCCCAGCGACCGAGCGCGATGATGCAGGCGCCGGTCAGCGTCGCAAAGTCAACAATCGCAGCGGGTTGATACTCGGTCTGCGCATAGTGCAGACAGTCGGCGAGCACCAGCCTGCCCTCGGCGTCGGTGTTGGTGACTTCGATGCTCTTGCCGGAGGCGCTCTTCAGCACATCGTCCACGCGGTAGGCCGTGCCGCTCGGCATGTTCTCCACCGCACCGACGATGCCGACCACGTGCTGCGGCAGTTTGAGCAGCGCGATGGCGCGCAGCGCGCCGATCACGGCGGCGCCGCCGGACATATCGTGCTTCATCTTCACCATGCTGCCCGCGGGCTTCAGCGACAGGCCGCCCGAATCGAAACACACGCCCTTGCCGATCAGGCAAACGGTCTTGCGCGCGCCTGATTTAGACTTTCTACTTCTGCTTCCACCCGTCTTGCCGGCGCGGGGCGCGTTGTGCTCGAGCACGATCAGCCGCGCCGGGTTGGCGCTGCCCTGCGCGACGGCGAGCATCGCGCCCATGCCGCGCTTCTCGAGTTCGGCGGGCTGCAGCACGCGAAGCTGCAAGCCCGTTTCTCTGGCGACGCGCTTCGCGGCTTCGGCGAGCTTCACCGGCGGCAGCAGGTTCGGCGCCTCGTTCGAGAGATCGCGCGCGAGGTTCTGCGACTCGGCGAGGATCACACCCGTCGCCGCGCCTTTGCGCGCGGCGCGCAGATCGTTTGCGCCAGCGAAGAGCAACTGGGTTTCGCGCAGCGCCTTGCCGCTCTTGCTCTGGTGGCGGTCGAAGCGGTAGTTGCCGAGCACGGCACCCTCGGCGAGCGCCTGCGCCACGGCCTCGGCGCGCAGCCGCCGCACCGGCGGGGGGAGAATCGCCACGCGCTTGCCCTTGTGATCCTGCGTGCTGCGCACAGCTTTGCCGGCCGCCGCGCGCAGGCCGCTCGCATCGAGCGCACCAGCATCGCCCATGCCGATCAGCAGCAGCCGCTTCGCAGCGAAGTCCGGCCCCGGGTGCAGCAGCGCGCTCTCGCCCTTCTTCCCGCTGAAGTCGCCTCTCGTGATGACGCGCACGATGTCGGCGAAGGCGGCGTCACCGAAGTCGGCGAGGACGAGGGGTTTGGGAAGCTTGGCCACCCTGGCGCCGCTCACGCCCTCGCTTTTGAATTCGCTCACCAGCACGGCGAGCAGGTCGGCTTCACAGCGGTTCGGCTTCCGGGTCGCAACGCTCGTTTCCATCATCACTCCTGTCGGTTCGCAACCGGCGCGCCGGCGCGGGGCTATCGGTCCGGGTTCAGGATGCCTCAGGTTGCCGCATCCGGGGGCCTTTTCTAAAGTCCGGCCCGCCCGGTGTCTGGGGGGGCTATCCGAAGATGGGGTTTGTGAGCGCCGTGCCGGTGGTCTTTCAGGCGACCCTTCCGGGCATCGCGGGGCTCAGCCTGCTGGACCTGATCCGCGATGCCTCGGGCGTCGTTCAGGCCGTCATCGGGCTGCTGGTGCTGACTTCGATCCTCTCCTGGGCGGTGATTCTCTTCAAGTGGCGCGAGTTGTCGAGCGCCGCCAAGGATAGCGAAGACTTCCTCGAGGTGTATCAGCACAACTCGTGGAGCCGGGCCTGGCAGGCCGCGCGCGAACTCGAGCGGGCGCCGCTGGCGGTGATCTTTCTGGCCGCGCAGGCGGGCCGGATGCGTATCGCCCGGCAGCGCGACGCGGCGGCGGCGGCGACGGCGACGGCGACGCTTTCCCAGAGCGAGCGGCGCGTGCTTGCGCGGCAGATCGCCTGGGCGGCGAGCCGTGAAGTGCTGCGCCTCGAAAGCCGCCTCGGCTTTCTGGCCACGACCGGCAGCGCCGCGCCCTTCGTCGGGCTCTTCGGCACCGTGGTCGGCATCGTCAACGCGTTCACCGGCATCGGCGCCACGGGACAGGCGAGTCTGGCGGTGGTGGCGCCGGGCATCGCCGAGGCGCTGATCGCCACCGCCATCGGCCTTTTCGCCGCGATTCCGGCTGTCGTCTTCTACAACCTCTTCGTCGCGCGCCTGCGTGACATCGGCGCGCTGATCGAGCGCTTTTCGGCCGAGGTCGAAGAGGACGCGAGCGCACTCGCGCCAGCGCAGGAAGCGGAGCGCTGATGCCCATAGAAAAGTTAAATCAGACGACCGGGCGCGCCCATCGCCCGCTGGCCGAGATCAATGTCACGCCCTTCGTGGATGTGATGCTGGTGCTGCTGGTGATCTTCATGATCACGGCGCCGCTGATGCAGCAGGGCGTCAATGTGGATCTGCCCGACGCCACCACCACGCCGCTGCGTTTGCAAGACGAGCCGCTGGTGTTGTCGGTCAAGCCGGACGGTTCGATTTTCATTGCGCGTCAGGAGGTTCCGCTGGCGGAACTCGAAGCCAAACTCGAAGCGCTGCTGCTCGCGCGCGGCGACGAGGCCATCTACCTGCGGGCGGATCGGGACGCGCCCTACCACGCCGTGGCCCGCGCGCTGGCCGCGGCGCAGAACGCGGGCGCCGACCGCCTCGGCCTCGTGACCGACCCCGAGTGAGCCGTGGAGCGGTTACTGGCGCAGTTGGCGGAGCCGTGGCAGGCGTTGTGGCGACAGGAAGCGCAGCGCCGCTTTCAGCTGATGCTCGCCATTTCCGCCAGCCTGCACCTGCTCTGCGCGCTCGCGTTCCTTCTCGGCCCCGGTCGCAGCGCCGCGCCGCTTGTGGCTGATGTGTTGCAGGTGGAGTTGGTCGCGCCGCCCGCGCCCGCCCGCCGTGTCGCGCCGCCGCCGCCGGCGCCGCCCGAGAAGGTGCTGCTGCCCGAGCAGCCTCGCGCGCTGCCCGAGCCTTCACCTGCGCCAGCGCCGCCGCCGGAAGTCATCGAGAAGCCGCCGCCCGCGCCGGAGCAAAGCCTCGAAGATGTGCTCGCGCAGTTGCGCGCCGAGGCCGGCGAGCTCGACACCGCCACACCGCCGCCGCCCGTCGCCGCGCCGTCCCGCGCCGCGCAGCCCGGGGAGCGCGCGCTCGCGCTCTGGTCGCGCCGTGCCCGGGTTCATCTGGAGCAGCACTGGACGCTGCCGGAGGGCCTGCGCAACCTGCGGGCAACGGTCGAGGTGCGGCTCGACGCCGGCGGCGGCGTGCAGAGCGTCCGGATTGTGCAGCGCTCGGGGAACCCCTGGTT
>JAHRAN010000002.1 GCA_020027245.1 Myxococcota bacterium
CGAGCGCTTCGGCGCGCCTGGGGCCAACGCCCGGCAGCGTCGAAACGTTGCGCGCCAGCGCGGTGTCGGCCCAGTCGTCGGTGCGCAGCGGCGCGAGCCATTCGAGCGCGTCACCCACCGCTTTGCGTCGCGCGTCGCCCGACAGCGGCGTTTCGAAGTGCGCGCGCACGCGAAGGGCAATGCGCTGCGCGTCCGGCGGAATCGAAAGCGCCGCAAGGTGCGCGGCCTGCTGAGCAACCCGCGATTCCAGATCACCGACGGAAGCGAGCCGCGCGAAATCATCCGCCGCCGCGCGCTCGAACGGCTCGAGCAGAGCGGCGAGCGCGGTTTCGAAGGGAAGCGCCAGCATCGAAGCCAAGCTTAGGCCGTCTCCGGCGAGCTGCGCCCGCCCCAACCCTTAAGTGCCCTCTCCCCTGGCCCCTCTCCCGGGGGGAGAGGGGAACAAGAGAGAGACTAAGCGCCACCTCATTAAGGTTCGACACCGCCACCCTCACCCCTAACCCCTCTCCCTCATAGGGAGAGGGGAACCGGAGGAAAAGGGGAACCGAGCCCGAACCTTAATAAGACGCCGCTTCATCTCTTCTTTACCCTCTCCCTGCACGGGAGAGGGATGCGACGGGCCTGGTAGCCCGTCGCCGGGTGAGGGTTGCGGCCGCGCGCAATCTTCCACCCCCACTGCCGCAACCGTGGCGGTGTGAGAACGCCACGAAGTGAGCAGCCAACCCCGCGACGTAGCGCCGGTCGCGTCAGCGACCGGCGTCCTCGGGGCGGTCAACGGGATGGACGGGGTGGGTAAGCACCCCGACGCTCAACCTGCGTGGATTTCCTGCAGGGGTTTTACGCCGATGCTGTCGTCGCGGGTGGCGCGGATGGCGCCGGCGGCGGCGCGCAACGCCGCCAGCGTCGTGAAGTAGGCCGTGCCTCGTTGCAGGGCGGCGCGGCGGATTGCGAATGAATCGCGCACCGCTTCGGGCCGTGGTTCGACGGTGTTGAACACCACATCCACATTACCGGCCTCGATGCGCTGCACCACATTCGGCGCGCCCTCCCCCACCTTCGGCACAACCGTTACCGGCAGACCGAGTTCGCGAATCGCCTGCGCGGTGCCGACCGTCGCGAACAATTCGAAACCGGCGTCGGCGAGTTCGCGCACCGCAGTGGCGATGCGCCGGTGGTCGGCGGCGCGAACCGAAATCAGCGCGCGGCCCGTCGGTGGAATCGGGTTGCCGGCCTGAATCTGCGCCTTGGCGTAGGCGCGCCCGAACTGCGAGTCAATGCCCATCACTTCGCCGGTGCTTTTCATCTCGGGGCCGAGCACGGTGTCAACGCCCGGGAACTTGACGAAGGGCAGCACCGATTCCTTGACCGAGAAGTGGCGCGGCGTGGGCGCCTCGAGGAAGTCGAGTTCGGCGAGCGTGCGGCCGCTCATCAACAACGCCGCCAGCTTGGCGAGCGGACGACCGATGGCTTTCGACACAAAGGGCACCGTACGCGAAGCGCGCGGGTTCACCTCGAGCACATAACTTTCGTTCTGCTTCACCGCGTACTGCACATTCATCAGACCACACACGCCGAGTTCGAGGGCGAGGTCGCGGGTGGATTTGATGATGTCATCCACCACGGTCTTCGACAGCGAATACGGGGGAAGCGAACAGGCGCTGTCGCCCGAGTGAACGCCGGCCTCCTCGATGTGCTCCATCACACCGGCAACCACCACCTGCTCACCGTCGCAGATGGCGTCCACATCCACCTCGATGGCGTCGGCCAGAAAGCGATCCACCAGCACGGGATGTCCGGGCCCCGCATGCACCGCGCTTTTCATGTAGGCGCCAAGCGTTGCGCGGTCGTGCACGATCTCCATCGCGCGACCACCGAGTACATAAGAGGGGCGCAACAGCACCGGGTAACCGATGCGCTCGGCCACGGTTTCGGCTTCGGCCAGACTGCGGGCGACACCCGAGGGCGGACGCGAGAGCTCGAGCTTTTCGAGTACGAGGTCGAAGCGCTCGCGATCCTCGGCGCGGTCAATGGCGTCCGGCCGGGTACCGAGAATCGGAACGCCGGCCGCTTCGAGCGCGCGCGCCAGCTTGAGCGGCGTCTGCCCGCCGAACTGCACGATCACGCCCTGCGGCTTTTCGCAGTGCACGATCTCGATCACATCCTCCAGCGTCAGCGGTTCGAAGTAGAGCCGGTCGCTGCTGTCGTAGTCGGTGGAAACCGTCTCCGGGTTGCAGTTGACCATCAAAGTCTCGAAGCCCGCCTCGCGCAGCGCACTCGCCGCGTGCACGCAGCAGTAGTCGAACTCGATGCCCTGACCGATGCGATTCGGGCCGCCGCCGAGAATCATAATCTTGTGCTTTGCACTGGGCTGCGCCTCGCACTCGTCCTCGTAAGTTGAGTACAAATAAGGCGTGTGCGCTTCGAACTCGGCGCCGCAGGTGTCCACGCGTTTGTAGACCGGACGCACACCGGCGCGCCAGCGCATTTCCCGCAACTCGGCTTCGTCGAGATCGAAAAGCTGCGCGAGGCGCTGATCCGAGAAGCCCAACTGTTTGGCTGGGCGCAGCCAGGCCTCGCGCTGGCCAGCGGGCAGCGCCCGCAGCGCGTGCTCCATCTGCACAATTTCCTCGATGTTGCGCAGGAACCAGGGGTTGATGCCGGAGCGCGCGCAAAGTTCCTCGACCGCAGCGCCACGGCGCAGCGCCTCGGCCAGCGCCAGCAGGCGATTCGGGCGCGGCGTCTCGATGCTGGGCCAGAGCGCCTCGAGGCCCTCGCCCGCAAGCGACGGCGGCTCGAAACCCGAAAAACCCTGCTCCAGCGAGCGCAGCGCTTTTTGCAAACTCTCCTTGAAGGTGCGCCCGATGGCCATCACCTCGCCCACCGATTTCATCTGCGTGGTCAGCAGGTCATCGGCGTCGGGGAATTTTTCGAAAGCGAAGCGTGGAATTTTCGTGACCACATAGTCAATGGTCGGCTCGAAGCTCGCGGGCGTCTCGCGGGTAATGTCATTCGGGATTTCATCGAGGGTGTAACCGACCGCCAGCTTCGCCGCGATCTTCGCAATCGGAAACCCCGTGGCTTTCGAGGCCAGCGCCGACGAGCGCGAAACCCGCGGGTTCATCTCGACCACCACCAGCGCGCCGTCCTCCGGGTTGACGGCGAACTGAATGTTCGAGCCGCCGGTGTCAACGCCGATCTCGCGCACAATCGCGATGGCGGCGTCGCGCATCACCTGATATTCGCGGTCGGTCAAGGTCTGGGCCGGCGCCACGGTGATCGAGTCGCCGGTGTGCACCCCCATCGGGTCGAAGTTCTCGATCGAGCACACGATCACGACGTTGTCCGCCGTGTCCCGCATCACTTCGAGTTCGTACTCCTTCCAGCCGAGAACACTCTGCTCGATCAGGCAGGTGTTGCGGGGCGACTGCTGCAGCGCCCAGGCCACGAGTTCGTCGAAGTCTTCGTCGCGATACGCCACGCTGCCGCCGGTTCCACCGAGGGTAAAACTCGGCCGGATGATCGCCGGCAAGCCCGTCTGCTGCAGCAATGCGCGCGCCTGCCGCACGCTCGACGCGGTTCCGGAGACCGGCAGTTGCAGACCCACGCGCTGCATGGCGCTGCGAAAGGCCTCGCGATCCTCGGCTTTCAGAATCGCCGGCAGCCGGGCGCCGATCAACTCCACACCATGTTCTTCGAGCACGCCCGCCTCGGACAACTCCACCGCCAGGTTGAGCGCAGTCTGCCCGCCGATGGTCGGCAGCAGCGCGTCCGGCTGTTCGAGTTCGATGATGCGCCGCAGCGCCTCGACCGTCATCGGCTCGATGTAGGTGCGCTGCGCCGTCTCCGGGTCGGTCATGATCGTGGCCGGGTTCGAGTTCAACAGCACGACCCGGTAGCCCTCTTCGCGCAGCGCGCGACAGGCCTGAGTGCCCGAGTAATCGAACTCGCAGGCCTGACCGATCACAATCGGCCCGGAGCCGATGACGAGTATGGTTTCGAGATCGTCGCGGCGCGGCATTTAACCTAACTCCCACCCCTCGCCACTTGCGCGCCGCTTGCTTTTTCACCGCGATGATGGCGCAGCGCCAGCTCCCGAAAACGCCCGAAAAAGTACCGCGCGTCGTTGGGGCCGGGCGCCGCCTCCGGGTGATACTGCACCGAAAACAGCGGCAGCTCGGCGTGCGCGAGCCCCTCGACGGTACCGTCGTTCAAGTTGATGTGCGTGATCTCGAGCGCTTCGCCGGCCCGGCGCAGGCTCTCCGCATCGAGCGCATAACCGTGGTTCTCGGCGCAGATCGAAACCCGGCCGCTTTGCAAATCGCGCCCCGGTTGATTGCCGCCGTGGTGTCCGAAGCGCAGCTTGCGCGTTGTGCCGCCGAGCGCCAGACCGAGCAACTGGTGACCGAGGCAGATGCCAAAAGTCGGGAGTTCGCGACACAGTGCGCGCAGGTGTTCGCGCACGCCCTGAACGGCAGCGGGGTCGCCGGGGCCGTTCGACAAAAACAGGGCGTCCGGCGCGTGCGCGCGCACCGCATCGGCGCTGCTCTGCGCAGGCACGACCACGACCTCGAAGCCATGCTCGACCAGCAGGCGCAAGATACTCTGCTTCACGCCGAAGTCGTACACCACGACGCGCAGGGTCGGCTCCGGGCGCGGCGCGCGCGGCAACTCACCGCTTACGCCACGCCAGACGCCCTCGTCGAAAGTGTAGGGCGCGCGACAACTGACTTCGGCCACCAGATCCTGACTCGAAAGCGAGGGGGCAGCGCGCGCGCGCGCCAGCAACTGCGCCTCGTCCTGAACTTCGGGGTCGGTGCTCAGGCAGCCGCTTTGGAAACCGCCCTCGCGGATGCGGCGCACCAGCGCGCGGGTGTCTATGCCGGTGATGGCCGGCACTCCACAGCGCTTTAAAAAGTCGGGCAGCGTTTCGCGCGAGCGGAAGTTGCTGGGCCAGACGCAGATTTCCCTGGCGATGAAGCCGCGCAAAAACGGTCGCGCCGACTCATCGTCCTCCGGGTTCGCGCCCACGTTGCCGATCTGCGTGCAAGTCATCGCCACCAGTTGACCTGCATAAGACGGGTCGGTGAGGATTTCCTGATAACCCGTCAGGCTGGTGTTGAAGCAGACCTCGCCGGCCTGCGTTGCTTTCGCGCCACAGGCTTTGCCCCGGTAGATGCTGCCGTCGGCGAGCGCCAGACATGCGGGCGCGGGCGCGAGTGTGGATGCGGGCGTAGCGCTCACGGGTCGCGCACTCCGCGGTCCACATGATACACCAGTTCGCCAGCGACGATGGTCGCCACCACGCGCCCCTTGAGCTTTTTACCGGCCCACGGTGAATTGCGGCTCTTCGAGTAGCCCTGCGCCGGGTCGTAGCGCCATTCGCGTTCCGGGTCGAAGAGCGTCACATCGCCGACGGCGCCGCGCGCGAGCCGCCCGCCTTCGAGTTGAAACACGCGCGCCGGGTTGCATGTCAGCGCCGCCACCAGCGCAAGCGGCGCGATGCGGCCGGCGCGCAGCAGCTCGAGCACAACAGGCAGCGCCGTCTCGAAACCGAGAATGCCGGGCGGCGCCGCGCTGAACTCCACTTCTTTTTCATACACCGCGTGCGGCGCGTGGTCGGTGGCGATCGCATCGAGGCTGCCGTCGCAGAGCCCCTCGACGCAGGCCTCGACATCCCGCGCACTGCGCAGCGGCGGCGCCATCTTCGTGTTGGTGTCGTAGCCGAGGGTCATGTCGTCACAAAGCGTCAGGTGGTGCGGGGTGACTTCGGCGGTCACCTGAACGCCGCGCGCGCGCGCTTCGCGAATCAGGCCCACCGCGCCCGCGGTCGAAACGTGCGCAACGTGCAGATGCGCGCCGGTCATCTCGGCCAGCGCAATGTCGCGCGCGACATTGATGGTCTCGGCCACCGACGGGTTGCCGGGCAGGCCGAGCCGCGTCGAGATCGGCCCCTCGTTGACGACGCCGTCCTTCACCAGCGTGCGATCCTCGGCGTGCACGCTGACCGCCTTGCCGACCATTTTTGCGTATTCGAGCACGCGGCGTTGCACCTCGCCGTCCATGATGGTGTTGCCGTCGTCGCTGAATGCGACCGCGCCGGCATCCACCAGCGCCGCCATCTCGGTCATCACCCGCCCTTCGAGGCCGCGCGTCGCCGCCGCCACCGGCGCCACGCGAACGGGAGCGTGCTGCAGCGCGCGGCCCAGAACGTACCTGGTGACGGCGGGGTCGTCGTTCACCGGGTCGGTGTTCGCCATGCAGGCGACCGTGGTGAAACCGCCAGCGGCCGCGGCGCGGCCACCCGAAGCGATGTCCTCCTTGTACTCCTGCCCCGGATCGCGCAGGTGCGCGTGCAGATCAATGAAGCCCGGCGTCACCCACAGGCCCTGCGCGTCCACAACTTCCGCATCGCGGGTCTCGATGGCCGCGTCGAGGGCGGCGATACGGCCATCCTCGATCAGCAGATCGGCCCTTTCGTCCCGCTCGCTGGCCGGGTCGAGAACGCGCCCGCCGCGAATCAACAAGCGCGTCATTCGCTTTGCGCCTCCGGCGGCGCTGGCAAGCTGCTGCGTCCGCTCAGCAGGTAGAGCACGGCCATGCGCAGCGCCACGCCGTTGCGCACCTGATCGAGGATTACACTCGGGCGGTGGTCGGTCAGCTCGTGCGCGAGTTCGACGCCGCGGTTCACCGGCCCCGGGTGCATGACGATTGCGTCGTCCTGTGCGAAGCGCAGCCGGGCGCGGTCGAGGCCGAAGGTGGCCGCGTATTCGCGCACGCTCGGCAGCAGCGCGCCGGCGAAGCGCTCGCGTTGAATGCGCAGCGCCATCAATACATCGGCGCCTTCGATCCCCTCGCGCAGCGAGTGGAACACTTTAACAGCCCCCGCCGCCGCCCCGCCAAGGCGCTCGATGTCGGGTGGAACCAGCGTCGCTGGCCCCACCACCCGAACCGAGGCGCCGAGTTTGGAAAAGGCATGAATGTTCGAGCGCGCCACCCGCGAGTGCGCAATGTCGCCGATGATCGCCACCGTGAGCCCCGCAATCTCGCCCTTCTCCTCGCGCACCGTCATCAGGTCGAGGAGAGCCTGGGTTGGATGTTCGTGCGCGCCGTCGCCGGCGTTGATCACCGGCGCCGCCAGCACATCGGCAATGCGCTTCGGCACGCCGGCGACCTGATGCCGCACCACCACCAGGTCCGGGTCCATCGCGTCGAGGGTTTTTGCGGTGTCGAGAATGCTCTCCCGCTTCGAGAGGCTGGAGCCCGAGGCGCTGAAGTTCACCAGATCCGCCGAAAGCCTTTTGGCGGCGATCTCGAAACTGGTGCGCGTGCGCGTCGAGGGCTCGAAGAACAGGTTCACGACCGTGCGGCCGCGCAGCGTGGGCACCTTCTTCACCTCGCGCTGCCCCACCTCCTTCATCCGCCAGGCGGTTTCGAGCACGAGTTCGATGTCGTCGCGCGAAAGCTCCTCGATGCTGAGCAGGCTGCGGCAGTTAAACGTCATCGGGCCTCTCCCGCGCCGCGCAGCAGCACCACCTGCATGGCGCTCTCGGGCGCATCGGCATCGCTTTGCAGCTTCACGAGGTCGTCACGCGCCGTCGGAATGTTCTTGCCCACATAGTCAACGCGGATCGGCAGTTCGCGGTGGCCGCGGTCCACCAGCGCCGCCACCTGCACCGCGCGCGGGCGGCCGAAGTCCATCAGCGCGTCCATCGCGGCGCGGATTGTGCGCCCGGTGCTGGCGACATCGTCAACCAGAATCACCTGCCGGTCGTCCACCGCGGAGGGCATTTCGGTGCGGCGCAGCCTCGGGCGCACGGCGCTCGAGAGCCGGTCGTCGCGGTACAGGGTTGTATCGAGCACGCCGACCACGACCGACACCGCAGCCACTTCGCGCAGGTTGTGGGCGATCTGCCGCGCGAGGGGCACGCCGCCGTTCGGGATGCCGACCAGATAGAGGCGTGTCGGGTCGGCGCTGCGCTCGATAATTTCGTGGGCGATGCGCAACAGCGCGCGGCGGATGGCCGCGTCGTCGAGCAACACCTGCGCGGCCGCAGCGCCCGGGTTCAAGCCCCGCGCAACATCCGCCGTGAGGCTCGCGGCGACACGGGGAGCGGCGACGACCGGTGCGGTCGCGGGAAGCGCGGGGAGTTCGGTGTCACGCGTCGCCACTGGCGCCTTTCTCCGCCTCGCGGGACGGAGTTAAAAGGAGCGAATCACGGCGTCAGCATACCGGGCGGCGCGGCGCGCGCAACAACTTTTTTGCACCCGAAGAACCCTCACCCGGCGACGGGCTTTAACAGAGCGGCGCTTCTTCTTTTCTTCCCCTCTCCCTCCGGGAGAGGGTCGGCGGCCATAAAGCCCGCCGACGGGGTGAGGGGGATCGGTGGGCAGCCCCACCTGCTTGACCCCGCCAGCGGATGCGGGGTATGGTGGGGGCTTCACGGTGGCGGTGGCGGTGGTGGTCACCGCCGCCAGCAACCCCCGACGAGGCAAGGCGGCGCGATGACACACAACCTTGAGCGGTTGCGGAACGCGCTGGTGAATATCGGCGTCGCGTGCGTGGTCGGCGGCCTCGCGCAGGGGTTTTTGCGCAGGGCCGTCTGGTGGGCGCCATCGTGGTGACTGTCCTCGGCATCGTGCTGATCTACGTATCCATCTGCGAGAGGAGGCCAACATGAACCTGGACCCGACCCTTGTTGTCGCACTGATCGCCGCTGTCCCCCTGCTCATTCTGTGGGCGGTGCTGATGTATCGCGGCGGCGAAGGCACCGATGGCGGTGGTGCTGGCCGTCGCGCCGATGCTCGCGACGCTGACGCGGAACCGAAACAGACACGGTGAACCATGTACGACGGATTCTATCTCGCGCTGCTGTTCGGTATCCCGATGCTGATCATCCACTTCGTCTGGCAGTACCGCCACCGCAACGACAAGAAGCGGCCGCCGTCCGACACCGATGCGTGAACCCATGAGTCGCGAGATGACCCGGATTCTGGCGTGCGGGTCGCCACGGCGCCGCTGCTGGTGCTGACGGTGCTCACAGGGTATTTTCAGCCCAGGCGCCGGCAGCGCGTCGGCAAGGAGTAACCACCAACCGCGATGTCCTTTGACTACGAATTCTTCCGCCATCTGCTCGGGCAGGTTGCGGCCGGGTGCGTGATCGTCGCGGTCGCTCAGGCGATTTTCTTCGACAGCGCGGGGCTGTCGGCGGTGTTGCTCGGCGGCGCCGGCCTTATGGTAGGATTAGGAGTCAGTTTCAAACCCAACCGATGAGGAGGTCACACCATGTATGACGGGCTCTACATTGCGCTGATGGTTCTGATACCGGGCCTGATCATCCACTTCGTCTACCTGTATCGCCACCGCAACGACAAGAAGCGGCCGCCGTCCGACACCGATGCGTGAACCCGCTCCTGCTGCTGGTGATGCGCCAGCAGCAGGAGCGGGGGCGTGAGCAGCGGCCCGACGAGGCAAGGTGAAACGGGAGCATTCGGAGGCGGCGATGGATGCTGCAGTCGCCGCCGGCGGTTTTGTGTTGGCATTGCTGGGCTGTTTCAAGCCCGACCGTGAGGTGAACCATGTATGACGGAGTCATCGTTGTGCTGGCGTGCGCGATACCGCTGGTGACGATTTATTTTGTCGCCCTGTATCGCGACCACCGCCGCAACAAGAAGCAGCCACCCACCGACGCCGCTTGACGCCGCTTGACGGCACCGGCCACCCACCGCCACCCACCGCCACCGCAACAAAAGCAGCCCGACGCCGCTTAACGCCGGCGACGCCGCCACCCCCCTTGACCCACCCCCAAACCCGGGTATGGTGGCGTCGTTGTGGCGGTTGTCGCCACGCCCGTTGACGACCGCCCGCAATGAACACACCCACCCCCGGCGAAACCGCTGCCGGAGACGACCGCGCAATGAAATCCGGCATCGAATTATTCCGCCAGTCGGTCAGCCAGATTGCGGTGGTCTGCGTCGCCGCCGGCATCATCCAGACCATGCTCAGCGAGGTGGAATTGTTGCACGCGCTGGCGATTATCGGCGGCGGCATTGTGCTACTGTTACTTGCCTGTTTCTGGAGGAGATGAGAGATGACGATCAACCCCACATTCATAGCGGTGATGTTCACTTTGGCGATGTGCGTCATCGCGCTGTTCTTCGCCACGCGCCACACCCGCCACCGCGACAAGAAGCCGCCGCCCAGCGACCGCGCTTGACGGCGGCGGTGGCGCGGGGCTTCCCGGCGGGAGGCGTTGCCGTGAGCGGGGAGATGACCCGGATTCCTGGCGTGCTGATCGCCACGGCGCCGTTGCTGGTGCTGACGGTGCTCATCGGGTATTTCCAACGCAAGCACCACCGCCGCCGCAACAAAAAGCAACCCCCCACCGACGCCGCTTAACGCTGGCGCGACTGCCGGCGGTGGCGCCGTCGCCCCCTTGACCCCGCCGCCGGCTGCGGGTATGCTCCCGTCGTGGTGGCGGTTGTCGCCACGTCTGTTAACCGGTCGTCACGACCATTGCCCAGCGAGGATTAGCACGATGAAAAAGTTATGCCCGGTAT
>JAHRAN010000034.1 GCA_020027245.1 Myxococcota bacterium
CGGGCGCGACCGATTCACTGCACTACGCCGGCATCGCCCGGGATGTCTATCGCTTCATCCCCGCGCACCTCGACCGCTCGCTGATAAGCAGCGTGCACGGCCACGACGAACGCATCCCGGTCGCCCCCCTCGCCCAATCCGCCGAGATCGCCCTCAACATGATGCGCCACGCCGGCAGCGCCGCAGCGACGGGGGAATGAGACGGCGCCGGGGCCTTGACAGCGGCTTCGTCTCGCTATAGGCTTGCTGATCTCCGATCCGGAGAAAGGACCCTCTGCCCAACGTTCAATCAAAGTCAGGCGAGAGCCTGCACGTAGGCGGAGGGTCCGCCCCTGCCCGGACATAACCCCGCCGGTCCCCGTATCGAGAATTCCAATGGGCACGCGCCCGCGTCTCGCTCTGCTGCTGGATGGCGCTTTCGTCACCGGGCAATTGAAAACGACGAACAAGTCGCTCCCGACGGCTGAACAAATCGAGAGTCTGTGCCGCGATCTCATCCGCCACGATGCGCTCGAGCAGTACGACCTCTACCGAATTTTCTTCTACGATGCGGAGCCGTACGAAGGGGAATCCGAACGGCCGATCTCGAAGGAAGAAGTAATTCTTTCAGCGCTCCATGCCGATGCCGTAAAACTTCGACGAACGCTCGAACTGACGCCCAACTTCACCATTCGACGGGGCGAGACGAGCTTCAGAGGGTGGACATTGAAGCGGACGGTCATTCGAAAATTCGCAAGGGGGCTGACGCCGGAAATCACCGCTGAAAGCTTCAGCCCCGACCTGATTCAAAAGGGTGTGGACATGCGCATCGGACTCGACATTGCGGCGCTGGCGTTGAAACGCCTGGTTCAGGCCGTGCTGCTGGTCACCGGGGACTCGGACATGGCGCCCGCCATGCGCTTTGCGCGACGCGAGGGGTTGCGCGTTTATCTGCACACCATGGGCTTCAAGGGCATCCGGCCCATTCTGAAAGCCCATGCGGATGTCGTGATTCAATGAGTCCGCTTCCAGCAAGAGGCTCAGGCGTCGGCGTCCGGCACGTAGCACTCCGTGGCGGCGCGGTGGCCGCTGGCGATTACCAAGAGGCGGCCCAGGGCGATGTATTGACCGATCATCATGCCGAGTTCTGCTATCTCGGCGTCGCTCAGGTGCTCGCGCAGTTCGGCCATGAAGGCGGCGTCCACGCTGCGGAAGTCGGTTGCGAGTTTCTCGGCGAAGCGCAGGGCCAGCGCCTCGCGCGCTTCGAGTTGCCGCTCCGCCTCGGGCAGGTGAATCTGCGCGATGGTCTGCTCGTCGAGTCCTTGACGCGTCGCCGACGCGTAGCGTGCGAACAGTCAGGTGTCGCAGTCGTTCAGCGCGGCGATCTTGAGGCGCGCCAGCTCCTTGATACGCGAGGGCAGAACGCCCTCCCGATGGCCGGGCAGGAAGAAGGCGAAGTAGCGCTCGAACAGGTCCGGCAGCAGTGCCGTCAGGTTCAGGCCGGGCGCAGGCGTGGCATCGCTCATGAGCTCTCCTCGTCCCTCCGTCGGCGCAACCGGGGAGGCGTCGCCCGATGGTAACCGCTCCGAGGGGCCGCCGACAGCCGCCCGCCCCGGCGGTGGGTGGGTGGCAAGGGTGGACAAGGTGGGGTGGTGAAAAAAAATTTGAAAGTTAAAAATTGTATTGATGTCCTCGTGTGGCATGCTCCCGCTCCGGCGGCCGCACCACGTCACACCCGCAGCGACGCTCGCTGATCCCGATCATCCAGGCAGGAGCCCGAAGCCATGAGCAGCGCGCAACCCGAGCCTTTGCCTTGCCGCAACGCCGAACTCCTCGCCTGGGTCGAGGGCTTCGCCGCGCTGACCCGGCCCGACGCCATCCACTGGTGCGACGGCACCGAGGCCGAGTACGAGCAGATGTTCGAGTTGATGCGCGCGAGCGGCACGGCAGAACGGCTGAACCCCGCGCTGCGCCCCAACTCCCACCTCGTGCTCTCCGACCCTGCCGATGTGGCGCGGGTCGAGGACCGCACCTTCATCTGCTGCGAAAAACAGCCCGACGCGGGGCCGACCAACAACTGGCGCGAGCCGGCCGCCATGCGCGCCACGCTGCGCGGCCTGTTCGATGGCTGCATGCGCGGCCGCACCCTCTATGTGGTGCCCTTCAGTATGGGGCCGCTCGGCTCGCACATCGCCAGGCTGGGCGTTCAACTGACGGATTCGCCATACGTGGTCGCCAGCATGCGCATTATGACGCGCATGGGCAGCGCGGCGCTCGACGCCATCGGCGACGGGGGCGACTTCATCCCCTGCCTGCACTCGGTGGGCAAGCCGATTGCAAAGGGGGAGCGCGACCGGCCCTGGCCCTGCGACGACGAGAACAAGTACATCGTGCACTTTCCCGAGACGCGCGAAATCTGGAGCTACGGCTCCGGTTATGGCGGCAACGCTCTCCTTGGCAAGAAGTGTCTGGCGCTGCGCATCGCCAGCACCATCGCTCGCGACGAGGGCTGGCTCGCCGAGCACATGTTGATTCTGAAAATCACTTCGCCCGAGGGCGTTGTCCGCTACCTGTGCGCCGCTTTTCCGAGCGCCTGCGGCAAGACCAACCTGGCGATGCTCGAGCCGACGCTGCCCGGCTGGAAGGTGGAGACCATCGGCGACGACATCGCGTGGATGAAGTTCGGCGCGGATGGACGGCTCTTCGCCATCAACCCCGAGGCCGGTTTCTTTGGCGTGGCGCCGGGAACCAGCATGGCCTCGAACCCGAACGCGATGCGCACGCTGCACGCCAACTGCATCTTCACCAATGTGGCGAAGACGGCCGATGGCGATGTCTGGTGGGAGGGCATGGGCGACGCGCCGGCCGGGCTGGTGGACTGGCGCGGCAACGCCTGGACGCCGCAGAGCGACACCCCGGCGGCGCACCCGAACGCGCGCTTCACGGCGCCGGCCCGGCAGTGCCCGGTGATCGCCAGCGAGTGGGAAGACCCGGCGGGCGTTCCCATCAGCGCGATCCTCTTCGGCGGGCGGCGCGCCTCGGTGGTGCCGCTGGTGACCGAGGCCCGCGACTGGCGACACGGCGTCTTTCTGGGCTCGATCATATCGAGCGAAAAGACCGCGGCGGCTACCGGCCGCACCGGCTTTGTGCGGCGCGACCCGATGGCCATGCTCCCCTTCTGCGGATACAACATGGCCAACTACTTCCAGCACTGGCTCGAAATCGGCAAGCGCCGGGACGCCGCGCTGCCGAAGATCTACTATGTCAACTGGTTCAGGAAGGACGACGCGGGCCGCTTCCTGTGGCCGGGTTTTGGCGAAAACGGGCGCGTGTTGAAGTGGGTCTTCGAGCGCTGCGCGGGCGCTGCGGGCGGACGCGAGACTGCTATCGGCACGCTGCCCGCCGCCGCCGACCTCGACCTCTCGGGGCTTTCGCTTTCGGCTGCGGCGCGCGACGCGTTGTTCAGCGTCAACATCGAGGGCTGGCGCGCCGAAATCCCGTTGATCCGCGAACACTACGAGCAGTTCGGCCTGGCCCTGCCCGATGCGCTGGGCGAGGAACTGCGCGCGCTCGAAGCGCGGCTGCGAATGACCGGGCCAACGGAAAACCCGGCGCAGACAAACTGAGCGGCGCCGCCGGAGCGACGCACCGACGGGAGCAGCGGAGCGGACGATGGCGATTGCGATCACCCCGAGCGAAGAGGCCTGTGGCGCCACCATCACCGGGGTGGATCTGACCCGGCCGCTGCCTTCCAAAGTTGTGGCGGCGTTGCGCTGTGCCTGGCTCGCCCACCATGTTCTCGCGTTTCCGAATCAGGCCATGGACGACGACGCTCTCGAGCGCTTCACCCTCGCCTTCGGCCCCTTCGGCGATGACCCCTTCATCGCGCCCATCCCTGGGCGCAAGCACATCATCGCCGTCAAACGCGAGGCGCATGAAACCGCTTCGCTCTTTGCCGATGTCTGGCACACCGACTGGAGCTTTCAGCCAGAGCCGCCCGCCGGCACCTGCCTGTTCGGCATCACCATCCCGCCCGTGGGCGGCGACACCTTGTTCGCCAATCAACACCGCGCGCTCGACGAAATGCCCGCCGGGTTGCGCGCGCGGCTCGAGGGCAAGCAGGCCATTCACTCGGCCCGGCGCGGTTATTCGCAGCAGGGCATTTATGGCGAAGTGGACGCCGACTCGGACCGCAGCATGAACATCCGCCCCTCGGATGCGGCGCGGGCCGTGCAGCGGCATCCTCTCATCCGCGCGCACCCCGAGACCGGGCGGCCCGGCCTGTTCGGCGCGCTGGGTTACATCATCGGCATCGAGGGTATGAAAGAAGCGGAGGCGAACGCGCTGCTCGCCGAACTCCATGCCTGGCAGTCGCGGGAGGCGTTTCAATACCGCCACAAGTGGGCGCGCAACATGCTCGTGATGTGGGACAACCGCAGCGTGCTGCACAAATCAACCGGTGGTTATCAGGGCCACGCGCGGCTGCTGCACCGCACGACCATCGGCGCCGCCTGACGGGGCGGTCGGGTGAGGAGCCGCCATTGAGCGCCGTGCTGCGCATACCGGACCTCGCCGCGCCGGAACTCAGCGCCACGCAGCGGGCCATCCACGCCGCGGCGGAAAAGCAGCCGGTCGCGTTCCAGATGGAGCGGGTGCTCGACGAGGCGGCGCGCGCCACGGGGCTGTCGGACTTCGGCCCGGATGATTTCCGCGAGCGCCTCGCCGTCTGGCTCGAAAGTTTCGACGCCGACGCGACGCTCAGCGCCGTCGGTCGCCACGGCGCCTTCCGGGAGTGCCTGCGTCACGCCAGCACGCGGCTCCGGCTCGTGGACTACATCAAGCGCCACCCGGATGCTCTGCGCGAAAAAATCGAGCGGCCGATCATCATCGTCGGCCTGCCGCGCTCCGGCACCACGCACCTGCTCAACCTGATCGCCGCCGACCAGAGGCTGCGCGCGCTGCCCTACTGGGAAAGTCTGGAGCCGGTGCCGCCGCCCCTTGATGTCGCCGGCCCGGACGGCGAGGACC
Organism: Myxococcota bacterium; assembly: GCA_020027245.1. GTDB lineage: Bacteria > Myxococcota_A > UBA9160 > UBA9160 > UBA6930 > JAHRAN01. The sequence goes on from JAHRAN010000034.1 coordinate 5,008, forward strand.
CGCGCCTTGCGCGCTGCCGGGAAATCTACGAGGCGCAGCGTCAGGCGCTGCCGCTGCTGCGCAACATGCACGATATGAACCCCGAGCACATACACGAGGAGATCGAACTCATGGGCTCGGACTTTTCGACCTACACCATCGAATGGATTGCGACGGTGCCGCGCTGGCGCGACTACTACTTCGCCCACGATCAGCGCCCGCACTACGCGTGGTTGAAGCGGGCGCTGCAGGTGCTTCAACAGCAACGCGGGCCGAGGCGCTGGGTTCTGAAGTCGCCCCAGCATCTGGAGCAACTCGGGCCGCTGCTCGACACCTTCCCCGACGCCACGCTGGTCTTCACGCACCGCGATCCGGTTTCGGTCATCAGTTCGGCGCTCACGATGGTGAGCTACGGCGAGCGGATGCGCTGCAAGCGAGCGAACCCTGCCGCGACGGCGGCGTACTGGATTCCGCGCATCAGCCGGCTGCTCGAATGCTGCGTGCGAGACCGCGCGCTGGCGCCCGCCGCGCAGAGCCTCGATGTGCCGTTTCACGAGTTGATGCAAAACGATGAGGCGATGCTCGAGCGCATCTACGCGCTGGCGGAGTTGCCGCTGACCGAGGACGCGCGGAGGCAGCACACCCGCTACCGCAAGCACAACCCGCGCGGCAAACACGGGCGCATCGCATACGACCTGAAGCGCGACTTCGGCATCGAGCCGGCTGCGCTGCGCGAGCGCTTTCAGTTCTACAGCGAGCGCTTCCCGGTTCGCATCGAGGCGGACGCAGCGAGCGACCCCGACGACCCCGGCGTAGCCGACGACCCGGTGTTTGACACCGCCGGCGGCGCAAACTAATGTCGGCGGCGGCACGGTGGGCGTAGCTCAGTCGGTTAGAGCGCCGGGTTGTGGTTCCGGAGGCCGGGGGTTCGAATCCCCTCGCCCACCCCGTCTGATTTACAACTTTCTATTTTTGCACTGCGGGGCGATATAATCATCGCACTCGCCCCGCTTGGAAATCACAGCGTCGGAGGCTCCATGAAGGTTCGCACTCTCTGGTCCGCGTGTCGCAGCGCCGCGCTCGCGCTGCTGCTGCTCGTCGCGCCCACGGCCGCCCTCGCGCAGACGGCGGACAGCGGCGACACCGCCTGGATGCTGGTCGCCACCGCGCTGGTGTTGTTCATGACGCTGCCCGGCCTCGCCCTCTTCTACGGCGGTCTGGTGCGCACCCGCAATGTCCTCTCGGTGCTGATGCAGTGCATCGCGCTGGCCGGCATCATCACGCCGCTGTGGATTATTTTTGGCTACAGCCTCGCCTTCGACACCACCGGCATGGTCAAGGACAGCATCACCCTGCACGCCTTCATCGGCGGCTTCGACAAAGCGCTCTTCCTCGGCATCGGCGCTGACACGCTTGCGGGCTCGATCCCCGAAGTGCTGTTCGCCGCCTTTCAGTTGACCTTTGCGATCATCACGCCCTGCCTGATCACCGGCGCCTTCGTCGAGCGCATGAAATTTTCATCCATGCTGGTTTTCTCGACGGCCTGGGTGGTGCTGGTCTATCTGCCGATCTGCCACATGACCTGGAGCGGCCCCGGCGCCTACTTCTTCGACATCGGCGTGCTCGACTTCGCCGGCGGCAGCGTGGTGCACCTGACCGCTGGCACGGCGGCGCTGGTGGCCTGCCTCGTGGTCGGACCGCGCAGCGGACACGGCAAAGTGCCGATGACGCCGCACAGCATGACGCTCTGTTTCGTCGGCACTGCAATGTTGTGGGTGGGCTGGTACGGCTTCAACGGCGGCAGCGCGCTGGCGGCGGACGGCGGCGCGGCGATGGCCATTCTGGTGACGCAGGTCTGCGCCGCCACCTCCGGCGTGGTCTGGATGTTCATCGAGTGGTGGCGCTTCAAGCGGCCGACGCTGATCGGCATCGCCACCGGCGCGGTTGCGGGGCTGGTGGCGATCACACCCGCTTCGGGTTTCGTCGGCCCGCTGGGCGCCATCGCCATCGGCATCGCCTCGGGCGCAGTCTGTTACTGCGCGGTGGCGCTGCTGAAACCCAGGCTCGGGTATGACGACTCCCTCGATGTGTTCGGCGTGCACGGCGTCGGCGGCCTGATCGGCTCGCTGCTCACCGGCTTCTTCGCGCATCAAGCCGTCGGCGGGAACATGGGCGCACTCCCGGTCGGCAAGCAGTTCCTCGTCCAACTGCAGGGCTGCGTCATCACCGCCGCGTACACCGCCCTCGTTACATGGCTGCTGCTGAAGCTGATCGAGCGCGCGATGGGACTGCGGGTCAGCGAAGACGATGAAACCGTGGGGCTCGACATCACCATCCACGGCGAAGCGGGCTACGACTACTAGCGCCGGCGGGGGGTCGGGCTCTTGAAGTCTCACTCGTCGCTGTCGTCCGATTCACGCGCCGCCATGCTGGCGCGCAGCGTCACGTTGAAGGCGTCCGCCGAGGCCTGCATGGCCTCGACCATGGCGTTGTGCGCTTGCACCACCAGCGCGCGCTGCGTTTTGTCGGCCGGGTCGAGGGCATGCTCGTAGTCGGAGAGGCAGGCGTTGTAGGCCTCGCCCTCCGCCATGAAGGTGCGGATCTCGTCGGAAAGCACCTTGAGCTCGGCGTTGCTGAGGATGGCCTCGGCGTCGGTCGGTCGGGGCGGCGGCGGGAACTCGCAGATGCCGAGCGCCGGCGGCGCGGCGGCCTCGGGCATCGCCGCCTCGGCCTCCACCTCCATCTCGCCTTCCGTCTCGTGCGCCTCGTGCCCGGCTGCTAGCGCCGCAAGCGGTAGAAGCAAAACGACCAAACCCACAAGCACCCGGAACACGGAACATCGCGCCGTCATCACGCACCTCCCTGGCAGTCGGGAACAGATACCGCATCCGCCACGCCACGGTCAACCGGCGCGGGCGTGGCGGACGGCGACGGCGCGGGGCTTTGCTGTGGCCGGGCGAGAAAGGCTTTTTCCAAGTGCGGGGCGTGGCGCCGGCGGGCGTAGTACACTTGGGGGTGGACTCAACCGTTGGAGGAGCCATGCGTCACCCTGCTTTAACCGCCACCGCCCTGTTCTCCGCTGCCCTGCTCTTTGCGCTGGCCGCGCACGCCGCTGACGAGCGGCCCTTTGCCATCACCGAAGAGCGTGCGGCTTGCGCCAACTACGAGCCGATGAAGCGTCCCTTCTTTGGCGACACCCATGTACACACGGCCTGGTCTTTCGACGCCAGCTCGCAGGACACGCGCAACACGCCGCGCGATGCCTACAACTTTGCGAAGGGCAAGGCGGTCGGCCTGCAACCCTACGACGCCGAGGGCAAGCCGACCCGCAAGGCGCGGCTGCGTCGTCCGCTCGACTTCACGGTGGTGACCGACCACGCCGAGGCGCTCGGCGAAGTGCGCATCTGCCGCGACCCGGCGCTGCCCGGCCACGACTCCGACTTCTGCTTCTTCTACCGCACGGCGGGCCCCTTCACCTTCAATTTGATGGCGCTTCGCACCATCGTCAGCAAAGACCGCTTCCAGTACTGCGGCGAGGACGACGCGCGCTGCCTTCAAGTGGCGCAGAAAGTCTGGCGCGACATTCAGAACGCGGCGGAGGAAGCGTATGACCGCAGCCGCGCCTGCTCGTTCAGCAGCTTCGTCGGCTACGAGTGGACCGCGTCGCTCGACGGCGGCATCAACCTGCACCGCAACGTGGTCTTCCGCAACGAGAAGGTGCCGGACTACCCGGTGAGCTGGGTCGAGACGCCATCGGCCCGCGCACTCTGGGCGCACCTGCAGCGCGAGTGCATCGAGGGCCTGCCCGGTTGCGACGTGCTGACCATCCCCCACAACTCGAACCTGAGCGGGCCGGGGCTGATGTTCGAATCGGCGAGCCTCCGCAAAGCCGGTGACGCGACGCTGGAAGTGGACGCCGAAGAGGCGCGGCTGCGACAGCGCTTCGAGCCGCTGGTCGAAATCATGCAGCACAAGGGCGACAGCGAGTGCCTGCTCGGCGGCGACACCACCGACGAAGCCTGCGGCTTCGAGAAGCTGGCCTACAACAGCTTCGCCGGCGTCAGCCGCTTCCGCGATTTGAACCTGGGTGTGGACCTCGAACCCTCGCGCAAGGCGATGGTGCGCGAGGCCTTGAAGAAGGGGCTCGCGCTCGACGCCAGGCTGGGCCTGAACCCGCTGCGCTACGGCATCATCGCGAGCACGGATACGCATCTGGGCACGCCGGGTATGACCGACGAGGCCGAGGCGCAGGGCCACGGCGGCGCCGGCATGCAAGGCGGCGGCGCTGCCGGTCTGCCGGACGATCTCGAGTTCAACCCCGGTGGTCTGGCCGTGCTCTGGGCCGAGGAGAATACGCGGGACGCCCTGTTCGCCGCCATGCAGCGGCGCGAAGCTTATGGCACCAGCGGCACGCGCCCGACCGTGCGCTTCTTCGGCGGCTGGGACTACGCCCGTGATATGTGCAGCGCGCGCGACTTCGTCGAGCGCGGTTATGCCGGCGGCGTGCCGATGGGCGACACGCTTGCGCCGCCTCCCGGGACCGAGGCCGAAACTTCACCCGCGCCGCACTTCGCAGTCTGGGCGCTTCAGGATGCCGGCAGCCGGGGCGCTCGCGGGACGCCGCTGCAACGCATCCAGTTGGTGAAAGGCTGGCTCGACGACGAGGGCGAAACCCACGAGCGAGTCTTCGACATAGCAGGCGGCCCGAACGACGCCAGCGTTGACACCACGACTTGCAAGCGCCGGGGCAAGGGCGGCGCGAAGCAACTGTGCACGGTGTTCCGCGACCCCGACTTCGACCCCGGCGAGCGCGCCTTCTACTACGCGCGCGTGCTCGAAAACCCGAGTTGTCGCTGGAGCCAGCGCGTGTGCATCGCCGCTGGCGTGAAGTGCGACGACCCCTCGAAAGTCCCGCCGGGCTATGCCAGTTGCTGCGACCCCGCGCATCGCAAGACGGTGCAGGAGCGCGCCTGGACATCGCCCATCTGGTACCGGAGCGAGTAAGCCGGGCAGAGCAAAGCCCTAACCCTGGCGGCGACCCGGTGTGAAGCGCAGCGGCATCTTTTCGATGCCGGTGATGAAGTTGCTGGGCCGCCGTTCGAGCGGCGCATCGCTCGCCAGTTCGAGGTCCGGGATGCGCCGCAGCAACGCCTCGAAGAGCACGCGCAGTTCGAGGCGCGCAAGGCTCGCGCCCAGACAGTGGTGCACGCCGTAACCGCCGAATGCAACATGCCGGTTCGGGTGACGCGCGACATCGAAGCGATCCGGCTCGTCGAATGCCCGCGGATCGCGGTTGCCGGAGGCGTAGAGCAGCAGCACGCGGTCGCCCTCGCGCAACGGCTCGCCGTGCAAGCGGGTGTCGCGCAGCAGCGTGCGGTTCATGTTCACAATCGGGCTCACCCAGCGAATCATCTCCTCCACCGCGGTCTCGATCTTCGTTGGGTCAGCGACGAGCTTCCGCTTCTGCTCCGGGTTCAAAATGAGCTGCTCGAGCCCGCCGGTCATGACATGGCGCGTGGTCTCGTCGCCGCCGATCAGGATCAGCAGACTCTCCTGAAGGATTTCTTCGTCGCTGAGCCGGTCGCCGTCAATTTCGGCGTGACACAGCACGGACATCAGGTCGTCGCGCGGCCGCTTTCGCCGGTCCTCGATCACCCGACGCTGATATTCCCAGTAGTGGAGCGCCTGCTCGCTCTGGATTGCGCGGCGCGCGGTTTCGTTTTCGACCTCCGCCGCCTCGCCGCCGCCGAGCAACAGATCGGAGAGCGTGAGCAACCACTCCCGGTCTTCGGGCGCGACACCGAGCATGTCGCCGATGGCGACCATCGGAATCCAGCGCGCGACATCGCGCACAAAATCGCACTCGCCCCGCTCGATGATGTCGTCAATCAACGCATTGCTGAGCGCGCGCAGCATCGGCTCCTGCTTTGCGATGCGCCCCGGCGTGAAGCCATGGTTCACGAGATTGCGACGGCGTTTGTGCAAGGGATCGTCGAGGTTGATCATCGAGGGAATCCAGGAGCCGCGCTCGGGACGCGAGCTCTTCCCGGAGCAAAAGAGTTCCGGCTCGCGCGAGAGCCGCATGATGTCCTCGTAGCGGCTCACACCCCAGAGCCCGCCGTCCGCACTCGGATCCCAATACACGGGCGCCTCGTCGCGCAGCCAGCGGTAGCGCGCCCAGGGGTCGAGGTAAAAGAAGCGGTCGAGGAGTCCGATGTCCTCGCGCAACGGGTGTGTCGGCACGGCGCTCCTCCGGCGGCGGCGAATGGTACCAACCGGCGCTGCGTTCAGCGCGTCGGCCCTGTGCCGGTGGGCTGCGTCTGGCGCAGGAGTCGCTTCCATTCGCGCTCGAGTTGCGCGAAGAGCAACGACTTGTCGCCGTTGTTTTCGAAGCAGCGGTCGGCCTGCGCGCGGCGGGTGGCATCGCCCTGTTGCGTTTCGAGACGCGCCTCGATCTGCTGGATGCTCTGCCCGTCGCGCGCCGTCGCGCGCGCAATCTGCGTGGCGCGCGGCGCCAGCACCACCCACACCTCGTCGAGCAAGTCCCGCCAACCCGCTTCGAGCAGCACCGCGGCTTCCAGCACCACGATTGCAGTGGGCGTCTCCCGGGCAATCGCAGCGAGCCGCGCGCGCGCGAGTTCGTGGATGGCGGGCCAGACGATACTTGTCAGCTTTGCCAGTTCTGCTGGCTCGGCGAAGACACGGGCGCCGAGCCTTTTGCGGTCAATGCGCCCGTCGGCGGCGACGATTTCCGTTCCGAAAGCCGCCACCACCTGATCGTGCGCCGGGCCGCCGGGCGCGTAACTCTCGTGGCCGAGCTGGTCGGCATCGAGACGCCGCGCACCGAGTTCTTCGAGGTAGCGCGCCGCGGTGGTCTTGCCCGACGCGAGACCACCCGTCAGTCCGATGACGATCACGGGGCGCTCCGCGCCCCGACCAGCCTTTTGACCGCCCCGAGCGGCTGCCGGAGAGGCTTCGCACCCCGTCCCAGACTTTTGACCGCCCCGAGCGGCTGACCGGGGTGCTTCACACCCCGTCCCAGCCTTTTGACCGCGCCGAGCCGCTGCCGGAAGGGCTTCGCACCCCGTCCCCGCCGCTGACTTCGCTGTCGCTGCGCGGTCACGATGACGCCAGCCGTTCGATCGTTGCTGCGGGGACGCCGGCCTCGCGCAGCACTTCGTCCGTGTGCTCGCCGAATTGCGGCGGCATGCGGCGCACATCGGCGGGGGTCTCGGCGAAGCGCACCGCGTTGCGGAATACGGGAATCGGGCCGGCCTCGGGATGCGGCAACGAAAGCAGCAGTTGGTTCGCGCGCGCCTGCGGGTCCGCCAGCAACTCGTCAATGCCGTTCACCGGCGCAAGCGGCAAACCCTCCCGCGCCGCGCGCGCGACCAGCTCCGCGGTGTTGTGCTTCGGAAGTTCGGTGGCGAGCAGCGCAACCAGGTCGGGCATGTTCTGCATGCGCGCGACCAGCGTCGCAAAGCGCTCGTCCGAGACCAGGTCCGCGCGCTCGAGTACGCGGCACAGCGCCTGAAACTGGTGGTCTTCGAGGATGACCAGCGCGACATGACCGTCGGCGCTCGGCCAGGCGCGATAGATCGCCTCGGCGGCGACGGAAGATTCGGGTGGCTCGCCGAAGCTGCGCGGGCCGAAAGTGTCCGGCAACACGAAGCTGCTGAAGGCGTCGAGCATCGGCACCTCGACGCGCTGACCACGGCCGCTCTGCTCGCGCGCAAAGAGCGCGGCGAGTGCGGCGGAGAGCGCAGTCAGGCCGCTCACCTTGTCGGCCACCAGATTCGAAATCAACTTCGGCGCCCGGGCGCTGCCGAGTTCTTTGGCGAAACCCGAGAGCGCCTGAATGATCATGTCGTAGGCCGGACGCTCACGGTAAGGGCCCTCGGAGCCGAAACCGTTGATCGCCACATAGACAAGGCGCGGGTTGCGTGCGGCCAGGCTTTCGTAGCCGAGGCCGAGCCGGGGCATCACCTGTGGGCGGTAATTCTCGACCAGCAGGTCTGCGCTTTCCACCAGCTTCAGAAAGGCCGCGCGACCGTCACGACTTTTCAGGTCGAGTTTCACACTGCGCTTGTTGCGATTGAACTGCGCAAAGAACCCGGTGACGCCGGCGCGCTGCACCCCGCCCAGGTAACGCGCGATGTCGCCGAGCGGCGGCGATTCGATTTTGATGACCTCGGCGCCGAAGTCGCCGAGCGCCTGCGTGCAGAGCGGCCCCGAGACGACGGTCGAAAGGTCGAGCACGCGCAGGCCCGCAAGCGGCCCGCCGCTGCCATCCGCGCCGATTGCGATTTTCATCATACCTCCCGGTCGCTGGCGAGCGCGCTAGCGCGACGACCGGGCAGCAGCGTCAGCAGCCAGGCGCGCAAACCATTGCGTTTTGCGAGCAGCGTCAGCAGATCTTCGAGCACGAGGTACAGACAGGGCACCAGCAGCAGCGTCACCACCGAGGCGAAGAGCACGCCGAAGCCGAGCGAGATGGCCATCGGCACCATCACCCGGGTCTGCACGCTCTGGATCACCATCAGCGGCACCAGGCCGACGAATGTCGTCGCTGCGGTGAGCACGATGGGGCGAAAGCGCACGACGCCAGCGCGGGGCACCGCTTCCAGAAGCGGCATGCCTTCGGCGCGACGCGCGTTCACATAGTGCACCAGCACCAGACTTCCGTTCACCACGACGCCCGAGAGCGCCACGATGCCGAGCAGGGAAAAGAACACGAGGTCCCAGCCCGTCAGTAAATGACCCCAAATTGCGCCGGTGGCTCCGAAGGGAATCACGCTCATAATGATAAGTGGTTGCGTCCAGGAGCGCAGCGGAATGGCGAGCAGGCCGTAGATCAGCATCAGCGCCAGACCGAAGCCGCGGATCAGGCCGACGACGGCGTCGCCGTGCTCGCGTTGCTCGCCGCTGAATTCGAAACGCACGCCCGGGTGGTCGGCGAGCAGTTGCGGCAGCGCGCGCTCCAGATCGGCGATGATGTTCTCCGGTGTCGTTACGCCGCGGTCCACATCGGCGGACACCTCGACCACGCGGCGGCGGTCAATGCGGCGGATGGTCGAAAGGCCGTGACCGGGACGCGCTTCCGCCACGCTCGCAAAGGGCGCCTCGGTGCCGTCGGCCAGACGGATGCGCATGTCTTCGAGCGAGCCCAGCGAGCGGCGCTCCCGCTCCGGGTAGCGCAGCATCACGCGCAGGTCGTCGCGCCCGCGCTGAATGCGCTGCACCTCGTCGCCGTGGAACGCGTGCCGCACCTGACTGCCGAGATCGCGCAGCGAGATGCCGAGCGGGCGCGCTTCGGGACGCAGCACGAGCTTCACTTCCTGCTTGCCGTCGCGGAAAGAATCGGAAACATCTTTGACGCCGGCGTAACGGCCGAGCTGCGTGCGCACCAGCACCGCCGCGTCGCGCAGTTTGTCGAGCTCCGTGCCGCGCAGATCAATCTGGATGGCCTTGCCCATCGAGAAGGCGTCCACGACGAACTCCAGCGCCACCGCGTCGGCCACCGGGCCGGTGCGCTCGCGCCACATATCAACGATCTGCTGCGTCGAAAACGCGCGGTCATCGGCAGGCGAAAGCTCGAGCGAGACCTCGGCCTGGTTCGAACTGCCCGGCCGGTTGCCGCCATGCGGCGGGCCGTCGCGTGGCTGAAACCCGCCGAGGGTCGTCAGCCGGTGAAGGAAGACGGGCTCGCCCGCTTCCGCCTCGACCTCGGCCTGCAGCGTCTCGGCGGCCTGCTCGATCTGCGTGATGGCGGCGTTGGTCACGGCCACCGGCGTGCCCGGCGGCATGGTCAGGCTGGCATAGGCGCGGTCGCCCTCGACCGGCGGGAAGAACTGGTAGCGCAGCGCGCCGGATACAAAGAGCGCATACGAAAGCAGCAGCACGCCGACCGCAGTTGCAAGCGTCACATAACGCCACTCGAGCGCGCGCTTCAGGAAGTCGCCAAACTGATTGGCGCCGAAACTTTGCAGGCCGTTGCTGAGCCGTCGCTGCCAGGCGCGGATGCCGTGCAGCGGCGGCACGCCCGTGTTGTCGTCGCTGCGACGGTGGGCGAGGTGGCCCGGCAGCACCAGTTGCGATTCGATGAGCGAAAAGACCAGACACAAAATCGCCGTGAGGCCGATCACCAGAAACATCCGTCCCATGCGACCGGGCACCAGCACCAGCGGCAAAAACGCGGCCACGGTGGTGGCGACGCCGAAGGTCACCGGCACATACACCGCCAGCGTGCCGCTCACCGCCGCATCGAACTGCGACTCGCCCGCCTGCTCGTGGGTGTAGACGCTCTCGCCGATTACGATGGCGTCGTCCACCAGAATGCCGATCACCAGCAGGAAGGCCAGCACCGAGAGGCTGCTGATCGAAAGCGCGTAAAAGGGGAACACCATCAGCGCGCCGAACAGCGAGATGGGCACGCCGGCTGCGACCCAGAGGGCGACGCGGAAGCGCAGGAACAGACCCAGCACCACCAGCACCAGCAGGAGCCCGCCGATGGCGTTGCCGGTGACGACGCTCAGGCGTTCGCGCAAGGCGTCCGATTCGATGTTGAAGGTTTGAATCGAAACACTTGACGGCAGGCGCGCGCGCAACTCGTCCAGATAGCGGAACACGGAGTCGGCGATGGCGATGATGTCCTCTTCGCCGTAGCGGCTGACATCCACCAGCACGGCCGGCTTGCCATCGAAGCGCGCCGCCAGATCCACATCTTCGAAGGCGTCGCGGATGGTTGCGATTTCGCCGAGCGTCAGCGTGGTGCCGTCGGTGCGCGTCAGCACCACCACATCGGCGAACTCCTCGCCCCGGTAGGCCTGCCCCTTGGTGCGGATCAGCACTTCACCGCCCGTCGCCTTCACCGAGCCGCCGGGCAGGTCGAGAGACCAGGCGCGGATGGCATGCGCAATCTGCTCGAAGCGCAGGTCGTGGCGGCGCAGCGTCTCCTCGGAAACCTCGATGGAAATTTCATAATCGCGGATGAAGTTCAACTCGACCTGCGAGATGCCGGGCAGGTCGGCGATCTCGTCCCGAACCTGCTGGCCGAGTTCGCGCAGCGTGCGCTCGTCGAGGTCGCCATACAACGCGATCTGAAGCACGCCGTTGGTGATCACCAGCAGCGAAACGATGGGCTTCTCGGTCTCCACCGGGAAAGTCGAGATGCCATCCACGCGGTTTTTCACTTCGTCGAGCACCGCCGCGTCATCGGCTTCGCTGAGCAACTCGACCAGCACCCGGCAGGAGCCCTCGGTCGCAACCGAGGTGATGCGGTCAATGCCCGGCGCGCCGTCAACGGCTTCCTCGATGCGCACGCACACACTCTGCTCCGATTCCTCGGGCGCCGCGCCGCGATACTGAACGCTGACCGAGATCACATCGGTCTCGACGGTGGGGAACTCCTCCAGGTGAATCGTCGGCAGCGCGGAGAGACCGCCCACCACGAGCAGCAGCATCAGCAGGTTCGATGCCACCGGGTTGTGGACGAACCAAGAAATGACGCGGTTCACGAACGACGCTCCGCAACCGGGATGGCGCTCACCGCCATGCCGGGAACGAAAGCGCGCACCGGGGAGATGCAGATGCGCTCGCCCGTGCGCAGGTCGCCTTGCAACAACACCTGCTCGCCATCAATGCGCAACAGCGTTACCTCGCGCCGCTGCAGTTGATTGTTGTCGTCCACCACCAGCACGCTGCCGTCGTCGCGCCAGGCCGAGCGGGGCACCACCGTAACGCCCTCGACCATCGGGCCCGCGATTTCCGCGCGCACGAAGAGCCCCACGGCGAGCGGCGGACGCGCAGCGGCGCCCGTGTCGGCGCCAGCGCCGTCGCCAACGGCATAGGGATCCTCGACCCGCGCCACGACATGAACCATGCGGCTCTTCGGGTCAATCTCACCCTCGGTGCGCACCACGCGCCCGCGCCAGACATGCTCCGCGCCGGCGAAGCGCGCGCGCAGCTGCACCGCCGAGCCCGCCGCATCCACGCCCGCATCCTGCGCGCCGAAGAGCGACAGATCCAGATACGCCAGCTCGTGGTCGGGGATCGGCAGCCGCACCTCCACATAATCGGTGGCGTAGATCGTGGCGATGGCCACGCCCCGGCTCAGGAATTGTCCGACATCCACCTGCTTCTCGCGCACGCGCCCGGTGTAGGGTGCGTGGATTTCGGTGCGCGCCAGGTCGCGCCTGGCCTGCGCCAGCCCGGCGCGCGCCTCTTCGAGCGAAGCCTCCGCCACCCGCGCCGCCCGCCGCGCGTCATCGTGCTGCGCGGGGCTTGCGATGTCCCGCGCCGCCAAGCCATCGAAGCGCTGCAGGTTTGCACGCGCGTGTTCGAGTTCACCCTCGGCGCGCGCCAGCGTTGCGCGCGCGCGGGAGAGCGCCGTGCGGTAGTCGCGGTCGTCAATGCGCAGCAGCGGATCGTCCGCGCTGAAGAAGCCGCCCGACACCAGCGCATCCGAAATCCACACCACGGGGCCGGACACCTCGGGGATCAGCGCGCTCTCGGTGCGCGGCGCCACCGTCCCCTGCGAGCGCACGCGCAACTCCACCGCCTGCGGTGCGGCGGCCTGCACCCGCACGGCCATCAGCGGCGTGGGCTTTGGCGTCTGCTCGACCTCCGAGGCCGTGGCGATCAGCACCAGGCTGAGCAGGGCGAAACCGGCGAGCACGGCGACCGGCAGCCACACCTTTCGATCTTTGAAGTTCACGCGACCGCTCGCGCCACACGCAGTGCGCCAGCGCAAAGAAGTCGAAAACGACGCGCGGCCTGCTCAGACAAGGCAGGGAGGCAGGGCATAGCTTTAGAACCCCTCAGGGCGCGAGCGGTCTCTCGTTGCGGGCTGGAAGACGCTGAAAGTATCGCGCCCCGGCGGCGCCGGCTACCCCGCTGGATCGCCTGCGGCGATCCGCCCGCCCGTTGACCGCGACCGGGGTGCTACGCACCCCGCCCATACTTTTGACCGCGCCAGGGGTGCTACGCACCCTGCCCATACTTTTGACCGCGCCGAGCCGCTGCCCGAGCCGCTGCCGGAAGCGCCCCGGGTGGGCGCAGCCAGCCGCCGTCGGCGCGCTTCAACTGCGATATGCTGCGCCAGATGGGAGGCGGCATGCGAGACGCCAGTGCGCTTTCGGCGGACGACATCCTGAGCCCCGACCGTTACGCGCAGCAGGGCTACCCCTTTGATGCCTGGCGCACCCTGCGCGAGCAAGCGCCGCTGCGCTGGTTCGACCTCGAGGGCGAACGGCCGGGGTTCTGGGCGGTGACGCTGCGCGCCGACATTCTGGAACTCTCCAAACAGCCCGACCGCTTCCTGAACGCGCCCCGCCTCGCCGTGTTTCCGGAGAGCCCGGGGCGTGGCAAGCAGAACCGGCTGGTGCGCAACCTGCTCAACATGGATCGCCCCGAGCACACCACCTTCCGCAATGTGTCGAGCGGCTGGTTCACGCCCCGCGCCATCGGGCGACGGCGCAAGGAAGTGGAGCGCATCACGCGCGACCTGCTCGACGCTCTGGCGCAGAACGAGCAGGCGGATTTCGTCGAGGACTTCGCCGCGCCGCTCACGCTCTCGGTGCTGGCGGAAATGCTGGGCGTGCCGCGCGCGGACTGGGAGAAGATGTTCCGCTGGACCAACCGGGTGGTCGGCGCCAGCGACCCGGAGTATCAGCTTGCGGCGACGACCCCGAGCGAGAGTATGGAAGCGGCGCGCGACGAAATGTTCGCCTACTTCCTCGACATGGTGGAGCAGCGCCGGCGCGAGGCGCGCGACGACATCATCAGCGTGCTGGCGCACGCCGAGATTGACGGCGCGCCGATGCCGCCCTTCGAGTTGCTCTCCTATCTGGTGCTGCTGGTCGCCGCCGGCAACGAGACCACGCGCAACGCCGCAAGCGGCGGCCTGCTCGCGCTGATCGAGAACCCGGCGGAACTCGAGACCCTGCAGCGCAACCCCGCGCTGGTGAACAGCGCCGTCGAGGAGATGGTGCGCTTCACCTCACCGGTCATTCAGTTCTGCCGCACGCCGACCCGTGACTTCGAAATGCGCGGACAAAAAGTGCGCGCCGGCGAGTCGCTGTGCCTGTTCTACGCCTCCGCCAACCGCGACGAGACGGTATTCGACGAACCGGATCGCTTCCGCGTCAGCCGCTCGCCCAACCCGCACCTCGGCTTCGGCATCGGCGAACACTTCTGCCTGGGCGCGAACCTGGCCCGGCTCGAATTGCGCGTGATCTTCGAACAACTCGTCCCACGCCTCGAATGGATGGAACTCGCAGGCCCCTTCGAGCGCATGCGCTCGAGTTTCCTGGGCGGCGTAAAACGCATGCCCGTGC
>JAHRAN010000108.1 GCA_020027245.1 Myxococcota bacterium
GCCCCCCTTAGCGAAATCGCGTCGGGGTAAGTAGGTTTCCGCGCGCCTCGCACCGGGGACTTGAATCTGCGTCCGCCCCGCCCACGGAGATACGAAGGTATTGGCGCTGCACCGCATCAAAAAGGGGCTCGATCTCCCCATCGCTGGCGTGCCGGAGCCGCGCATCTCGCCCGGCCCGGAGATCCGCCGGGTCGCCGTGATGGGCGACGACACCGCCGGTGTGCGCGCGCGGCTCGCCGTGGCCGAGGGCGACACGGTGCGGCGCGGGCAACTGCTGTTCGAGGATCGGCTGCGCCCCGGCATTCGCTACACCGCGCCCGGCGCGGGCAGGGTGCAGGCCATCTTCCGGGGCGCGCGGCGCGCACTGCGCTCGGTGGTCATCGAACTGACGCCGGGTGAGTTTCGTGACGCGCCCGACGAGGGCGAGTTCGAGCGCTTCACGCACTGGCGCGGTGACGACCCGCTTGCGCTGCGGGGCGATGCGCTGCGCGCGCTGCTCGTCGAGTCCGGCCTGTGGACGGCGTTTCGCACCCGTCCCTACAGCCACATCCCGCTGCCCGAAGACAAACCCCACGCCATCTTCGTGACCGCCACGGACACCAACCCGCTGGCGGCGGATCCAGGTCTGGTCGTCGCCGAGCGGCGCGAGGATTTCGAACTCGGCCTGCGCCTCGTCGCCACGCTCTGTGACGGCACGACTTACCTGTGCGTGGGCGCGGGCGAGACGATTCGCGGGGGTGTGGACTCGCCGGCGCAGGTGGAGATTTTCGACGGGCCGCATCCCGCCGGCACTGCGGGTTTGCACATTCACCTGCTCGCGCCGGTGTCGCGCCGCCGCACGGTCTGGCACATCGGCTACGCGGATGTGATCGCCATCGGCGAGCTTGCGCGGCTCGGCAGGCTGCCGGTGTCGCGCGTCGTTTCGCTGGCGGGGCCGCCGGTGCTGCAGCCGCGCCTGCTGCGCACGCGCATCGGCGCCAACCTCGACGAACTCTGTGACGGCGCCATCGCCCCGGATGCCGGCGAAGTGCGCATCATCTCCGGCTCGGTGCTGAGCGGCAAGACGGCGCTGGGCCCCGAGTTCGGTTACCTGGGTCGCTATCACCTTCAGGTCAGCGTGTTGCGCAGCGGGCGGCGCCGCTTCCTCGGCTGGATCGCGCCCGGCTTCGACAGCTTCTCTGTCCTGCCGGTGTTTCTGTCGCGCCTGCTGCCCGGCAAGCGCTTCGACTTCGACACCGACACCAACGGCTCACGCCGTCCGCTGATGCCGATCGGCAGCTACGAGCGGGTGATGCCCTTCGACATCATCGCCACCTATCTGCTGCGCGCGCTGGTGGTGGGCGACATCGAGACGGCGGAAGCGCTGGGCCTGCTCGAACTCGACGAGGAAGACCTCGCGCTTTGTACCTATGTGTGCCCCGGCAAAACCGAGTTCGGCCCTTATTTGCGCCGCAACCTCGAGCGCCTCGAGCAGGAGGGCTGAGCGTTGAAGTTCCTCCGCGACCTTCTCGACCGCATCGAGCCGCAGGTACAAAAGGGCGGCCGCTTCCAGATGTTCGGCGCGCTGTATGAGGCGGTGGACACGCTGGCCTTCAGCCCGGGCATCCAGACCCGCACGGCGTCCCATGTGCGCGACGGCCTCGACTACAAACGCATGATGTTCATCGTGGTGATGGCGCTCGGCCCCTGCCTGCTGATGGCGCTTTGGAACACGGGCCATCAGGCGGCGCTCGCCATCGAGGCCGGCGCCGCGCCGCTGGCCGACTGGCAGAACCAACTCTTCCGCGCGCTCGGCGGCGAATACCGCTCGGCCAATGTGCTCTGGTGCGCGCTGCTCGGCGCGCTCTACTTCCTCCCGGTCTTTGCAGTCGTGCATGTTGTCGGGCTCGGTATCGAAATCGTGAACGCGCAACTTCGGGGCCACGAAGTGAGCGAGGGCTTTCTGGTCAGCGGCGCGCTGCTGCCTTTGATTCTGCCGCCCACGATTCCGCTCTGGCAGGTGGCGCTGGGCACGGCCTTCGGGCTGATCATCGGCAAGGAAATTTTCGGCGGCACCGGGATGAATTTTTTGAACCCGGCGCTGCTCTGTCGCGCGTTTCTGTTCTTCGCCTACCCGGCGCAGATTTCGGGCGACGCTCCGTGGATCGCCGCGGACTTCATAAGCCTCGATGGTTTCAGCGGCGCCACGCTGCTGGCGCAGGCTGCAGTCAGCGAGGGCGCGTTGTACCGCGCGGACTGGTTCGCCGCCTTTTATGGAAACATCGCGGGCTCGATGGGCGAGACCTCGGCCTTCGCCTGCCTGCTCGGTATGGCGCTGCTGCTGCAGACCGGCGTCGCCTCCTGGCGCACCATTGCGGGCACCGCGCTCGGCACCGTGGCGATGGCGAGCCTGCTGAACTTCGTTGGCTCCGACACGAACCCGATGTTTGCGGTGCCCTGGTACTGGCACATGGTGCTCGGCGGCTGGGCGCTGGGCGCCGTCTTTATGACCACCGACCCGGTCTCCTCGGCCTACACCGACAGCGGGCGCTGGGTGTATGGCTTTGGCATCGGCGCACTTTGTATCATTATCCGCTGCGTCAACCCCGCCTATCCGGAGGGGATGATGCTCGCGATTCTGTTCATGAACATGTTCGCGCCGCTGATTGATCACTTCGTGATCCGGCGCAACATCGCACGCAGGTTGGCTCGCAGTGGAACATAGTGTTCGCCATACCATTCTGTTCACGGCGGCGCTTTGCGTCGTCTTCTCGATGCTGGTGTCTGCGGTGGCCGTGGGCTTGCACGACCGTCAGCTCGAGAACAAGCGCCTCGACCGCATCCGCAACGTGCTCGGCGTCGCCGGGCTTTCCGAGCCGGGTGAGAATCTCTCGCGCGAAGAGTTGCTGGCCCGCTTCGAAAGCGGTCTCGAAGCGCAACTCGTCGAACTGCGGAGCGGGGGCATCGTCGAGGGCGCCGACGCGCTCGGCTTCGATCAGCGAAAGGCCGTGCGCGACCCGGAGCTCAGTCGCGTCGCCCCGCCGAACCGCGCGAAGGTGCGGCGCGTGCCGCATCACGGTCTGGTCTATCTGATCAAGGAGCAGGGGCAGACCCGGGGCGTGGTGGTGCCGATCGAGGGGCATGGTCTCTGGTCAACGCTGTATGGCTACCTTGCGCTCGACATTGATGCGCGCACGGTGCGTGGCGTTACTTTTTACAATCACCGGGAGACGCCGGGGCTCGGCGGCGAGGTGGACAACCCGAACTGGAAGGCGCTGTGGCCCGGGCGGCTGGCCTTCAACCAGCGCTTCGACCCGGTGCTGCGCGTGAAGAAGGGACGCGCCGGCCCGCCCGAGACCGACCCCTATCAGGTGGACGGTCTGTCCGGCGCGACCATTACCTCGAACGGCGTCACCAACATGCTCGAGTTCTGGCTCGGCCCGAGCGGCTTCGGCCCCTACCTCGCCGAGTTTCGCAAGAGGGAGCTTTGACAAATGAGCAAGCCCAGGGCAATTCTGCTCGACCCGCTGATTGACAACAACCCCATCGGCCTGCAGGTGCTCGGCATCTGCTCCGCGCTGGCGGTGACGACCAAGCTCTCGACCGCCGTGGTGATGAGCCTGGCCGTGCTCTTCGTGATGGTGGCGAGTTCCGTTTCGGTGAGCCTGTTGCGCCACCTGATTCCGGGCAGCGTGCGCATCATCACGCAGCTCACCATCATCGCCTCGATGGTGATGATCGCCGATCAGGTGCTGACGGCGTACCTCTATGAGATCAGCCTGCAGCTCACGGTGTTCATCGGGTTGATCATCACCAACTGCATCATCATGGGCCGCTGCGAGGCCTTTGCGATGCAGAACCGGCCCTGGCCGAGTTTTCTCGACGCGGTCGGCAACGCCGGCGGCTACGCGCTGGTGCTGCTGGTGGTGGCGGCGACGCGCGAACTCTTCGGCAGCGGGCGCTTGTTCGGCATGGTCGTGCTGCCGACGGTCAGCGAAGGCGGCTGGTATCAGCCGAACGGGCTGATGACGCTGGCGCCGGCGGCGTTCATTTTGATTGGCTGTTTCATCTGGGTCGTGCGCGCCTGGCGACCCGAACAAGTCGAGGAGGAGTTTCATGTTGGAGCATTACTTGAGCCTGGCTACGAAGGCGATCTTCGTTGAGAACATGGCCCTCGCCTTCTTTCTGGGGATGTGCTCGTTTCTGGCCGTCTCCCGGAAGGTGGAAACCGCGATCGGCCTCGGTCTCGCCGTCATCTTCGTGCTCGGTCTGACCGTTCCCCTGAACCAGATTCTCGTCGAGAACCTGCTGGAGGAGGGCGCACTCGCCTGGCTGCCCGGCGGTGCGAGCGTGAACCTTTCGTTCCTGAACTATCTGGTGCTGATCGGCACCATCGCCGCCACGGTGCAAATCGTGGAGATGGCGATTGACCGCTTCGCGCCCGCACTCTACGGCTCGCTCGGCGTGTTCCTGCCGCTGATCGCCGTGAACTGCGCCATCCTCGGCGGCGCGCTGTTCATGGTGCAGCGCGATTACAGCCTCGGCGAAGCGACCGTCTTCGGTCTCGGCTCCGGCATCGGCTGGATGCTCGCCATCGTGGCGCTGGCGTCGGTGCGCGAGCGGCTGCGCTACAGCGACATCCCGCCGGCGCTGCGCGGCCTCGGCATCACCTTCATCACCGTCGGGCTGATGGCCATCGCATTCATGTCCTTCTCCGGCATTCAACTCTAGACCGGCAGCGGAGGCAAGGTGACCACCATCCTGTTCGGCATGCTCGGCTTCAGCGGCGTGATTCTCGCGCTGACGGTGCTGCTGCTGCTGGTGAAGTCGCGCCTCGCGCCCGGCGGCCGGGTGCGCATCGGCATCAACCAGGACGATGCCCTGGCCATCGAAGCCCCGGCCGGCGGCACGCTGCTCTCGACCCTCGCCAGCGCCGGCGTATTCATCCCCTCCGCCTGCGGCGGCAAGGGCACCTGTGGCGTCTGCCGCTGTCAGGTGGAGAGCGGCGGCGGCGCGCTGCTTCCGACGGAGAGTGCGCACATTACAGCCAGGCAGGCGCGCGAGGGCGAGCGCCTGGCCTGTCAGGTGAAGGTGAAGGAGGATCTCGAAATCGCGCTGCCGCCCGATGTCTTCGAGGTTCGCAAGTGGCGCTGCCGGGTGCGCAGCAATCACAACGTGGCGACCTTCATCAAGGAGTTGATTCTCGAACTGCCGCCCGGTGAGGAGGTGCCCTTTCGCGCCGGTGGTTACATCCAGATCGAGTGTCCGGCGCACACGGCCCGCTATCAGAACTTCGAGGTCGAAGCGCAGTACCGCGGCGACTGGGACGTCCAGAACATGTGGCGTTATGTGTCGGTGGTGGACGAAGAGGTTTCGCGCGCCTACTCGATGGCCAACTACCCGGAGGAGAAGGGCGTCATCATGCTGAATGTGCGCATCGCCTCGCCGCCGCCGGGGGGCGAGGGTCTGCCGCCGGGGCAGATGTCCTCCTGGCTCTTCGACTTGAAACCCGGCGACGCGCTCACGATCTCGGGCCCTTATGGCGAGTTCTACGCGCGCGAAACCGAAAACGAGATGTGCTTTGTCGGCGGCGGCGCGGGCATGGCGCCGATGCGCTCACACATTTTCGATCAGTTCCGGCGCCTTCACACCGGGCGCAAGGTCAGCTTCTGGTACGGCGCGCGCTCGCTGCGCGAGGCTTTTTATGTGGATGACTTCGACGCCGTTGCGCGTGAGAACCCGAACTTCGAGTGGCGTCTGGCGCTCTCGGAGCCGCTGCCCGAAGACAACTGGAGCGGCGCCACCGGCTTCATCCATCAGGTGTTGTATGACAGCTACCTGAAGGATCACCCCGCGCCGGAGGAGATCGAATACTACTTGTGCGGGCCGCCGCTGATGATCGAAGCCTGCAAGAAAATGCTCGATGAACTTGGCGTCGAACCCGAGAATGTGATGTTCGACGATTTCGGCGAGTAGCCGCCATCAGCCGCCCCGAACTCTCGCCCCGCGCGCGCCGGCTGCTGCCGGTGTTCGCCCTGCTGCTGGTGCTGCTGACGCTGCGCACGCTCTGCTGCGGCGATGTCGCGCGCACTCCGCTCACAGGCGAGACCATGGGCACCGGCTGGACGCTGACCCTGGCAAAGCCCGGGTTGACGCGCGCCGAGCGCGCGCAGCTGCAAGTAACGGTGCAGCAGACCCTCGACGCCGTGGACGCCGCCATGTCCACCTGGCATGCCGACTCGGAGCTCGCGCGCCTGAACGCCCATGCGGGGAGTGCGTCCTTCGCGCTTTCGGCGCCCGTCTTTCGCGTGTTGCAAGCGGCGCAGCAGATCAGCGAGCAGAGCGCGGGCGCCTTCGATGTGACGCTTGGTCCGCTGGTTGCAGCATGGGGCTTTGGCGCCGCTGCGCGCGCAGCGGACGCCGCGCCCGTGCCCGCCGAACTCGCAGCGCTGCGTGCGCGGGTCGGTTACCGGCAGCTGCGGCTCGACCTCGGACTGCGCAGCGTGCGCAAGCAGTCGGGCGCGCTCGAGCTGGATCTCTCCGCCATCGCCAAGGGTTTCGGCGTTGACCGCGTGGCGGAGGAACTGCTGGCCAGGGGGCAGCGCGATTTTCTGATCGAGGTAGGCGGTGAAGTGCGCGCGGCGGGTGAGCGACCGGGCGGCGGCCCCTGGCGGGTCGCCATCGAGCGCCCGCTGGCCAGCGAGCGCGCGCCGCACGCCGTGGTCGAGTTGCGCGACCAGGCGCTTGCGACATCCGGCGACTACCGGAGCTTTCATCAGCGCGCTGGCCAACGGCGCAGTCACCTGATTGACCCGCGCACGGGGCGGCCGCTGACGCATCGTCTGGCGTCGGTGAGCGTCGTCCACAACCAGGCCATGCTGGCCGATGCCTGGGCCACCGCGCTGATGGTGCTCGGCCCGGAGCAGGGTCGCCATGTTGCTATCGCGCGCGGCCTTGGGGCTTACGGCATCGTGCGCCTCGAAGATGGCGGCGAGCAGAGCTTTACGACGCCGGGCTTTCCGCCCACCCGCGAAATCGCAGCGCCTGACGCCGCGCCCGAGGCGCGGTAGCATCACGCCATGCTCGCAACCGCCTTCTTCACCCTCATGGTCTTCGGCCTGGTCGTGCTGGCCATGTCGCTCGGGGCGATTTTGCAGGGCCGCCGCCTGCGGGGAAGTTGCGGCGGCAGTGGCGAAGCCTGCAGCTGCAGCCCGCTGGCCGCGCGCCATTGCCGCCTGCGCGCCGCACGCGAAAGCCGCGCCGCAGCGGGCGGAGGCAGCGGGGCGTAACGATCCGGCGCCGACGTGGCGGTGTGAGGGGCCGGGCGATCAGCCTTGTGCGGTTTGTGGCCGCGGCTCGGCGCTGCGCCCGCGCGCGCTGGCTGCGCTCTTCTCATCGAAGCGCCCTTCGATGCGCGCCACGCGCTCGCTCAGATGGCTCACCCGTTCTTCCAAACGGCCGAGCCGGGTCTCCAAACTGTCGAGCCGGGCCTCCACCTTGCCGAGCCGAGCGTCCAGCTTGTCGAGCCGGGTCTCCACCTTGCCGAGCCGAGTCTCCACTTTGTCGAGCCGGGCATCAACCTTGTCGAACCGGGCATCAACCTTTTCGAACCGGTCATTGAACTCGGCGCGCATGCCGCGCATGCTGGCCAGCATGATGCCGGTGGCCGTGATGACGGTGCCGATGATACCGGCGCCGGTGCTGAGGATTGCGATGGTGTTGACATCCATAGTCCCGTTTTCCTTCAGATGTGGGGGGAGTTGCGATTCGTATGGGACCGTGCACCGAAGCTACCACGCGCGCTGCGCCACTGCAAGCAGGCGCCGGGCTGGCGGGGCGGCGCGCCGCTGAAAGCCGGGATCCAGCCCGTCGGCGCTCTTACCCCTGCTTTGCGTGCCGCAGGTGCAGGCCGAGGCCCGTAACGAGCAGCAGCAGGGCGAGCAGCAGACGCGGGTCGCCGAGTTGGAACCACGGGTCCAGCGGGAACGCGATGGTCTTTTCCATCGCCGCAATTTTGTACGCGTGGATGCCGCTCTGGCTCGTGTGCAGCACCTGATCCATCAGGTCACGGCGACTGCGGTAGCGCACGACGGCGCCGTGGCTCCAGTGTTCGGCGCCCTCGATGCCCCACAAATCAATGGCGTCGGCGCTCGCCCGGCCTCCGAGAACCGGATGCGCCGCCCGGCGCAGCGCGCGCCCGAGGAAGGGGTCGCTGTAGCGGCTGAGCACCGCCGCCGCGCTTTCTCCCGCCGGCACGCCGGGTGCTTCGAGCGGTGTGTCGCGCAACGCGATCGCGTTCAGCATCGCAAAATCGTCACCGCTGTCGCTTTGCATGAAGGCGCGCCAGACCTCGAGCCGCTCCGGAGCCATGCCGGCCTGACGCAGACCTTCGATGTTGCGCTCGATCTCCGCGCTCGTCAGCGGGCCGCCGAAGGCGGTGTACCAGCCGAAGAACGCGCCGTAGAGCAGGACGAGGATCAGCCAGACGATGGAGGGGGACATGTGGTTCCTTTCGCGGGTTGTGCTGTGCAGCGCCGGTGTCGCCGTCGAGCAGTTCGCCCGTGCGCGCCGCCCTGCTAGAGTACGACAGCGCGCACCGCCGGTGTGAAGATTTTCGGGCGGACGGGCGAGGAGGCTTTGTGAAGCGCTTTGACTCCGCAAAACTTGCGGTGCTCACCGGCGGCGGCACCGGTATGGGACGGGAGCTCGCGCGGCAACTCTCGAAAGAGGGCTGCCATGTTGCGATCTGCGATGTGTCGCTCGAAAACATGGAGCAGACGCGCGCGCTCTGTCTCGAGTCTGCGCCCGATGGCACGCGCGTCAGCATCTTCGAAGCCGATGTATCGAGTCTGGAGCAGATGTTCGCCTTCCGCGACGCCGTGGCCCGTGCGCACAACGCCAGCTGCATTCACCTGCTGTTCAACAACGCGGGCATCGCTGGCGGAAGCAGCTTCGTTCAGGGCGACCCGGTTGATTGGGAGAAGACCTTCGCCGTCTGCTGGGGCGGGGTGTACAACGGTTGCCGCGCTTTCCTGCCGCTCCTGCTTGCGAGTCCCGAGGGGCATGTCGTCAACACCAGCAGCGTCAACGGTTTCTGGGCTTCGCTTGGCCCGCGCTCCGCGAACACCGCCTACAGCGCCGCGAAGTTTGCGGTGAAGGGTTTCAGCGAGGCGCTGCTCGGTGACTTCCGCAACAACGCGCCGCATCTCAAAGTTTCGCTGGTGATGCCGGGGCACATCGGCACCTCCATCGTCAGCAATACGGCGCGCGTGCTCGGACAACCGGAGCCGAAAGATCTGCCGCCCGAGGAGGTGGAGCGCGTGCGCAAGCAGATGGCGGAACTGGGCGCGGACATGACGGGCATGAGCGACGACGATGTGCGGCGCGCGCTGCAGCAGCGCATGGACGATTTCCGCACCAAGGCGCCGCTCAGCGCCGCCGACGCGGCTTCGCAGATTCTCGACGGTGTCCGCAAAGGGCGCTGGCGCATTCTCGTCGGCGATGACGCGCGGGTGCTCGATGAACTGGTGCGCGCCGACCCGGAGAACGCGTATGAGGATTCGTTCATGGAGCTTCTGCGCGCGCGCACGCCCTGGGATCTCGGGGTTTAGTGCGGGCCCGCCCCGCGCGCGGCGACCAGCCGGCGCCACATTGTCTGCGATGAAAAAAGGAGGCTTCGCCATGTCGAAATTTTCAACACTGCTCCTGATTGCGGTCTGGGTCTTCTTCCCGTCGGCGCCCCGCGCCGCGGAGCCGAAGCTCGAGCGCGTGACGCAGGTGCTGGTCGCGCCGCCTTTCCTGCCCGAGCACGAGCAGGTGGCGCGCGGACGGCCGAAGATCGTGCAGGTGCGGATGGTGGTCGAGGAGAAGGAGATTGAAATCGAGCCGGGGGTTTTCATCCACGCCTTTACTTTTGAGGGCAGCGTGCCCGGGCCGATCATCGTGGTGCATGAAGGCGACTATGTGGAACTGACGATGGTCAACCCGGACAGCAATGTGCTGCCGCACAACATTGACTTTCATGCGGCGACCGGGGCGCTGGGCGGCGGCGAGTTGACCAATGTCGCGCCCGGGCAGCAGGTGGTGTTGCGTTTCCGCGCCAGCAAGGCGGGGGTTTTCATCTACCACTGCGCGCCGGGCGGGGTGATGGTGCCTTGGCATGTCGTCCACGGCATGAACGGCGCGATCATGGTGCTGCCGCGCAAGGGGCTGCGCGACGACCGCGGCAAGTTGCTTCGCTACGACCGCGCGTACTTCATCGGCGAGCAGGACTACTACATCCCGAAGGATGCGCAGGGCCGCTACAAGCGCTACCGCTCTCCGCTCGAGAGCCTGGCCGATGATCTGGAGGCGATGCGCGGCCTGATCCCCACGCATGTCGTGTTCAACGGCCGGGTGGGTGCGCTCACGGGTGAGGGCGCGCTGCACGCAAAGGTGGGCGAAACCGTGCTGATCCTTCACGCGCAGGCGAACCGGCCCTCGTGGCCACACCTGATCGGCGGGCACGGCGACTTTGTCTGGGAGCGCGGCAACATCAAAGACCCGCCGCAGACCAACCTCGAGAGCTGGGCGATTGCCGCTGGCTCGGCCGGCGCAGCCGTGTACACCTTCCGCCAGCCGGGGCTTTACGCCTACCTGTCGCACAATCTGATCGAGGCCTTCCTGCTCGGCGCCGTCGCGCATTTTCAGGTCGAGGGGGAATGGGACGACGATCTGATGGAGCAGGTAGTCGCCCCCGGCCCCATTCCCTGAGGCCGGAGAAAGCGATGCGCCCGGAGGTGTGCGAACCATGAGCATGGATGAGCGAACGCTGCGCGCGCTGGGCAACGACCACTATCAGGGCGCCGCCCTCGGCTGGATCTTTCTGCTGCTGTATGGCGTGTTCAATCTCGGCCGCGGCGCGGTCCATGTCTTCCACACCGACGGCGGCGCGGCGAGCGTCGCGGGCATTGACCTCAGCCAGGGCGGCGCGGTCATCCTCGCGCTGTTTTCGACGATGGGCATCGCGCAACTGCTCATCGGCGTGGTGGATCTGGCGGTGGCGCTTCGCTATCGCGCGCTCGCGCCGCTGCTGCTCGGCTACCACATGCTGCACGCGATGCTGGTGACGATCTCGCTCTGGTTCTGGCGGCCGCTGCCGGTTGATGCGCCCGGCAAGTTCGGCGTCGTGCTGATCCTTCCACTGCTGACGCTGGCCTTTTCGGCGGCGTTATGGCGAAACTACGGCGCCCCGCGTCCGACGGAAAACCGCAGCTGACCCCGGCGCGCTTTGCATCGCCGATGAGGAGACTCCGTGAGCGACCTTCCCGTCTATCTGATCGCCAACCTCGATGTCGAGGACGCCGCCCGCTACCGCGAATACGAGAAGGGTTTCTTTCCGTTGCTGAAGCGTCACGGCGGCCGCTTCGTCACCTACGATGATGCGCACCAGACATTGGAGGGCGTGGCGCCGCGCACGGGGCGCATCGTGATCTTTCAGTTTCCGTCGGAAGAGGCCGCGCGCGCCTGGTATGAGGACCCGGACTATCAGGCGCTCTCCGAGCACCGCCGCGCCGGCACCCGCCTGCACTTTCTGACCCTGGTGCACAGCCTGCCGCCACGCCCGGCGGCGTAGCCGCGCGCGTCGCTACGGGCCGGTGATGGGCTCCAGGTCGGCGACGGTTTCCTCGATCAGCAGATCCACGATCCGCACCAGCGCTTCCTCGTGCGTGGCGTTGTCCTTCAGCGCTTCGTGATAGGCATGCAACTGGCGGTGCGCGCTGGTCCCGTTCGCAATGATCGTGCGCGCGTGCTCGACTTCGGCGACGCAGTTGAAATACTCCGCGTCCTCGCGCAGCAGGGTGAGGATTTCCCCGATCAACTCATCCCAGGGGACGATCTTGCCGCGACCGAAATCCACCAGCCCCTCGCGGGTGCCGTAGCGCTGCGCGCGCCAGCGGTTTTCGTTGATCAGCAGGGCGGGGTAGATGCGCCAGCGCTGGTTATCTACGCGCAGCCGGTAGAGCATGCGGCACAGGCAGCGGTACAGGGCGGCGCAACA
The DNA here is from genome assembly GCA_020027245.1 of Myxococcota bacterium. Taxonomy (GTDB): domain Bacteria; phylum Myxococcota_A; class UBA9160; order UBA9160; family UBA6930; genus JAHRAN01. The sequence continues at coordinate 12,020 of JAHRAN010000108.1, forward strand.
GATGGCGTCTTCGATCCGTGTGCAGATGTCGGTGGCGCGCATTTCGACGGTCGGGAAGCGCAAGCTCGGCCGCGCGTCCCACCAGAGCCGGGTGGCGTCTTCGAGCAGGCCGGCCTCGATCATCAGCGCAATCGTGCGCTTGTATTCGCCAAAGCTCTCGAAGTGCTCCGGCAAACCGGTGCGGGGCAACTCGTCATAAACGCACAGCCGATACGACATCAGCCCCGTCTCGGTTCCCTCCCAGAAGGGCGAGGAAGTGCTGAGCGCCAGCAGGTGCGGCAGGAAGTAGGGAATCTGGTTGAGCGTGTCTATGCGGCACTCGTTGTCCTCGATGCCGACGTGGACATGCATGCCGCAGATCAGCAGACGCTGGGCGACCACCTGCATGTCCTGACGCAAAACGTTGTAGCGCTCCCGGTCGGTGTGCTTCTGCTCCTGCCAGCGCGCGAAGGGATGCGTCGAGGCGGCGATCGGGGCGAGGCCGTGCTCTTCGGCGACGTTGGACACGACCTTGCGCAGGTAGGAGAGATCCGAGCGCGCTTCGGCAATCGAAGAGCAGACCTCGGTGTTGACCTCGATCTGCGTGCGCAGAAATTCCGGGCTCACCCGATGTTCGAGCAGCAACTGACACTTCTCGATCAGCGCGGCGGGCGGCTCGCTCACCAGGTTTCGCGTCTTGCGGTCAACGAGCAGGTATTCCTCCTCGATGCCGATGCTGAAGCTGGGTGCTGTAAGGGACATCAGGGTTCCTCGCAACCGGTTGCAGGGTTGGCCAGAATGGTAGAGAGCGCCTCGCCCAGAATGCCACAGATGCGCGCGAGGCCGGCTTCGTCGCGAATCAAATCTTCGCGGATTTCGATCAGCGCGTTGGGCAGGCCCGCGCGCGTGGCGTGGAATTCGTTCGAGAAGTCGAAGTGGGTGCGCCCCGAGTAGGGCGTGTTGTCGCCGATGGTCAGGCCGTGGCGAGTCCGCAGCGCGGCGATCAGCGGCGTGGCGATGCGCGAGTCCCGGTCCCAGAGCACGCTCAGGTGCCAGGGCCTCGAAACCCCGTTCAGGCTGGGCGTGAAGCTGTGGATGGCGAGGTAGGCGGGCCGCCGTCCGCCGCTGCCGAGCCGCGCCAGCATTTTCGAAATGGCCTCGTGGTAGGGCTGAAAAATTTCCTGCCGGCGCTGCTCGGCCTTCGCCGCCGTGAGCCCCCGGTTGCCGGGGACGACGGTGCCGTGGCTCAGCTCGGGGATGGAGCTCGGCGCGCCCGGTTTGCGGTTGCAGTCAATCACCAGCCGTGAGTAGCGCGAAAGCAGCGCTATGGCATCGAGCCTTTGCGAGAGCCGGCGCGTAACTTCGGCCGCACCGGCGTCCCAGCCGATGTGCTCCAGAAGCTTGGCCCGGGGCAGGCCGAGGCTGCCGAGCGCTTCCGGCACGCGGTTCGATGCGTGGTCGCAGGTGAGCAGCGCCGGCGCGCGGCCCCCGGGGTTCAGAATTTCGAAGGGCGAAGGCTCGTGCTTTGCCAGCAGCGGCGCCGGCCGGGCTTCCCGAGCCTCCCGGACGCGCGCGTCCTCCACGATGCTCTGTCTCTCCTGCACCACTACTCCGTTCGTCTCGACTTGCGTCAGCTCAGCGTGAAGTCGTCGAGCTTCGGCTCTCGTGTCCACTCCCAGTAGTCGCGCAGCGGCCAGGGCGAGAGCACGGTGACGCGCCCCTTCTCGTTGCGGTACCAACTGCTGCGGATCGAATCGTGCGACCAGACCATATGCGAAAGTTCATCCTGAATGCGCTCGTTGTACTCGTCGTGCGCCTTGCGCCGGCACTCGATCGCTTTGTAGCCGCCCTCGAGTAGCGCCCGCAGGCAGCCCAGAATGTACCGAACCTGGCACTCCGAATGAAAGATGATGCTCCCGGCGTGGGCGAGGTTCGTGCCCGGCCCATAGACGCAGAACAGGTTCGGGAAGTTGGGCGCCGTGATGCCGAGCAGCGCCGACGGCTCATCGCCCCACTGTTCACGGAGGCTCGTGCCGCCGCGCCCCTGAATCTCCATCGGCCACAGGAAGCGGTTCGCGTGAAAGCCGGTGGCGTAGACGATGAGATCCGCCGGATAGCTGCGCCCGTCCTCGCAGCAGAGTTCGTGCTCGCGGATTTCGCTCACGGCCTCGCTCACCAGTTCGACATTCTCGCGCCGCAGCGCCGCAAGCCAGCTCCCGTTGTCCTGCAGCGTGCGCTTGCCGAGGCAGACGTAATCGGGGATGACCTTTTCGAGCAGCGCCGGGTCATCGCCCACCTGCTCGCGCAGGTAGTTGCTGAAGGTCACGCGCGCCGCCTCGTTGGCCGCGCTGACCGAGCGCTCCGGGTGCGGCCACTCGGGGTCCACGCGCATCGCCGGCAAGCCGCCGTCGCAGCCGGGCCAGAACAGGTAGAAGCGATACCAGCGCGCGTAGTAGGGCAGGTGCTGGAGCGCCCACTTCTTGCCGGGCCCCACCTTTGCGTGGTAGTTGGGGTTCGGGAACATCCACTGCGCCGAGCGCTGGAAGACAGTCACCTGCGCGGCTTCGGGGGCGATGGTCGGCACGATCTGAAAGGCGCTGGCGCCGGTGCCGATGACGGCGACCCGGCGCCCCCGCCACGCGACATCGCTGCGCCAGTTCGAGGAGTGCATCGAGGGGCCGGTGAAGCGCTCGCGCCCGGGGATTTCGGGGAAGCGCGCGCGGTTCAGTTGCCCGACCGCCGAAATCAGCGCGTTGCTGACCAGGGTTTCTTCGTGGCCGCTCTGGTCGCGCACCCGCACGGCCCAGCGCCCGGCCGGCTCGTGCCAGCGGGCGGCGATCACCTCGGTCTCGAAGCGGATGTGCTCGCGCACGCCGTACTTGGTGGCGCAGGCGTCGAAGTAGCGCTTCAACTCCGGCTGCTGCGCGAAGAACTCGCTCCACTCGTTGTTGGGTTCGAAGGAGTAGCAGTAGAAGTGGTTGCCGACGTCCACCCGGCAGCCGGGGTAGCGGTTCTCGTACCAGGTGCCGCCGACGCCGGGGTTCTTTTCGATGACGGTATAGGGAATGCCCGCCTGCCCCAAGCGAATAGCGGCGAGCAGCCCCGACATACCGCAGCCGATGACCAGCACATGGAAGCGCTGCCTTTGCTTTTCGGGAACCTCGGCCTGCCACTCGAAGGCGCGTGCGTCGCCGCCAGCGAGTTCCATCTCCTCGAGCATCAGCGGCAGGTAACTTTCGGGCACCTCGGCGGCGGCCAGAAAATTCATCATGCGGTGGATGGTCCCGGGCGTGGGCGGTGGCGGCAGCAGCGAGCCGTTGTCCCGGTAGCGGCGGATCACATCGAGCGCCTGCGCCCGCACCGCCGCCTGCTCTGCTTCGCTGAAGAAGCCCTGCACCTCGTTCAGCAGGCAGGCCTTCGGCTTGATCGGGCCGTCGAGCAGCGAGGCGTCGCCGCTCATGTGGATGAGCGACATCATCAGCGTCGGCGCGCTCAGGTCGCAGAGCGCGCGCGCGATGAACGCGTCGTCCTCCTGAATCGGCAGGCCGGCGGGGTGGCGGTTTAACCCTGTCATCGGTCTCCCGGTCGGCGCCCGGGCGCCAGCGCCAGCCGATGCTAGCAGGGGGCGAGCCGGGGTGCCCGGCGCCGCCGCCGGCGCGCGCGCCCGCTACGCTCTGCGCCATGATTAAATTTCTTCCGGCCCAGATCTCTTATCTGCTCGGTCGGCGGGACATGCGCCGCAACCTGCGGGCGCTGTTTTCCTTCTTCGTGGTGCTCGCGGTTTCGATCGTCATCCTGACGCTGATCTTCCACGCCCTGATGCGCTTCGAGGGTCAGCAGCACTCGTGGCTGACGGGGTTCTACTGGACGCTGACGGTGATGAGCACCCTCGGCCTCGGCGACATCGCCTTCGAGAGCGACCTCGGTCGCGCCTTCACGCTGCTGGTGCTGACCTACGGCCTCCTGATGCTGTTCCTCATCGCGCCATTTACTTTTATCCGCTTCTTCTATGCGCCCTGGCTCGAAGCGCAGGTGCACCTGACCGCGCCGCGCGAGCTCGCCCCCGAGATAACGGGTCACGTGGTGATCTGCCGCTACGACGAGATTGCGCGCGCGCTGATCCCGCGCCTTGCGGCGCAAGGTATTCCCTGCGTGCTGATCGAGCCCGACGGGCCGCGCGCCGCCGCGCTGCACTCGGACGGCCTGCGGGTGGTGGTCGGCGCACACGAGGCGCGCGCGACCTTCGAGGCGACGCGGGTCTGCGACGCGCGGCTGGTGCTCGCCAACCTGAGCGACGCGGCGAACACGAACGTGACGCTGACCATCCGCGAGGTCTCGCCCGAAACCCCGGTGATCGCCTTCGCCGAGGAGGTGGACTCGAAGGACATCCTCGAACTCTCCGGCGCGACGCAGGTGGTGCCGCTCAAGCAGCGGCTCGGTCAGCAACTCGCCATTCATGTCGGCGCCGGGACGCAGACCGCGCACCGCATCGGCCGCTTCGGCGACCTGGTGATCGCCGAGGTTCCCATCCACGGCACCCAGTTGCCCGGGCGCAGCATCCGCGACACGCAACTGCGCGAACTGACCGGGCTCAACATCGTTGCGGTGTGGGAGCGCGGGCGGCTGCTGCCGGCGGGGCCGGACACGCTGCTCTCGGAGCACAGCGTGCCGGTGGTGGTCGGCAGCGAGGAGCAGATCACCGAACTCGACGCGCTCTTTGTGATCTACCACGCGACGGATGCGCCGGTGCTGGTGATCGGCGGCGGCAGCGTCGGGCGCGCCGTCAGTCAGGCGCTGCGCGAGCGGGGCGCGCGGGTCACCATTCTCGACCGCGACGCCGCGCTCGGCTCCGAACTCGCGCGCGTCGCCGACCAGGTGGTGATCGGCGACGCCGCGAGCCTTCAGACCGTGAAGGCGGCGGGCATTGACGAGGCGAACTCGGTGGTGCTCACCACCAACGACGACGCGACAAATATCTTCCTGGCGGTCTACTGCCGCAAGCTGCGCGAGGCGGCGCACATCGTGAGCCGCCTTACCAACGACTGGAACATCGAGGCGATTCACCGGGCCGGCGCCGACTTCGCGCTGAGCCACGCGGCGCTGGCGGTGCAGACCCTGCTCTCGGTGATCAGCGGGCGCGAGCTGATCGTGATCGGCGCGGACACCGAGTTGTTCATCGAGCCAACGCCAGCGCGGCTCTCTGGCCAGAGCCTGGCGGCGAGCCGGATTGGCGCCGAGACGGGCCTCAATGTCATCGCCCTGCGCGAGCGCGGGCGCTTCCAGACCAATCCCCCCGCCAGCACCCGGCTCGACCCGGGCAGCGAGCTGGTGATGCTCGGCAGCGCCGAGCAGCGTCAGCGCTTTCTGGCGCTTTCAAGCCGGCCCGCCCCGTCAAAGGGTGCTAGACTTTAAGCCCCCCAAGCCCCCCAAGCCCCCAACGCCTCTGGTTCGCTCGCCGGTCCCGGCCCCAACGCATTTAACACTTTTCCACGCCGCCGGTCCCTGCGAGATCACCGTGCCGAAGCACCGCCGATCCGGCCTCCGGGAGCGTCTGTGGGTAGAAGGCCCTCGGGCGCTCGGCGACGACGAGTTGCTGGCGCTGGTGCTTCGCAGCGGGGTTCGGGAGCCGGACGCCCGGCAGGTTGCGGAGCGCCTGCTCGCCGCCGCCGGCTCACTTCCGAGGCTGGCCAGCGCCGCGCCGGCGGTGCTCTGCGCAGAGGCCGGCGTCGGCCCGGCCAGCGCCGCGAGTCTGCTGGCCGCCTTCGAACTCGGCCGCCGTCTGGCCGCGCGGCCACTCGAGCGGGGCGCCGCCATCCGCAGCCCCGCCGATGTTCACGGCCACTTCCACGCGCGCCTGCGCGAGGTGGCGCAGGAGGAGCTTCACCTGCTGCTGCTCGACGGGCGTCACCGCGTGCTGCGCAGCGCGCTGATTTCGCGCGGCACCCTGACCGCGAGTCTGGTGCATCCCCGCGAGGTGTTTCGGGAAGCGCTGCGCGAGCCCGCCGCCGCCGTGGTGCTGGTGCACAATCACCCAAGCGGCGACCCGACCCCGAGCGGCGAGGACGCTCGGGTGACGCGCCGGCTGGCGCGCGCGGGTGATCTGATTGGCATTCCGCTGCTCGACCACATCGTGATCGCCGATGGCGGCTTTGCGAGCCTGCGCGAAGCCGGCGCCTTCGAGGCCGCAGCGGACCGCGACCACTGGGACGAGCCGCTCTCGCGGGTAGCGGGGCGCTAGCGCGCCCCGCCCGGTGCGCTGGCGCGCACCGCCCAGCCTTTTGACCGCGCAAAGCCGCTGCCGGAGGGATCAATGGCCGTGGCTTATGGGTAGACGCGCCCGCCTTGGGCCGCGCCTTTGGCGCGGCCAGTTGACAACATGGCAGGCGCTTCGCGCCCGTCTGGGGCGCCGGTCGCTGACGCGACCGGCGCTACACGGCGAACCGCCTGCCATCTCGTCAGTGCCTATACCCGCACCTTCGTCATTCCCGCCTATGCGGGAATGGCTCCTGCGAAGGCGGGAATCCAGTCCGGCAGCGCCGCCCTCAGAACGGGATGTCGTCGCCGGCGTCGTCGTCGCCGCTGGCGCCGCGCCGCGGGTTGGCGACGAAGCTGTCTTCGTTGTCCCGCCGCTCGTTGCTGCGCGAACTGTCGCCGCCATCGCCCCGCCGTGCGCCATCACCACGGGGGCGGTCGAGAAAGTGCACGACGTTCGCGACGATTTCCGTGGTGCGCTGTTTGATGCCCTCGCGGTTTTCCCATTCGTTGGTCTGCAGACGACCTTCGATGTAGACCTTGCGGCCCTTCGAAAGGTACTGAACGCACAACTCGGCCGTGCGTCCCCAGGCCACGATGCGGTGCCACTCGGTCTTCTCTTCCCGGTCGCCGTCCTTTTTGTTCCAACTCTCGGTCGTGGCGACGGGGAAATTCGTGACCGGCGTGCCGCTCTGCGTGTAACGCAACTCCGGGTCGCGCCCCAGGTTTCCAATCAGAATCACTTTGTTGACGCTGGTAGCCATCGGTTCTCTCCGTTCTCTTGAGTATCGAGGAAGTTTAATCTCCCTCCTGCCCCTGATCTTGCGCGGGTCGCGCCCGTCCGTCAAGCACTGTGTTAATCTCCGACGAACGGAGTCGTTTTGATTGTCGCCATTCGCTTCCTGCTGATCGTCCTGTACACGGTCTTCTGGGGCGCGCTCGCCTGCCTGCTCTGCCCGCTGAACGGCGAATTCGTGGTCTGGATCGCGCGGCGCTGGCTGGGCTGGATCTTCCGAAGTTGCGGCCTGCGGCTCGAGATCGAGGGCCTCGAGCACGTCCGCCGGGCGCAGCCGGTGGTGATCATGTCGAACCACCAGAGCGTGCTCGACATCGGCGCACTGGTGCTGAGCCTGCCGATCTCCTGGCGCTTCGTGGCCAAGCGCGAGCTGCTGCGGATTCCCTTCTTCGGCTGGGCGCTGGCGCTCTCCGGGCAGATCATGATTGACCGCAGCGACCGCGCGCGCTCGGTGGCGAGCCTGAAGCGCGCCGCCCGGCGCATCCGCAGCGGCGTCAATGTGATCATCTTCCCCGAGGGCACGCGCTCGACGAGCGGCGCGCTCAGGCCCTTCAAGAGCGGCGGCTTTCATCTGGCGATCGAAGCCGGCGCGCCGATTGTGCCGGCCACCGTGTCCGGCAGCTTCGAGTTGATTCCCAAGCGCTCGCTCAAAGTGCGCTCGGGGACGATCAAGGTCGTCTACGGCGCGCCGATTCCAACCGAGGGGCTTGGCGTCGAGGATCGCCATCGGCTGAAACAGCGCGTGCGCGAGGCCATCAAGGCGGGCTACGACCGGGCGTTTCAGCGCGGCGCGGGCGGCTGACCGGAGCGCGAGCCTCCGACAGCCGCCCGCCGCGGCCAACAGGCTGGGGGGTGCGAAGCTTCCGGCAGCGCCGGCGCGGTCAACAGGCCGAGGGGGCGCGAGCCTCCGGCAGCGTCGGCGCGGTCAACGGGCTTGGGGGGGCGCGCAGCGCCCCCGCCGCCTTGACGTTTTTGTTCGCGCGCCGGTACGCTGCGCGCATTGCCCGAACCGGGGGGTGGGGGCGTTTCAATGGCCAGGCAAAAGGCTCGCTTCCGCCTGCTCGGCGGGCGGCGC
>JAHRAN010000118.1 GCA_020027245.1 Myxococcota bacterium
CGGCTGCGCGTCACGCCCGGCGGGCCGATGGGGCCGATGGTGGACGCGCTGATGAAACCGTTGATGCTGCCCGTCGCCGAGGAGTTGGCCGAGAAGATCATGGCCGAACTCGAAGCGCGCGCGGCGCAGAACCAGGACGAGGAGACCCGACCGTGAAGCTCGTCTACGACCCCTTCATGCCCGAGATCATCGAAGACCCGAACCCGATCTACCGGCGGCTGCGCGACGAAGACCCCTGCTACTACATCGAGCGCTTCGACACCTGGGCGCTGTCGCGCTTCGAAGACATCTGGCAGGCCTCGACGGACGCCGAGCACTACACAGCGGCGCAGGGCACCACCGCATCGCACCTGCTCACCAAGGTGCAGCCGGTTACGCCGATGATCAACATGATGGACCCGCCCGCGCACACCGAGTTGCGCACGAAGATTGCGCGCTTCTTCACGCCGGGCGCCGTGCGCAAACTCGAAGCGCAGGCCCGCGCCATCGTGGACGAAGCCTGGAACAGTTTCGACGGGCGCAGCGAAGTGGACTTGTTCAACGCCTTCGCCACCAGGGTTTCGGTGAAGGTCGCCTGCCTCGCCAACGGCTTTCCGCTCGAAGACAGCGACTACTGCAACGATCTGGTGTGGCGCTTCTTCGCGCGCTCCGAGGAAAAGGAGGGCATGACCGAAGACGGCCTCGCCGCCATGGGCGAGTTGATCGCCTACTTCGCCGAGTTGATTCAGAAGCGCCGCGCGAAGGGCGTTGCGGATGGCAGCGTCGTGGATGTGGTGGTGGGCGCGACCATCGGCGACCGCCCCTTCTCCGACGAGGAGGCCGGCTCCCACCTTTCGATGTTCATGATCGGCGGCGCCGAAACTTTCCCCAAAACTTTTGCCAGCGCGGTGCACCGGCTCTGGCAGCATCCCGATCAGCGCGCGGAATGCCGGGCCGACCCGGCGCTCATCCCCGGCGCATATGTCGAAGTGCTGCGCTACGACATGCCGACGCAGTTTCTGATGCGCGTGTTGCGGCGCGGTTTGAAACTCCACGGCAAGGCGCTGCGCGAGGGTCAGCCGATCATGTTCCTCTATCCCTCGGCAAACCGGGACGAGCGCGAGTTCGACGAGCCGGATGTGTTCGACATCCACCGCCGCCCCGCGCGCATCCTGACCTTCGGCCACGGCATCCACGCTTGCATTGGTCAGCACTTTGCGAAACTCGAGGGCCGGCTTTGTCTCGAGAAACTGCTGCAGGAAGCGCCCGATTATGTGGTGCAAGCCGAGCAGTTGAAGCGCATCCGCACCGAGTTCGTACAGGGCTGGGAGACGATGCCGGTCGTGCTCGCAGGGGGGTGATCGGCGGCGGTGGGAGGTGGTCGAAGCGACGGGTGGGCTGCGGCAGTGGCGATGGAAGATTGCGCGGAGCCGCCACCCGAGGGGCTTCGCCCCTCCCTAACCTCAAGAACCCTCTCCCCTGCCCCCTCTCCCGGAGGGAGAGGGGAACAAGAGAGAGACCAAGCGCCGCCCCATTAAGGTTCGGCGCCGCCACCCTCACCCTAACCCTCTCCCTCAAGGGAGAGGGAACCGGAGAAGACAGGGGAACCGAACCCGAACTTTAATGGAGCGCCGCTTCATCTCATCTTAACCCTCTCCCTCCAGGGGAGAGGGGGGCGACGGGCCTTGTAGCCCGTCGCCGGGTGAGGGTGGCGGCTGCGCCGCTTCGACCATCGCCACTGCCGCAACCACCCCGAGCCGCTACCGGACAGCTTCCATCCCATTGCCCCCCCCGCCCATCCCGTTGACCGCCCCCGGAGGGCTCGCCATCCCTGTGCAACGTTCCAGAGCCACACTGCTGCTGCTGTTCGGCGTCATCATCGTTGATCTCGTGGGCTTCGGCGTGGTGATGCCGGTGCTGCCCTACTGGGCGGAAGCGCTCGACGCGAGCGGCTTCGAGCTCGGCCTGCTGCTCTCGGGTTACGCGGCGGCGCAGTTCGTGTGCGCTCCCCTCTGGGGCCGGCTCTCGGATCGCATCGGCCGCCGCCCGGTGATGCTTTGGACCATCGCCGGCACCTCGCTGTCGCTGCTGGCGCTCGGTCTCGCCGAAAGCTTGCCCGGCCTGTTCGCCGCGCGTCTGGCAGCCGGCGCCTTCGCCGCCAACATCAGCGTGGCCGTCGCCTGGCTCAGCGACCTGACCGCGCCCGCCGAGCGCACCGTCTGGATGGGGCGCGTGGGCGCGTGTTACGCCCTGGGCTTCACGCTCGGCCCGGCCATCGGTGGCTCGCTCGGCGTGCTCGCTTATGCGCTGCCGATGCTCGTCGCCTCGGGGCTGGCCGCGCTGAACTTCGCGCTGGCGAGTCTGTTCCTGCGCGAAGCCGCAGCGCCCGAAGCCGTGGCGGACGCGCGCGAAACCACACCCGCCGCCGCCACCGCGCGCGCGAGCATCCTGCGCGACCCCGTGCTGCGCCGCCTCGGTCTCGCAAGCCTCGCCTTCGCGCTCGCCGTCACCCAGCTCGAAAGCATGTTCCAATACCTGATGATCCGCCGCTTCGCCTGGGGCCTCTTCGAGGTGACCCTCGTTCTGGTCGCGATGGCGGTATGGATGGGCTGTATTCAGGCGGCGGCGTTGAAACCGCTCGCGCGGCGGTACCCGGAGCGGAGTCTGCTCATTGCCGGCGCGCTGCTGCTTTCGCTGGCCTTCGCACTGGTGCCGCTTGCGCCGAGCGTCGCGCTGCTGCTGCTTCCGCTCGCGCTGCTTGCGACGGGCCGCGGCATCGCGCAACCCTCGCTGATGAGCCTGGCCTCGATGCGCGCGCCGGCCACCCGGCGCGGCGTGGTGATGGGCGCCTACCAGTCGAGCGCGTCCCTCGCGCGGGTCTTCGGCCCCGCCCTGGCCGGCCTGCTCTTCGACCGCGCCGTGGCGCTGCCCTTCTGGCTGGCGAGCGCCCTGATGCTCTTCGTGGCCCTGCTCGCCTGTAACCTTCCCGGAGGAGAGGGAACCGAGCGGGGGTGACAATTACCCGCGGCCGCCACCCTCACCCCTAACCCCTCTCCCTCATAGGGAGAGGGGAACCGGAAAAGAGGGGAACCGGACATTAAATTGAGCGGCGCCGCCCATCTCATCTTAACCCTCTCCCTTCGGGAGAGGGGGGCGACGGGCACTGTAGCCCGTCGCCGGGTGAGGGTGGCGGCCCCGCCGCTTCAACCAACGCCACTGCCGCAGTCCACCCGCCGCTTCTACCACCCCCCACTGCCGCAACCGCGTCGTCGCCGGGTTCCGGCAGCGGCTCGGACAGCCGCTCGGGGCGGTCAACGGGATGGGCGGGGCGCGCAAGCGCCCCGGGTTGTGCGGATTGTAAATGTCATTTACAATCGGCACATGTCTATTGCCCGAGAAGTCCGCAAAGCGGTCGCTGCCGACCTGCGGCAGTTCCCCGCCGTCGCCATCCTCGGGCC
>JAHRAN010000138.1 GCA_020027245.1 Myxococcota bacterium
CCTCGACCCCCCGACCAGCCCCGTCGCCCGCGCGCAGAAGGTGTTTCGAAACATGGCGGACAAACGCACCACGGAAGCCGAGGTCATCGCCAGCTTGCGCGACGGTATGACCATCGGCATCGGGGGCTGGGGTTCGCGCCGCAAACCCATGTCGCTGGTGCGCGCGCTGCTGCGCTCGTCCATCAGCAACCTCACCGTGGTCAGCTATGGCGGGCCGGATGTCGGCCTGCTCTGCAAGTACGGCAAGGTGAAGCGTTTGATCTACGGCTTCGTGTCGCTCGACTCCATCCCGCTGGAACCCCACTTCCGCGCTGCGCGGCAGGCCGGCGCCATCGAGGCGCGCGAACTCGACGAGGGGATGCTGCAGTGGGGGCTTTACGCGGCTGCGCTGCGCCTGCCTTTCTTGCCGACGCGGGCCGGGCTCGGCAGCGATGTGCTCGCCATCAACCCGGAGCTTCGCACGGTGAAGTCGCCTTATGCGGATGGCGAAACTTTGCTGGCCGTGCCCGCCATCGAACTCGATGTCGCCCTGGTGCATCTGAACCGCGCCGATAAGCGCGGCAACGGCCAGTGCCTGGGCCCCGATCTCTACTTCGACGACTTGTACTGCATGGCCGCAAAGCAGCGCTTTATGAGCTGCGAAAAGTTGATCGAGACCTCGGCGTTTCTGGGCGAAGGGCCGCTTCACACGCTGCGCATCAACCGCAGCATGGTGGACGGCGTTGTCGAAGCGCCCGGCGGCGCGCACTTCACCGACTGCGCGGGCGACTACGGGCGCGACGAAAAGTTTCAACGCGAATACGCAGCGACGGCGCGCGACCCCGAAGCCTGGACGCGCTTTCGCGCAAACTATCTCGACCACGACGAAGCCGAATACCAGCGCCGGGTGCAAGCGCGATGAAGGCTGCGACGCCGGCGGAAATCTGCGCGGTGGCGGTGGCGGAGGCCTTTCGCGGCGACGGCGAAGTGCTGGCCTCCTGCTTCGGCACCACGCCTGTCGTCGGTGCGCGCCTCGCCCGAGCCACCTTCGAACCCGACCTGCTGCTGACCGACGGCCTCTGCTCGCTGGTCGCAAACATCGCCCCGGTGAGCGGTCGCCAACCCGAAGCCGTGGTCGAGGGCCACCTGCCGTTCCGCCGCTCCTTCGACTTGCTCTGGGGCGGGCGCCGGCACGTGATGATGTTCGCCAGCCAGATAGATGCGTTTGGCAATCAAAACTTTGCCTGCATCGGCCCGCACGCGAAACCGAAGGCGCAACTGCTCGGCATGCGCGGCGCGCCGGGCAACACGTTGAATCACAAGACTTCGTACTGGGTGCCGCAGCACAGCCCGCGCGTGTTCGTTCCCAAAGTAGATGTGGTTTCCGGCGTCGGCTACGACCGCGCGCAAGCCCTGGGCCCGCGCACTTCGCGCTTCCACTGCATTCACCGCGTCGTCTCGAACCTCGGCGTCTTCGATTTCGATACACCGGAGAAGCGGATGCGCCTCGTCTCTTTGCACCCGGGTGTTGCGCGCGAGGAAGTCGTCGCCCAGACCGGCTTCGATCTTTTAACCGTGGCGGACAAAATTCCCGAGAGCCGCTTGCCGAGTGACGAAGAACTGCGCCTGATCCGCGAAGTGATTGACCCGGAAGGTGTGATGAACGAGGAGCTGCGCGCCGCCGGCGCCCGCTGACCGTGTCGCTCCCCACCCCCGGTCATCCGCTGCACACCCGGCTCTGCGAACTGCTCGGCGCAAAGGCACCGATCATCCAGACCGGCATGGGCTGGGTGGCGACGCCCGAGCTTGTGGCCGCGGCCTGCAACGCCGGCGCGTTTGGTTTTCTGGCCGCCGCGGCGCTGCCGGTTCCCGAGGTCGCGCGGCGCATCGAGCGCACGCAGCAACTGACGAGCCGCCCCTTCGGTGTGAACTTTTTGATGGACGCGCCGGGCGCCGAAGAGGTTTGTGAACGCATCATCGCCGCCGGGTGCCGCGCCGCCGGTTACAACCGCGCGCCGAATCCCCGGCTCATCGAGAAGTTGAAGGCTGCCGGCGTGCTGTGCGTGCCGACCTGCGGCGCGCCGCGCCATGTCGAGCGCGCCCTGGAACTCGGCGCGGACATCGTCATCGTGCAGGGTGCTGAGGGGGGAGGCCACACCGGCGTGATTCCGACCGCGCTGCAACTTTCGGCCTGTGTTGACAAGACCCGGGCGCCCCTGGTCGCCGCCGGCGGTTTTCGCGACGGGCGTGGTCTGGTCGCCGCCCTTGCGCTTGGCGCCGTCGGCATCGCCATGGGCACGCGCTTTCTGATGAGCGCCGAGAGCCCGGTGCCGGAGCGCACCCTCGAACGCTACCGGCGGGCGGGCTTCGGCGACATCATCGTCAGCAACGAGATTGATGGCCTGCCGCAGCGCGTGATTGTGAACGAGTTGGTGCGCAAGCTCGAAGCCGCCGGGCCGGTGCAAAGGTGGTGGCTCGCCGCGCGGAACGCGCTGCTGTTCCGTCGCGTCACCGGCGTCGGCGTCGCTGAACTCCTGCGCGCGGGGCTGGCGCTCGGCCGGAACGAGAGGCTCAGCCGCGCGCAACTCCTGATGGCGGCGAATGCGCCGATACTCGCGCGGCGCGCGATGAACGAGGGCGACCCGGTCGCTGGCTATCTGCCGAGCGGCAGCGTCGCCGGCGTGCTCGACGACCGCCCGAGTTGCGCCGCGCTGATCGAGCGCATCATCGAGGAAGCGGAAGCGACGCTGCACCGCCTTCAGTCACCCTCAACCCCATCACCCAACGCCTGAGCAACGGGAGCTTACATGCCCTTTCATCTGAACATCGAAGACGGCATCGCAGAACTTTGCATTGACCACCCGCCCGTGAACGCCTTTCGCGCGCGCGACTGGAGCGAGATGACGACGCACCTGCGCGCGCTTGGCAAAGACCCGCAGGTGCGCGTGGTGCTGATCTGCGCAGAAGGTCGCGGCTTCCAGTGCGGCGTGGATGTAAAAGAGCTCGCGGCGGACAGCAGCCTGATCATTGCCCACAATCGTGGTTGTTATAACCTGTTCGCCGCCATTTACGATTGCCGCGCGCCGGTTATATCTGCAGTACATGGCTACTGTCTGGGCGGCGGCATCGGCATCGCCGGCTCATCGGATCTGCTGCTCGCCTCCGAGGACGCGCGCTTCGGCCTGCCCGAAATTGATCGCGGCGCGCTCGGCGCGGCGACCCACGCGATGCGGCTGTTCGGCGTGCAGCAGGCGCGGAAGATGTTGCTGACCGCCGAACCCATCAGCGCCGCCGAGGCCAAAAGGTTGGGCGGCGTCCTCGAAGTGCTGCCTAAGGGCGAGTTGCGCGCCGCCGCGCGCGAGCTTGCCGCGAAGATCGCCGCCAAGAGCCCGCGCGCGGTCGAGCTCGCCAAGTGGTCGCTGAACGGCATCGAACTGCTCGACCCCAAAGAGAGCTACCGCTACGAGCAGGGCTTCACGCTGGAGCTTTACACAGACCCGGACTCGCAGGAAGCGCGCGCGGCCTTCGTCGAGAAGCGCGACGCCGACTTCGAGGACTGAGGTGAAACTCGAATACAGCGCGGCGCAGCGCGCATTCCGCGCGGAGGTGCGGGACTGGCTCGAAGCGAATGCCCCCGCAGCGCCCCTCAAAAGTTTCGACACGGCCGAGGGCGCCGCCGAGCACCGCGCCTGGGAGGCAAAACTTAATGACGGCGGTTTTGCGATGGTGCCCTGGCCCAAAGAATACGGCGGGCGCGGCGCCGACCTGCTCGAGTGGTTGATCTTCGAGGAGGAGTACTACCGCGCGGACGCGCCGAAGCGCATCAATCAAAATGGTCTGTTTTTACTCGGGCCGACCATCATGGAATACGGCAGCGACGAACAAAAGGCGCGCTTTTTGCCCAGGATGGCGTCGAGCGAAGAAGTCTGGGCGCAGGGGTGGAGCGAGCCGAACGCCGGCTCCGACATGGCGAACATTCAGGCCACCGCGCACCGCCACGGCGACCACTACCTGTTGAACGGGCAGAAGACCTGGGCCTCGCGCGGCGCATTTGCGGACTGGCTGTTTGGAATGTTCCGCAGCGACCCGACCAGCAAACGCCACCGGGGGCTGACCTTCATCCTGTGCCCGCTCGATACCCCCGGCGTGCGCGTGCGCCCCATCCCCCAACTCGACGGCCTGCCGGGCTTCGCCGAAGTGTTTTTTGACGACGCGCAGGTGCCGGTGAAAAACCGGCTCGGCGAGGAGGGCGAGGGCTGGAAGGTGGCGATGTCCACCGCCGGCTTCGAGCGCGGCCTGATGTTGCGCAGCCCCGCGCGCTTTCAGCACACGGCCAGGCGTCTGGTCGAACTCTGGCGGCGGCATGCAAACGAGTTGCCGGCGGCGACGGGTGCTGCGGTCACGCGCTGCTGGCTGGCCGCCGAGGCCTACACCCTCGATACCTACCGCACGGTTTCGCGCCTTGCCGCCGGTGGAAAGATAGGAGCCGAAGCGAGCCTCAACAAAATTTTCTGGAGCGAACTCGACCTGCGCATGCATGAACTCGCGCTCGACATTCTGGGCGAGCAGGGCGAGTTGCTGCCGACGGCGCCTGCCGCGCGTGGCGTCGGCAACTGGCTCGACGGTTACCTGTTCGCCCTCGCCGGCCCGATCTACGCCGGCACCAACGAGATTCAGCGCAACATTGTCGCCGAGCGCATTCTGGGGCTGCCGAGGTAGAGCATGGACTTTCGCTTCGACGAAGAGCAGCAGTTGCTGCAGAGTACGGTCCGCCATTTTCTCGACGCCGAGTGCACACCCGCCGTGCTGCGCGTGCTCTGGGAAAGTGAGACGGCGCGCTCGCCCGAGTTGTGGAAGAAGCTCGCCGCACTCGGCCTGACGGGGCTTTTGATTCCCGAAGCGCAGGGCGGTATGGGCCTCGATGAAACCGCCTTTGTGCTGCCGCTCGAAGCCTGCGGCCACGCGGGGCTCGCCGAGCCGGTGGTTGCGACCGCCGCCGTCGCCGCGCCTTTGCTGCGAGAAGTCGCTGGCGCGCTCGCCGACGAGTGGTTGCCGAGAATCGCCACGGGTGATGCGCGGGTTGCAGTCGGCCATCCAACCTTAAGTTTCGTCGAGGACGCGCACCAGGCCGACCTGCTGCTGCTGCCCCGGGGTGAGGATGAAGTGCACGCGCTGCCGCGCTCTGCCGTGCAGGTGAGCGAGCAGCCGGCGAACGACCCGTCGCTGCGCATTGCGAGCGTCGCCTTCGACGCCAGCGACAACAGTTGTGTGGCGCGTGGCAAGAAGGCGCGGGCGCTCTTCGCCGCCACGCTCGACCGTGGTGCGCTCGCCAGCGCCGCGCAGGCGCTCGGCGTCTGCGAGCGCCTGCTGCAACTCGCCGTCAGCTATACCAGCGAGCGCCACCAGTTCGGTCAAGCCGTCGGCTCCTTTCAAGCGGTGAAGCATCACCTCGCAAATGTCAAGCTGAAGCTCGAATACGCGCGGCCGCTGGTGCAGCGCGCGGCGCACTCGGTGGCGAAGGCGTCTGCGCAGCGCGCGCTGCATGTCTCGATGGCGAAACACGCGGCCTGCGAAGCCGCAGTCTTCGGCGCGAAGCAGACGCTTCAATGCCACGGCGCAATCGGCTACACATGGGAGCAGGATCTTCACATATTCATGCGCAGGGCCTGGTCGCTGGATCATGCCTGGGGCAGTTCTTCCTTTCACCTCGAGCGCGTGCGCCGGGCGCTGCTCGAGGGCGCGTTTGCAATCGGCCCCGGCGCAACTTTTCAGGAGGAGCAACAAGATGACTGAGGCCTACATCATTGACGCCGTGCGCAGCCCCGTTGGAAGGCGCGGCGGCGGGTTGGCGCAGGTTCACTCCGCCGACCTCGGCGCGCATGTAATTCGCGCGCTGGTTTCGCGCAGCGGCGTTGACCCCGGCGCCGTGGACGATGTCATCTTCGGTTGCTGCGACACGCTCGGCCCGCAGGCCGGCGATGTGGCGCGCACCTGCTGGCTGGCAGCCGGTCTGCCCGAGCATGTGCCGGGCGTCACCATTGACAGGCAGTGCGGCTCCTCGCAGCAGTCGGTTCACTTTGCGGCGCAGGGTGTGATGAGTGGCACCAGCGACCTGATCGTGGCCGGCGGCGTGCAGAACATGAGCGCCATTCCCATCTCGTCGGCGATGACGCTGGCCGAGCCGCTCGGCTTCAGCGACCCCTTTTCGGGTTCGAAGGGTTGGGTCGAGCGCTACGGCGCGGGCGAGGTTTCGCAGTTTCGCGGTGCCGAGATGATTGCGGAGCGCTGGGACATCACGCGCGAGGAGATGGAGCGCTTTGCACTCGAGAGCCACCGCCGCGCGACCCGCGCGATGGACGAGGGGCGTTTCGAGAACGAGATTTCGCCGCTCGGCGCGCTGGCTCACGACGAGGGGCCGCGGCGCGACACCACGCTCGAAAAGATGGCGAGCCTGCCGCTGCTCGAAGGCGCCAAGCGGCTCACCGCCGCGGTGTCGAGCCAGATTTCGGATGGCGCCTCGGCGGTGCTGGTCGCCTCGGAGCGCGCCGTCGCCGCGCACAACCTGAAGCCGCGCGCGCGCATTCACCACATTTCGGTGCGCGCCGCCGACCCGATCATGATGCTCGCGGCTCCCATTCCAGCGACGAAGCGCGCGCTCGAAAAGACCGGCCTGCGTAGTTCTGACATCGCGCTGGTCGAAATCAACGAGGCTTTTGCGTCTGTGGTGCTGGCCTGGCAACGCGAGACCGGTTGGGACCTCGAAGCGGTGAATGTGAACGGCGGCGCCATCGCCCTGGGCCACCCGATTGGCGCCACCGGCACGCGCCTTCTGACAACCCTGTTGCACGAACTCGAACGCCGTGGCGGACGCTATGGCTTGCAGACGATGTGCGAAGGCGGCGGCCAGGCCAACGTCACCATCATCGAGCGGCTTTAGCAGAAAATCAAGAAGCACCTGAAAGGAACTTGAAAATGTTAAATAAGGGTCGCGTGGTGATCGTGACGGGCGCGGGGCGCGGCTTGGGCCGTGCGCACGCGCTGGCCTTTGCGCGCGAGGGCGCCGGCGTGGTGGTGAACGATCTGGGCGTGGCGCTCGACGGCAGCGGCGGTGGCGCTGGCGGTGAAACGCCGGCGCGCGCGGTCGTGGAGGAGATTCGCGCGCTGGGCGGCGACGCCATCGAGAACGACGCCGATGTGACGAGCTTCGAGCAAACCGGCGCGCTGCTCGAACAAACCCTCGAACACTTTGGCCGCCTCGATGTGGTGGTGAACAACGCCGGCTTCGTGCGCGACCGGATGTTCGTCTCCTGCAGCGAAGAAGAATGGGACGCGGTGACGCGCGTGCACTTGAAGGGGCACTTCTGTCTCGCGCGGCACGCCGCCGCGCACTGGCGGAGCGAGGCGAAAGCCGGCAAGGCGCCCGACGCGCGCATCATCAACACCAGCTCGGGCGCGGGCCTCAGGGGCAGCATGGGGCAGAGCGCCTACTCGGCGGCGAAGGCCGCCATCGCCACGCTGACCCTGGTGCAGGCGGCGGAGCTCGCGCGCTACGGCGTCACCGCCAACGCCATCGCACCGTCGGCGCGAACGCGCATGACCGAAGACTTTTTTGCCGAGGCGATGGCGAAACCCGAGCGGGGTTTCGATGTGATGGCGCCGGAAAATGTCTCGCCGCTGGTGGTGTGGCTCGGCAGCGCCGAGGCGCGCGAAGTCAGCGGCCGCTGCTTCGAACTTTCGGGCGGCGAACTCTGCCTGAACGACGGCTGGCGCATGGGGCCGAAGCTCGACAAGGGCGCGCGCTGGGAGCCGCACGAAGTGGGCGATGCGGTGCGCGACCTGCTGAGCCGCGCCAACCCGGCCGAAGCGGTGCACGGCAGCCCCCCGGAAACGCCGTGAACTTCGCCTTCACCGAGGAGCAGCAGGCGCTCTGCGAAATGGCGCGCGCGTTTCTGACGGAGCACGCGGGGCCGGCGGCGGCGCGCGTTGCGATGGAGAGCGAACTCGGCCACGACCCGAAGCTGTGGCGGCGCATTGCCAGTGAACTCGGCTGGGCTGGCGCGCCGCTGCCCGAAAAATATGGCGGCAGCGGTCTCGGCCCGGTCGAAGTGGCCGCGCTGATGGAGCGGATGGGCGAGGCGCTGCTCTGTTCGCCCTACCTTTCGACCGTGTGTCTGGCGGCGAACGCAATCCTGCTGGCCGGGAGCGACGCGCAAAAAAGCGCGCTGCTTCCCGGCATCGCCAAAGGCGAGTGCATTGCAAGCCTCGCCGGGTGCGACGAGTTTGCGTCGGCGACGCCGTCCGACGCCGACGCTGTGCGCTGGCGCAGCGCGGGCGATGGCTACCGGCTCTCGGGCGTTTCGCGCTTCGTGCCGGACGGCCACTGCGCCGATACTTTAATTGTCGCCGCCGCCCACGCCGAGGGCGAGCGAGGCGACGCGGGCATTGCGCTCTTCGTGGTGACGGGCGAGGAGGAGGAGGAGGAGGTGGTTAAAGGTCTGGTGCGCAAGCCGCTTCCCACGATGGATGCAACGCGGCGGCTCGCGCAAATCGAGTTTCATGACCTGCCGCTCGCTGCCGATGCCGTGCTCGGCGACGCGCACGCCGGTGCAACGGACAGCGCAGCGCATCTCGAGCGCACGCTCGACCTCGCCACGGTCGCGCTCGCCGCCGAGCAGGTGGGCGGCGCGCAGCGCTGCCTCGATCTCGCAGTGGCACACGCGGGCGAGCGCGTGCAGTTCGGTCGCACAATCGGCTCCTTTCAAGCGCTCAAACACAAAATGGCCGACATGATGGTGCAGGTGGAGGCCGCGCGTTCTGCAGTGTACTACGCCGCCTGCGCCGCCGCCGAAAACAGCCGCGACTTGCCACGTCTGGCCTCGATGGCGAAGGCCGTGGCCTCGGATGCCTACCGCGCCTGCGCCGCCGACGCGCTGCAAATTTTCGGCGGAGCAGGTTTCACCTGGGAGTACGACATCCATCTCTACTTCAAACGCGCGCGCTCGAGCGCCGTGCTGCTCGGCGACGCCACCTGTCACCGCGAGCGCGTAGCGCGGGAGCTTGGGCTTTGAGTATATCGCTTGATTTTACAGGCCGCGTGGTAGTAGTCACCGGCGGTGCGCGCGGCGTCGGCCACGGTATCGCTACCTGTTTTCTCGAAGCGGGCGCGCAGGTGCTGATCTGTGGACGAAGCGAGCCCGCACCCGATACGCTGCCCACCGCCAGCGGACGGCGCGCGCAGTTCATCGCCGCCGATGTGCGCGGCGAAGCGCAGGTGGACGCGCTGATCGCCACGGCGCGCGAGCGCTACGGACGTCTCGATGTGATGATCCCGAACGCCGGCGGCGCGCCATCGGTGGCAGCCTCCGACGCCTCGCACAACTTCCACCAGAAGGTAGTCGGCCTGAACCTGCTCGCGCCGCTGCTCTGCGCGCAGCGCGCCAACGCGGTGATGCAGCAGCAGGAGACGGGCGGAGTGGTCATCTTCATCGGCAGCGTGAGCGCGCGCCGCCCGTCACCCGGCACTGCAGCCTACGCCGCCGCCAAAGCCGGCCTGCGCGCGCTCGCCATGAGCCTCGCGGTCGAGTGGGCGCCGAAGGTGCGGGTGCTCGTGGTCTCGGCGGGCATGGTGCGCACCGAGCAGGCGCGCCTCCACTACGGCGGCGAAGCCGGCATCCGCGCCGTCGCCGCCACCGTGCCGCTCGCCCGCCTCGCCACCCCCGAAGACATCGGCAACGCCTGCCTCTTCCTCGCCTCCCCCCTCGCCAGCTACGCCAGCGGCACCGAACTCCTCCTCCACGGCGGCGGCGAGTCCCCACCTTTCTTAAGGGCCGTGGAGGAGGCGAGCCGAGGCG
>JAHRAN010000141.1 GCA_020027245.1 Myxococcota bacterium
TCGTGTACCTCGGCGGCGGTGGTGGCGCGCAGCGCGCGCTCGGCGTCCTGCGCCACGGCCGGGCGCTCGAGCGCGCGCACGATTTCCCGCACCACCGGCACCGCGCTCGCCACCCCCGAAAGCTCCGACAGACCGATGCCGACCAGAATCGGCACGGCGAGGGGGTTGCTCGCCATCTCGCCGCACACGGCGATGGGAATCTGCGCGCGCTCTGCGGCGCGCACGCTGCGCTCGATCAGCATCAGCACTGCGGGGTGCAGCGGGTCGTAGAGGTGCGCCACCCGCTCGTTGCCGCGGTCAACGGCAAGCGTGTACTGCGTGAGGTCGTTGGTGCCGATGGAAAAGAAATCGCACTCGCGGGCCAGCGCGTCGGCGATCACCGCGGCCCCCGGCACCTCGATCATCACGCCGACCGGAATCTGCGGGTCGAAGGGCGCGCCGCGCTGGCTGAGCTCCTGCTTGGTTTCCGCAACCAGCGCGTTGACCTGCCGCAGTTCGTCAACGCAGGAGATCATCGGAATCAGCAGCCGCACATTGCGCAAGGCCGAGGCGCGCAGGATGGCGCGCAGTTGCGCGCGGAAACTTTCGAGCTGGTCGAGGGCGAGCCGGATCGAACGCCAGCCGAGTTGCGGGTTCGCCTCGTCGTCGAAGTCGAGGTTCGGGATCGCCTTGTCGCCGCCGAGGTCGAGGGTGCGGATCGTCACCGGATGCGGCGTGGTGGCGCGCGCGACGGCTTCGTACAACTTTTCCTGCTCCTCCTCACTCGGAAAACCACGGTGCACCAGCGCCAGCAACTCGGTGCGGAACAGGCCGATGCCCTCCGCCCCGTGCTGCTCGACCAGGCGCAGGTCGGAGAGCAACCCCACGTTTGCGGTCAGCCGCAGCCGGTGGCCATCGCGAGTTTCGGCGGGGCTGTCGGCGCGCGCGTCGAGATTTTTCACCGCCAGCAGCGCGCGCTGCTGGGCGCGTTGGTATTCGGCGCGCACCTGGTCGTCCGGCGACAGCAGCACGGTGCCGGTCTCGCCGTCCACGATCACCGGCTCGCCGGCCTGCGCCGCATCGAGGATGCCGGTGGCGCCGGTGACGGCGGGAATCTCCAGCGCGCGGGCGAAGATGGCGCCGTGCGAAGTCGGCCCGCCGTGCTCGGAGACGATGGCCGCCACCTTGTCCGTTTCGAGCGTCGCAAAATGCGCCGGCAGCAGGTTCGACACCACCACCACAGCGCCCTCGCCGAGCGGCGCGCCACCGTGGTGGACACCGAGCAGGCGCGCCACCAGCCGCTGCCCGACATCCTGAACATCGCTGCCGCGATCGCGGAAGTAGGGGTCCTCGATGGCGCCGAAGAGCTCTGCGTATTCCTCGAACACGCGCTGCATGGCGAGCAGCGCGTCGCCGCCCTCGCGCACACCGGCCTCGATCTTGTGAATCAGCCCCTTGTCTTCGAGCAACTGAATGTGGGTGTTGAAGACCGCCGAGAAGTCGGGGCCGAGGCGCGCGCCGACATCGTCGCGCAGATCGTGCAGCTCGGAGAGCGCGCCCTCCACCGCGTAATGCAGCGCCGCGAGTTCGCGCTCCGGGTCGGGGTCGGGCGTGTAACCCGCCTGTTCGAGCGGCGCGCCGTCGCCGAGAAAGTACACCGGGCCGATGGCGATGCCCCGTGAAGTGGGCGCGCCGTCAATGCGCAGGTTGTGCTCCGGGCGAGGCGCGCGCGTCTGATCTTGCAGCACGCCCAGGCGCCCCAAACCACGCAGCATTTCCTTCCGGCGCTCGTCGCTGCCCGACACCACCGCAAGCAACTGCGAGTTGATGACAACCGGCGCAATCAGCCGCGCGCAGGTTTCGAGCAGCTCCAGATCGCTCGGCTTGAAGTCGCGTGGCTCGCGGGTTTGCACGACCAGCACGCCGACTGCAAAGTCGCGCTCCGCGCCGAAGCTGGCGACGCTGAGGGGCGCACCCATCAGCGAGGCAAACTTCTCCTCGCCGGTCACTTCGAAGTAGCGGTAAGCCGGGTGATCGCGGGCCGCGCGAAACGCCATCGGGCGGCCTTCGCGGGCGATCTGCCCGACCAGCCCCTCGCCGCGCAAAAGCCGCACGCGCCCGACGGCGTCGGGCGAAAGCCCCCGGGTCGCAGCCAGCGCCAGATGTTCGAGGTCGGGCTCGGTCAGATAGACCGAGCACACATCGGCGCCCAGCCGGCCCGCGACCAGCTCAACGACGTTGCCGAGTGTCTCGTTCAGATCGTGGGAGCGCGAAACGATGCTGGCGACGTCCGCGAACAGGGCACCTCGGTCCGGAATGGCGACCTCCCCGGAGCCAAGCGCCCCGTCGCCCGAGGATACCAAGCCCGGGCCGGAGTGCTCCGCACTCCCCCACCCCATTGATCGCGCCGACGCTGCCGGAAGCTCCGCACTCCGCCGCCACCCTCACCCCGCTGGCTCCCACAGGGGAGACGGCGCTCTCCCTCAAAGGGGTCGCCGGGGTGCGCTCTGCTACGCTTTGCTTTCCGCCGGAGGCAACTTGCGTCGCGCCCTGCTGATAACGGTCGGCCTGGTCGCGCTGACCACGCTCGCGCTCTTCCTCGCGCCGCCATTCCTGCTGACGATGGCCGAACGCCAGCTCGCCCGAAGCCTCGATGCACAGGTTGCAATCGGCGACCTCGAGCTCGGCTTTCGCTTTGAGTTGCCCTGGCTCGAGCTGCGCGTTCACGATACGCAGATCGAAGCGCGAAGCGGCGGCGCACTCAGCATCAACGCGCTGCGCGCTGATTTAAATCTGCCAGCGCTGGTCATCGGCCAGCTCCGCTTTCGCGACGCCGAACTGACGGGCGTGCGCGCAACGCTCCCGCCAACCAGCGCGGGCGCCACCACGAGCGCGGTCGCGCCGCCACTCGCCCCACTCGGCGCGCTGCTCACGGGCCTGCGGAACGAACCCTGCGTGTTGCAGTCGCTGCGCATCGAGAAACTCGATGTGCTGCGACGGGCAGCCGAAGGCAAGGCAAAGCTGCTGCGCGATCTGCATGGCGCATTCAAGTGCGAAGCGAAGAATGGCCGTGGCCGCACGCGCATCGAGGGCGCACTCGCGCAAGGCGTTGTGCCGGGCGCGTCTTTTCGAATCGAAGCGCAGGCGACAGCCGGGCTGGTCGAGGCGGGGTTGAAGTTCGCCGCGCTCGACTTGCAACCGGGCGTCGCGCTGCTCGGTATCGAGAGTCCGCTCACCGGCCTTGTGGATGGCGTGCTGCGCTGGCGCGCGCCCGACGCTGGCCCGAGCCAGGTGGAACTCGAACTCGACGCGCGCCTTGCATTCCCGAACGGCGCGGCGACCACGCGCGTGGCGCGCGCGCAGGCGACCTTCGAAGTGCCCTTTGAGGGCAAAGCAAAGCTTCACGCCACGCTGCACTTCGACCAACTCGGGGCTGGCGACATCGGGAGTCTGCTCGAACAACTCCCGCCGGAACTGCGCGAAACGGCGGGGCCACTGTTGCAACGCTTCGAGCGGGGAACCCTGCGCGACCTGCAACTCGAAATCCAAAGCCACGCCGATGAACTCGCCGAGCTCATCGCGCGCGGGCCGCTCGCGCGTCCGGGTGAACTCGCGCTGCGCACCCGGCTCGAAGGCGGGCAACTCCGCATCGGCGCCGGCGACCGGCTCTCGGGCATCGAGGGCGCGCTGCGTTTCGAGGCGGATCAGGTCATGGTGACCATTGCGCGCGCGCGCTTCGGTAACGCGGAGCTGCCGCAACTCGATCTGACACTGAACGGTGTATCGCATCTGCAAGCGGACGAGGGTTTCCGCTGCGAGCCGGTCGTGCATGTGGAGCCGCTGCCGGGGCTTGCCGCCTTCAACCGCTGGCGCATCTCGCGCAAGCGCCCGGCGGCCCCCGGTAGTACCCCGAACTGGCGGCGAACGCGGCTCGAACTCGAGTTCGTTCGCCACCCCGTATTGTTCTGCGCGCTGCGCGACATTGTGGCGGAGCTGCGTCCGGGCAACGCCGCCGGCAGCCTCGCGTTCGAGTTGCCGCGCGCGCGACTGGGCGCGTTGCCGCTCTCCCTGCGCGGCGTTTTCGAAAAGCCCGGCGCCAGGCAGAAGCCAGCGAAGCTGGCGCTGGTCGTGGCGCTCGGCGAAGCGAGCGAAGCCCCGCCGCCCGCCCTGCCCGCTCCGCCCGACAGCAACGCGCTGGCAACGGAGTCGCGGGAGGGAAAAAATAGAAAAACTGAATCAGTCTGGGGACGCGGGCGCTTCCGCTACGAGGCGCGGCGGCTCGGGCACTGGCGCATCGAGGGCATCGAGGGGCGGCTTCACGCGCGGGGAACCCGGCTGCAACTCGACGACCTGGCCTTGCAACTGCGGCCGGGGGAGCGCGTAAAGGGCCAACTCGAACTCGAATTCGGCGCCGCTGGCGACGCGCAGTTCAGCGCCGACCTCCAACTCGCCGACCATGCGCTGCTCGACCTCTGGCAGGCGGCGGGCGTCGAGAGCGGGCGGCTCTCGGGGCAACTGCACGGCGCCGTGTCTTTGCGCGGCCCGCTGCGGCCGGGAAAAAGCTCGCTCGCGGAAGCCGAGGGTACGGTCACGCTGAACGCGCGGGCGGGCAACATTGACCGGCGCATCCCGCTGATGCTCGCCATCGCGCTGGCGAGTGAGCGCTTCAACCCCTTCGGCGACCGCGATCAGATTCGTTACGAGGCCATTGATCTGGTCGGCCGTGTCGAGGCGGGTGTGCTCCACGCGCAGAATGCAACGCTGCACTCACCCATCCTGCGCGGCGCCGCCAGCGGCAGCGCGATGCTCAGCGGCAAAGGCGAACTCGATGTCGTCCTCGGCATCTTTTTCCTGCCACGCATAGACAACCTGCTCGAGAAAATCCCGGTGCTGAGCCGCGTGGTTCTGGGCAACGACAACAACCTGATCGGCGCCTACTTTTCCGTGAAGGGCGAACTCAAAAAACCCAAAGCGCGGCTGGCGCCTCTCCGCAGTCTGGCCAAAGGGCCGGCGGGTGTGGTGCTGGAAATGCCGATGCGCATACTGGGCGGGATGAAGGCGATTCAGGAAATCGTGCTGCCCCGCAAGCAGAGCAAAACCGAAACGCCACAGAGCTTGCCATGAAGCCGCGCGCGCGCGCCCGAATTCTGAATCGCCGTGAGGCAGTGCGCGCCGTGCAACGCGCCAGGCGGCGGGGCGAGCGCGTCGTCTTCAGCAGCGGTTGTTTCGATCTGCTGCACATCGGCCACATCCGCAGCCTCGAACAGGCCCGAAGCTTTGGCGACCTTTTGATCGTGGGCCTGAACGGCGATGCCGTCGTGCGCCAACTGAAAGGGCCGGGGCGCCCGATCGTGCCGGCCCGCGCGCGCGCCGAAACGCTGGCCGCACTCGAAAGCGTTGACTTTGTGCTGATCTTCAACGGCGCGACTCCGCGCGCCACGCTGGCTGCGCTGCAGCCCGATGTTTACGCCAAAGGGGGCGACTGGCCGCTCGCCACGCTGCTCGCAAAGGACGTGCCCCGGGCCTTGCGGGAGCGCATCGAGGTCCGCCGCCTGCGGCAGATTCCAAACCTGCGCAGCAGCGAACTCGTGGCGCGCATCCGTCGTGGCGCGCGCTGACCGGTACGCCGCAGCACTTCGCTCAGGGCTGGCGTTGGAAGGCGACGATGCGCTCGGCGACTTCAGCCGCATGGGTAATCGGCAGCATGTGGCTGCCCTTAGTAAACTCAATAAGTGTGGCGTCCGGAATCTGCGTCGCCAGATAGCGGCCGATGCCGACCGTGGCGAGCCGATCGTCATCGCCGTGCAGCAGCAGCGTGGGATGCTGCACCTTGTCGGGCAGGAAGTCCGGCTCCTCCCGGGTGGAGAACATCTCGCCGCGGTAGGCCAGCAGCGTTTCCCAGCGCGCGAAGTTCGCCGCCACGCCCGGCAACCACCAGTCCGGCATCGGTTCCGGCAGCGGCCCGGCGCGGTCAACGGGCGGGGCGGGGTGCGCAAGCACCTCCGGCAGCGGCTTGGCGCGGTCAACGGGCGGGGCGGGGTGCGCAAGCACCCCGGACAGCGGCTTGGCGCGGTCAGAAGGCGGGGCGGGTTCCGGCAGCCGCTCGGGGCGGTCAACAGGCGTGGCGGCGTGCGAAGCACGCCGGACGCGGTCAACGGGCGGGCGGGGCGCCGAAGGCGCCCCGACGCTGAAGGCCTGACGCGAAGTCGCCTCGATCAACACGCGGCCGATGGCGGGCACGCGCGCGCGCCAGTGCAGCACCGGCGTCGAGTACAAAAACCGCAGCAGGCCGGGCAGCTCCGGACGCCTGGCATCGGGGCCGTCGGGGCCGCCGGTGCCGATCAGCACCAGACGCGAAACATGTTCAGGCGCGCGCACCGCCGTCACGATGGACACCACGCCGCCGTAGGACCAGCCCACCAGCGTCAGGTCATCGAGCTCCAATGTTTCGAGCAGCGCGATCAGATCCGAGGCGTTGCGCCCGATGCTGTAGTCGCCCTGCGGGTCGGGGTCGGAGTGGCCATAGCCGATGCGGTCAACGGCAACCACGCGCACGCCGCGCCCGGTGAGTTCGCGCGTGAGTTCGCGCCAGTCGTAGGCCATGCCGGGAAGCCCGTGCAGCAGCAGCACGGCCGGGCCGGCGCCGGCCTCGAGCACATTCATACCGGCGCCGCTCGGCAGCAGCACGCGCCGGCCCGGCGGCGGAAGCTCGGGCGGAGCCGGTGCAAAGAGCGCGCCCCAGAGCGGCGGCAGCGCCACCAGCGCGACGAGCAGCAGCAACAGCCCGAGCAGTATTTTGCGCAGCATGGTCAAGCCCTCCCTCTTCGGCGTCCCGTTCCCGAGTATACTGCACCCTTCGCGTTCACTTCCAAACCGGGAGCGCTGCAGGATGCCTGTGTTGAAGCGAAACCTGAAGGCGGTGCTGTTCGACTTCGGCGGCGTGTTCACCGAGTCGCCCTTTGTTGCGGTGGACGAGTTGGGGCGCGAACTCGGCGCGGCGCCCGGTCAATTGCAAGAGCTCGTGTTCGGCCCCTACCCCGAGGACACCGATCACCCCTGGCACCAGCTCGAGCGCGGCGAGATCGAACTGCGGACGGCGCGCGAGCAGATTCTCGCGCGCGGGCGCGCGCAGGGCATCGAAGTGGACTTGTTCTGGCTCTTCGAGCGCCTGGGGCAGAGCGAGGGGCCGCGCCGGGAGATGGTGCGCCGCGTGCGCGCGCTCCGACGCCGTGGCCTGCGCACCGCACTCGTGACCAACAATGTAAAAGAGTTCCGCGACACCTGGCGCAAGCTCTTGCCCACGGATGCCCTCTTCGAAGTCGTCGTGGACTCGAGCGAGGAGGGCGTGCGCAAACCCGACCCGCGTATCTTCGAGCGCGCCCTCGAACGGCTCGGCGGCGTGGCGCCCGAAAGCGCGCTGTTTCTCGACGACGCCGAGAGCAATGTCGAGGCCGCAAAAAGGCTCGGCATTCACGGCGTGCTGGTCGCCCCGAACCCGGCCTCGGCCCTCGCCGAACTCGACGCCCTGCTCGACTGAGCGACGGGCGACGCTCTTCTTCCTCCGGCAGCGGCTCGGCGCGGTCAACGGGATGGGGCGGGGCGCGCTAGCGCCCCGCAGAGCGGCCGGCGGCGCGGCCGAAGAAGGTCCCGTCGCCGAGTGACAGGCCGCTCGAGTAGCCGCCCACCGAAAGGCCCGAGGTGGCGCGACCGGCGGCAAAAAGACCGGGGATGGCCACGCCCTCCGGGTCGAGCACGCGGCCTTCGACATCGGTGGCGAGCCCGCCGAGGGTGAAAACCGCATACAGCGCTTCCTCCACCGTGCAGTCAATGGCGCCGAAGGGCGGCGTCACGAGCGGCTTCAGGTAGTCGGCGCTCTTGTGGAACACGGGGTCGCGGCCACAGGCGGCGTGGCGATTGTACACCTGCAGCGTCGCCGCCAGACTGCCGGGCGGCAAACCGAGTTCCGCCGCAAGCTCCTCGAAACTTTCGCCCGTCGCAGCCACGGTCTTGCAGTAGAGCGGCTCCTCGAAGATTTCATCATCAACGATGAGCCAGGCGCGACCGTCGTTCTGAAACAGCGCGCGTTCACCGAGGAAACCCATGTAGGCATCCTCGTGGATGAAGCGCTGACCTTGCGCGTTCACCAGCACGCCGCGTTTCAAACCCCAGGGCTCGGTGACGGGCAGCGAGATCGAAGCCTTGTCCAGGTTCTTTGTGGCGGCGCCGGCGGCGATACCGAGTTTGATGCCGCTGCCATCGTCGCCGTCGCTGGCGACGCGCATTTTGCAGCGCAGGCCAAGCGGCAGGTGCGTGCGCATCATCGCATCGTTCAACACGAAACCGCCGGTGCTGAGCACGACGCCCCGGCGCGCGCGCACAAAACGCTCGCGGCCGGCATGGCGCGCTACGGCGCCGACGACTGCGCCATCGGCGTCAAGCACCAGCGCACTCACCCGGTGGTCCGCCGCAACCCGCGCGCCCGAACCAGGCGTCGCGGCGCACAGGTGCTTCATCAACAGCGGCCCCGCTTGAAAGGTCATCTGGCCGACGTGGCCACGGGGCGCGGGCTGGGCGATGTCGCAATAAGGCTGGCAGCGCTCCGAGCCCGACCAGACCAAGCCGTCGTCCGTCGGTGGCTCGCCGCTGGTGCCGTGATAAAAAGTTTCGCGGAAGGGGACGCCCTGCGCCACGAGCCACTCGAAGTGTTCGACGCTGCCCTCGCAGTAGCGGCGCAGCTTCGCCTCGTCGGGCGCAACGCCGCAACTCGCCTGCAGGTAGCGGAACATATCCTCTGCGGTGTCTTCGAAACCGCAGGCGCGTTGCAGCGCGGTGCCGCCGCCCAGGTACAGCACGCCGCCGCTCATCGCCGAGGTGCCGCCGCCGGCGCTTGCGCGTTCGAGCACCAGCACATCGGCGCCGGTGGCGCGGGCCTCGATGGCAGCCGCCGCGCCGGCAGCGCCGAGACCGACCACCAGCACATCGCAGCGCTCGTCAAAGTGCGCCACTTCATTGATGGAGCGAACGCCGGTGGGCATCAGGCGCAACCGCAGGGGCCGGCGTTCATTGTGCCCGCATCTTCTTCAATTCGTTGCGCAGATACGCCATTGTTCGGTCGCCCTTCACGCGGTTGCAGTGGCCGCAGAGCAGTTGAAGGTTCGCGTCGTCATCCTGCCCGCCCTTTGCGAGCGGGACAAGGTGATCCACTTCGAGGTGCCGGTATTCCATGAAGTGGCCGCAGCCGGCGCAGTAGCCCTGCTGCCTGCCGAACAGGATGTCCTTGATGTTGCGGCTTCG
>JAHRAN010000146.1 GCA_020027245.1 Myxococcota bacterium
TAGAGCACGAGCGCCATGGCGACGGCGACCACACTGACGACGACGGCGATGAAAATCGGGTCCATGAAATCTCCTGCACAAAGTTTGCGACGAGCCCCGAAGCGAGCCGCCCTGGCTCACCTCCTTCCAAAGCGGCCCGCACAATAGACGCCCGGGGGCGTCATCGCCACGCCACGTTTGAAATCTCCGCCGCCCCCGGAAACTCGACCTTGTGGCGACGAATCGCGTTCATTCACGGGCCGTGGGCGCGCGCGGTGGCTCCTCGATTGCGGAATTGAAACAAACCAGCTCTTCCCAGCAAATTTCTCCGTCGTCGTTGCAGAACCTGTTCATGAATTCCCGAGTGAAGCGGTTTATCATTCGCGAGCGTGACTTCCGGAAATCCTCGTCGTGCTCTCTGGCCCTGTAACCAAGCGGCTCAATGATGCTCGTGAACAGCCCGCTGTCGTTCGAGATGAACTCCCAGAAGCGTTGACCGCAGTACTTCTGGTACGCGCCCTTGTCCGGTTTGTTGTCCCGGCCGTAGCAACAGCCGTTCACCGCAACAACATGCAGCCTCGAGTTGCTGCTCCGCAAAGTTTTCGCCGCCGCTGTAAAATCCGTCTTCATCCTTTTGAGTTGCGAGCTGTTGCCCCAGTTCGGACCAGATTTGATCGCCACGATGTATCTGGTTCTGTCCGCTTCGAATTCCAGGTCAATGCCGGGAATACCCGACTTGTGACCGCCGTAAACCCGGGCGTTGACAAAAATTGCGAGCCCCTCCAGCCAGCTTCCAAAGATGCTTTCTTCGTTGGATGAGATATGTGCGTCCAGAAATCCTCGTACAATCTGCTCGGCGGTCAGGACGTTCTTCGCCTTGAAGAGGTACGGATTCTTCCGCTTGAGGATCGTCGTCAGGCTCAACTTTCCGAGCGTATCGGCGCGTTGCTGATGAAAGAACTCGATGTTCTCCTCGACATACAGCAGGACATCATCAACCAAGCGACTCATAGTCCATCTCCGGCTCGCACAGGTACAGGTCAACCGAGTTCAATTTTTTCCTCACCATTTCACAGTACTCGGGGGCCGTATCCATCCCTATCGAATTTCGCCGCATGCGGTTTGCGATGATCAATGTCGTCCCCGAACCCATAAAGGGATCGAGAACCACATCGCCCTCCTGGGTGAACAACTTGATGAACCACTCGGGCAAGCTCGTCGGAAAAGTTGCGCTGTGGCTCCGGTTGCCGCACTCCGTCGCCAGATGCAAAACATTGGTGGGGTACGCCTTGTCCCGGTCCACCCAGTTGGAAACATTTTTGCCAAACCCGCTTCCCACTTTGGAAGAGTCGCGGGTCTTGTCGGTTACAGAGAGACGCTTCAGTCTCGAGTTGGCCCAGTCTCCCATCGGCACCATCACCTGCTCCTGGTACATATGAAATTTCCTGTTCTTGTTGAACTGCAGCAGCCGCTCCCATGCATCCCGGAACCGGTTCGGCCACTTCCCCGGATAGCAGTTTTTCTTGTGCCAGATAAACTCCTCTGTCCACAGCCACCCCTGCGCACGCATCTTCAGAATGAGATCCAGTACATAAACGCTGCGCTCTCCGTTCACTACTTTCTCTTTGATATTCAGGATGAAGGTGCCCGTCGGCTTGAGAACGCGCAGCAGTTGCTCCGAGATGGGCAGAAACCAGTCAACGTATTGATCGGGATGAACCCCGCCGTACATGGTTTTCCGCTGATCCGCATAAGGCGGCGAAGTCACTACGAGATCAACCGAGTTGTCGGGGAGAGAGACGAGCAGTTCCCTGCAGTCTCCAACGCGCACATCGGTTGTGATTTTCCTGTTGTGACGGCGACGACCGGACATCACGCCTTCCCCCCCTGGCGTCCGCGCAAACTTGGCTTCCCCGGCGCGCTCTGTCAAGAACAGCGTTCACCCCACATCCGCCAGCGCCAGGCGGCTGCCCCAGCGGGTGATTACGGCTCGGGCGAGGGACGGGCTGCGGGTGAGTTTCGGGTCGTCGGCGACGGTCTTTCGGGCGGCGTCGCGGGCCACGACGACCAGACTTGCGTCGCGCAGCAGGTTTGCGAAGCGCAGGTCGGGAAGCCGGCCGCTCTGCTCGGTGCCGAGAAAGTTACCAGGGCCGCGGATGCGCAGGTCTGCGTCGGCGATGCGGAAACCATCGTCGGTTTCGAGCATCGCACGCAGGCGCGCCTCGCTGTCCTCGCCGCCGCCGCGCGCCACCATCAGGCACAGGCCAGCTTGCTCGCCACGGCCGATGCGCCCGCGCAACTGGTGAAGCTGCGCCAAGCCGAAGCGCTCGGCGTGCTCGATCACCATCAGCGTGGCGTTCGGTACATCTATGCCAACTTCGATCACCGTGGTCGAAACCAGAAGCTGCGTCTCGCCGCGGATGAAACGCGCCATCACCTCGCCACGGACGGCGGCGCTCTGGCGGCCGTGCAGCAGGTCAACGCGATAATCGGGCAGCGCGCGCGCGATGGCGGCGGCCTGATCGCTGGCCGCGCGCAGGTCCACCTTCTCGCTCTCCTCGACCAGCGGGTACACCACATACACCTGCTCGCCACGCGCCAGCCGCCGCTTCACTTCTTCGAACACGCGAGGCC
>JAHRAN010000149.1 GCA_020027245.1 Myxococcota bacterium
CGCCTCGCGCAGGGCAGCGGCGAGCAGACGCTGTCGCTGGTCAGCGCGCACCCGTATCTGGGTTGGAGCGACGGCGACCTCGACCTGTGGGCGACGCTCGGCTACGGCACGGGCGATCTGGAAGTCACCCCGGCGGGGCGCGCGACGATATCGAGCGATGCGGAACTCACCACCTTCGGCATCGGCGGCAGCGCCGAGTTGTGGCGGGGTGAGACCATCACCGTGCGGGTCAAGGCGGGGCTTACGCAGGGCGCGCTGGATGTGGACGGCGGCGAGGGCATCACCGCGCTGGACTTGAATGTGAGCCGCGCGAACCTGACGCTCGAAGCGACGCGCACCTTGCAACTGGCGAGCGGTAACACGCTGGCGCTGGCGCTGGAAGCGGGCGGTCGCAACGACGGCGGCGACGGCGAGGGCGGCCACGGCGCCGAACTCGGCGGCAGCCTGCGGTATGCCATCCCCGAGAGCGGGCTGAGTGTGGAGCTTCGCAGCCACGGGTTGCTGGGTCGCAGCGACTACAGCGAGTGGGGCGTCAGCGGCGGCGTCACGCTGGGCGACGCCGACGGCGCTGGCCTTTCGTTCAGCCTGAAGCCGAGCCTCGGCTACACGGAGCGGAGTCTGGACGAGTTGTGGGAGCAGAAGCTCGGCGAAGACGGCGACCGCCGCGCGGCGGTCGGCAAGCGCCTCGAGCTGGAGTTGGGCTACGGCCTGGGCCTCGGCTGGCGTCAGTCCCTGCTCACCCCCTACACCAAACTGACCCTCGACGACACCGGTCGCACCTGGCGCTTCGGCAGCAAGCTCAGTTCGGGCGAGCGCTGGCGCACCAGCCTCGAAGCCCTGCGCGAAGAGCGCGGCAATGCATCAACCGACCACAGCATCCTGCTGAAGTTCGACTGGGATTTGTAACCAGCCCGCCGCCGCCACCCTCTCCCGGCGACGGGGGTTAAAAGGATGGGCGGGGTGTGCAAGCACTCCGGGCGCAGGGGCCATCCACCCGAGACTGGATCCACGCCTGAATGACGGCTGCGGGCGCGGTCAGCATCCCTGCTGGCGGGGGCGGCATCGGAGGGGGTAGAGTTTTCGCTGCGAGGGGTTTGTGGCTGACATCACGCTGTATTCGAAGAGTGCGTGCCCGTTCTGCGAGCGCGCGAAGGCGCTGCTTGCGAGCAAGGGGCAGCGCTTTACCGAGATTGATGTGGAGGCCGACCCGGCGACGCTGGACGAGATGCTCGCGCGCTCGGGTGGGCAGCGCACGGTTCCGCAGATTTTCATCGGGGAGCGCCACATCGGCGGCTTCGATGAACTCGCAGCGCTCGACCGCGCGGGCGAACTCGATGCGCTGCTCGAAAGCGCCGGCAAGCAGCGCGCCACCACCGACGCTCCCCCCGAGCCCGAGCGCACGCGGGTGTTGATCATCGGCAGCGGGCCGGCCGGGTACACGGCGGCGATTTACGCGGGCCGGGCGGAACTCGAACCCGTGGTGCTCGCCGGGCTTGAGTTCGGCGGCCAGTTGATGCTGACGACCGACGTCGAGAATTACCCGGGCTTCCCGGAGGGCGTCACCGGCCCGGGGCTGATGGATATGCTGCAGAAGCAGGCCGAGCGCTTCGGCGCGCGCGTGCTCTGCGAGGACGCTCTGCGCGCGGATTTTTCCAAACGCCCGTTCCGCGTCGAGACCGAGCGGCACGCATTTCTGGCGGACGCGGTGATCGTCGCCACCGGCGCGAGTGCCAAGTGGCTTGGCCTGCCCAGCGAGCAGCGGCTCATGAACCGTGGCGTCTCGGCCTGCGCAACCTGCGACGGCGCGCTCTACCGCGACCGCGAGATGGCCGTGGTCGGCGGCGGCGACACCGCCATCGAGGAGGCGCTGTTCCTGACGCGCTATGCGACGAAGGTCACCATCATCCACCGCCGCGATGAACTGCGCGCCTCGAAGATCATGCAGGAGCGGGCGAAGCAGAATGAACGCATCGAATTTCTGTGGGACTCGGCGGTTGACGAGGTGCTCGGCGAGGACGAAGTCCGCGGCGTGCGCATCCGCAACCTGAAGAGCGGCGCCGCGAGTGAGCTTTCTGTCGGCGCGCTGTTCGTCGCCATCGGCCATCAACCCAACACCGCTCTCTTCGCGGAGCAACTCGAGATGGACGATGTCGGGTACCTGAAGGTCGAGTCGGGAACCACGCGCACCAACATCGAAGGCGTCTTTGCCTGCGGCGACGCGATGGACCCGGTTTATCGGCAGGCGGTGACTGCAGCCGGCACCGGCTGCATGGCGGCGATTGACAGCGAACGCTGGCTCTCGGAAGCCGCGGACTGAAGCGCCCGAAGTCCTCCCGCAACGCCTTTGCAAAGAGTGATCCCGGGAGGCGGATGCCGCTCAGCAAAGAACGCCTTGAACAACTCGTCGTTCGTTCGAGCGATGTGGTGGTCGCCACCGACCGTGACGGCACCATCGCGTTCTACAACGACGGCGCAAGCACGCTGCTCAACTACACGAGCGATGAAGTAATGGGCGTCGGCGTGGCGCTGCTCTACCCCTCGCTCGCCGAGGCGAAGCGCGTGATGGCCTGCATGCGCAGCCCCGAACACGGCGGCGTCGGCGTGGCGTCGAGCATTCAGACCACCTTCGTCGCCAAGGGCGGCTGCGAAATCCCGGTCGCCATCACCGGCACCATCCTCTATGACGAGAGCGGCAAAGAGGACGGCACCATCGGTTTCGCCAAAGACATCCGCGAGATTCTGGAGCGCGACAAACTGGCGACGCTCGGCGAGGTGACGATAGGGCTGAGCCACGAGATCAACACGCCGCTCTCGGTGATTCTGAATCAGGCGGAGTTGCTGGAGCGCGGCATCGAAACTTTTGCTGGCGAGCGCGATACGAGCATCGAACGCGAGCGCCTCGACGCCGTGCGCCGTGAGATCGGGCGCATCGCGGCCATCCTCGAACGGCTCGGCGAGATGGCGGGCGCCGAGCAGTACAAAACCGCCGATTACATCGGCCCGGCGAAAATGATTGACCTTTCAGCGCGCCAGCCCAGCGCGCCGGACCCGCGGCTCGCTGGCCTGCGCGTGCTCGTGGCCGACGACGACGACGGCATCACGCACACGCTGAAGGCGTTGCTCGAAGCCGACGGCTGCGTGGTCAGCACCGCCTGCGACGGGCGCGATGCCCTCGAGCAGGTCGAGAAGTCCGAGTTCGATGTCGTGCTGAGCGATGTGGTGATGCCGCATCTGGACGGCCACGAGTTGTTCCGCCGCTGCCGCGAACTGCACGCCGACCTGCCCGTGCTGCTGATGACCGCCTTCCACTACGACAAGGATCACATCATCAAGCGCAGCCGCGTGGCGGGGCTGAAGACCGTGCTGTTCAAGAAGCCCCTGAACCCGGACAAACTGCGCGAGGCGCTGCTCGAAGTCGTCGCCGAAAAAACGCAACAACAGGAGCAAGCCACCCCCGCCGACAGACCCTGAGAACCCGAACCCCCGCGCTCTCCCAAAGGGAGAGGGGGAACCGAACCTTAATGAGGCGGCGCTTCTTCTTTTCTTAACCCCTCTCCCTCTGGGAGAGGGAGGCGACGGGCGCTGAAGCCTGTCGCCGGGTGAGGGTGCTGGCCGCGGAGTGCTTCGCACTCCCCCATCCCGTTGACCGCGCCGAGCCGCTGCCGGAGGCTTCGTACTCCCCCCATCCTTTGACTGCCCCGAGCGGATGCGCGACAATCGCCGCCGATGGCTCTTTCCCTGCGTGACAAACTGCACATGGTGTACCGCTGCTGGCGGGTGCGGTTCAAGTCTGAAGCGCCATCGATCAAATACGTCCGGGGGGGGGGGACTTCAACGGCACAACCGTGCTCGATATCGGCGCCAACAAGGGTGTGTTTTCAATATACATGTCGCGAGCCGCCGGACCTGACGGCCGCTTGATCGCATTCGAGGCCCAACCCGAGCTCGGCCGACACCTCATTGACGTAAAAGAGAGTTTCGGCCTCGACAACATGACGTTCGTGAACCAAGGCCTGTCATCGGAGGTTGGCACGCTGACGATGCATCGATCCGAGGCCGGATCCGGTGGCGCCAGCTTTGAGTTCGGCCATGGGGACGACCTCGAAACTATCGAGATACCGGTAATCCGTCTCGACGATTACGTGGCGGAGAATGACATCGGAACCGTCAGCTTCATCAAATGTGATGTCGAGGGACATGAACTGCCCGTCTTCAAAGGCGGTGAACAACTGCTGCGACGAGACATGCCCACATTGCTGTTTGAATGCCACATGGCGGAGGCTCAGGATGGCGAGCTGTTCAACTACCTGACGGGACTCGGTTATGACGGTTGGTTCTTTCATGTCACGCCGGAGGATCACAAGAGCCTGTTCCGTAAGACCCGCGGCACGTGGGAGCATTTTTCTGAATATGCGAACGTGAGCCATGTCAGACCGAATGTTCAACACCGAAACTATGTATTCGTAAGGAAGTGAACAGATCCAAAGCGAACGAGGAGCGAAACCCCTCCGGCAGCCGCTCGGGCTTCAGCCGAGCCACGGGCGCCAGGCCAGCGTCAGGGCGTGAACCCGGCGCACGCCCTTCTTTCGCAGCGCGCGCGCCGCGGCGCAGAGGGTCGCGCCGGTGGTCACCACGTCGTCCACGAGCCACACCTCGCTCGTGTTTGCATCCGCGTGCGCTTCGAAGGCGTCTTGCACGTTGCGCCAGCGCGCGCCGCGCGAGAGATTGGTCTGCGTCGGCGTATCGCGCACGCGCCGAAGTCGGTGCAGCTCGACCCGGGTTCCCAGTGCGCGCGCCACGTGTCCCGCGAGCAGCGCGGAGGGGTTGAAGCCACGCTCGCGCAGGCGGCGCGGGTGCAGCGGGATCGGCAGCACCGCGTCGGGTGTCAACGCCGGCACGCGCCCGGTGGCGCGGCGAATCCAGTCGCGCGCCACGGCCGACGCCGCCGGGTCGAGCCCTGCAAGCCCCGGCTTCGGATACTTGAAGCGCTGCACCCAGTCGCGCGCCGTGTCCTCGTAGCTCACGGCCGAGGTCCAGCTTGCGAGCCGCGCGGGCGGCGGCGCGTCGGGCAGCAGCGTGCTCGGGTGAAGGTCGCAGCGCGCGCACAGTGCTGTGCCGTCGGTGTCGAGCCCGCAGCTCGCGCAGACCGGGGGCAGCAGCAGGTCGAGCAGTCCCGTCGCAAGTGTCTTCCACATCATGCATTCCACGGGACCGGATGCACGACGCTACCCGAACGCGCGCGGACTTTCGACCGGCTGCAAGGTGCTGTGCACCCCGTCCATACTTTTGACCGCCCCGGGCGGCTGTCCGCCCGCCCGTCGTTTGACCGCGCCTACGCTGCCGGAGCCGGAGCCGGATGCCGGAGCCGCTGCCGGGCCTGAGTCAGGGGCGGACGATCAGGCTCTGCCCGGTCATCTCCGCCGGCTGCGGCAGCCCCATCAGCTCGAGCACGCTCGGGGCGATGTCGGCGAGGCTGCCGCTTTGCAGCCCGCAGCCCTTCAAGTCATCGCGCCGCGCCCACCAGAGGGGAACCGGGTTGGTGGTGTGGGCCGTGTGAGGCGCGCCGCTCGAGTCCAGCATCTGCTCGCAGTTGCCGTGGTCGGCGGTGATCAACAGCTCGCCGCCCCGCGCGCCGACGGCCGTTGTGAGTTGCGCGAGGCAGGCGTCCACGGTCTCGACGGCTTTCACCGCGGCGGACAACACGCCGGTGTGTCCCACCATGTCGGGGTTGGCGAAGTTCAACAGCACGAAGTCGTGCGCGCCGGCGCAGAAAAGTTCGATACATTTTTCGGTCAAAAGCCGCGCACTCATCGAAGGCTTGTGATCATAAGTCGGCACTTCGCGCGGCGAGGGCAGGAGCACGCGCTCTTCACCGGGGAAGGGCGCTTTGATGCCACAGTTGAAGAAGAAGGTGACATGGGCGTACTTCTCGGTTTCGGCCAGGCGCAATTGCCTGAGCCCCGCGCTCGCAATCTGCTCGCCCAGGATGTGCGCGTGCCGCTTGGTGGGGAAGGCCACCGGCAAATTGAATTCAGCGTCGTATTCGGTCAGGCACACGAAGCGTTCGAGACGGGGCGCCGTGCCCGGGTCGAGCGCGTCCGCAAAATGTTCCGGCTGCTGCCTGGTCAGCATGGCCGTCAGTTGACGGATGCGGTCGGCGCGGAAGTTGAAGCAGATGGCGACATCGCCGTCTTTCATCGGCGTCGCCGGGCCAACAATGGTTGGCGCCACGAACTCGTCGCCGACGCCCGCGGCGTAGCTTTTTTGCAGCGCTTCGAGCGCGCTCGCTGCGTGCGCGCCACGGCCCAGCACGAGCGCCTCGAAGGCGCGCGCGCTGCGCTCGAAGCGGCGGTCCCGATCCATCGCCCAGTAACGCCCGCTCAGGCTGGCGATGCGTCCGCCGCAGGCTTCGAGTTTTGGTTGCAGCGTCTCGATGGCGGCGGCGGCGCTGCGCGGCGGCGTGTCGCGTCCGTCGAGAAAGGCGTGGAGGACGGGACGCAGGCCGCGCGCCTTGCAGTGGCCGAGTAGCGCTTCCAGATGCGTGCGGTGCGCGTGTACGCCGCCGTCTCCTATCAGCCCCAGAAGGTGCAGCGTCGCGCCGCGCGTGCTGGCGCTGTCCATGGCGGCGGCGAGGGCGGGGTTTGCGCCGACGCCATCGCGCGCGAAGGCTTTTGAGATGCGCGTGATGTCCTGCTCGATGATGCGCCCGGCGCCGAGTGTCATGTGCCCGACCTCGGAGTTGCCCATCTGCCCGGCGGGCAACCCGACCGCCACGCCGCTGGTTTCGATCTGCGCCATCGGCAGCGTGCGCCGCGCGGTATCGAAAAAGGGCGTGCTGGCGCGCGCGATGGCGTCGCCCGGCCCGCCGTCGCCGATGCCGAAGCCGTCGAGCACGACCAGCACCACCGGCGCGCGCCGGCTTTCATTTTTGCGACCCCGCGCATTCATGCGCCGAGTTCCCCGCGCGCTTCGTTTTCTGCGCGATACAAGAACGGCGCGTCGCTCCAGAGCCGGTCGAGGTCGTAGTGCTCGCGCTTTTCGCCGAGGAAGATGTGGACGATCGCATCGTTCAGGTCAATCAGCACCCAGCTTCCCTCCTCGTAACCCTCGACGCCGCGCAGGTCGAAGCCGCGGCGCTTTGCGGTTTCGATCAGCGCGTCGGCGATGGCGCGCACGTTGCGGCTCGAGCTGCCGGTGCACAGCACGAAGATGTCGGCGAAGGATGAGATCCGGCTCACGTCGAGGGCGACGACCTTCGTGGCGTTGCGCTCGAGCGCGGCCAGGGCGAGACAGCGCGCCTGCTCCCGCTTTGTGCTGCTGGCCGCTTCAGCGTTCAATGGTCCCCGTCATCCCCATCGTTTTTGTCTATGGGTTTGTCGCGCAGACTTGCCGCCGGTGCATAGCAGCCGCTCTGCTGCGCCGCCTTCGCCACGGCCTCGGGCAAGAGGCCCCGGGTTGCGTCACCCGCCCGCAGCTTTTTCCGCACCCGCGTCGCCGAAATGTCGAGGGTCGCAACCTCGAGCCGCTGCACCCAGGTTCCCGCGCGCCGATG
Organism: Myxococcota bacterium; assembly: GCA_020027245.1. Taxonomy (GTDB): domain Bacteria; phylum Myxococcota_A; class UBA9160; order UBA9160; family UBA6930; genus JAHRAN01. The sequence goes on from JAHRAN010000149.1 coordinate 7,553, forward strand.
TCGCGCCGCGCGACGGTCGGGCGTGAACTCGAAGTCAGAGGCGAACTCGGCGGGCATCCACTCGGTCAACGGGCTCCGGTCGGGGTCGGGGTTTGAGTTGGCGTCGGCAACGGGTGGGCGGTTCAGCACCGCGAAGTGGCACAGGGTAAGCATCACCTCGGGCTCGCGCCACGCCGGGAGCTCCGCAAACGCGTCCTCGCCGATGGTGAAGAGCAGCGGGCCGCGCAGCCGCTCGCGCAGCAGGCGCAGCGTGTCCACCGTGTACGAAGGGCCGGGGCGCTCGAGTTCGATGCCGCAGGCTTCGAGCCGCGGGTCACCCGCGCTGGCCACCGCGAGTTCGACCCAGTGCAGCCGCGTCGCCGCCGGCGCCAGTGTTTCTTCGGCGTTGCTTTTGAGAGGCGGCTCGGCCGCTGGCAGCAGCAACATGCGCGCGAGGCCGAGCGCGTCGCACACCGCGCGCGCGGCGAACAGGTGACCGCAGTGCACCGGGTTGAAGGTACCGCCGAAAAGCCCCGTGCCGCCGGGAAACTGAATCGGCTCGGAGGGAATCGCCAAACTTTCGCTAGCCAACCAACTGACCGTCGCCGTAGAGGACGAACTTTCTGGTGGTCAATTCTTCGAGGCCCATCGGGCCGAAGCTGTGCAGCTTCGAGGTGGAGATGCCGATCTCGGCGCCGAGGCCGAGTTGGTAGCCGTCGGCGAAGCCGGTCGAGCAGTTGATGCCGACCGTCGCCGAGTTGAGCCGTCGAAGCCAGGCCTGCCCGCTGCCGTAATCGTTCGTGACGATGATGTCGGTGTGGTCGCTGCCGTAGCGCTGAATGTGGGCGATGGCCTCGTCGAGGTCGGCCACCACGCGCACCGCCACGATTTTGTCCAGGTACTCCTCGCCCCAGTCGGCTTCGCTGGCGGGCTTCGCCTTTGCGAACACCGCGCAGGTGCGCGCGCAGCCACGCACTTCGACGTCTTGTTCGTGCAGTGCGCCGAGCACCGTGGGCAGCACGCTTTCGGCGATGGCCTCGTGGCAGAGCAGCGTTTCGAGCGCGTTGCAGACGGCCATCTGCCGCAGCTTCGACTCGAGCACGATCCCGGTCGCAAGCTTCGGGTCGGCCGTGGCGTCGAGGTAGATGTGACACACGCCGGCATCGTGGGCGATCACCGGGATCGTGCTCTGCTCGCGCACCTTGCGCACCAGCGCGTTGCCGCCGCGCGGAATCACGAGGTCAATGTAACGGTCGAGGGCGAGCAACTGGTCAACGGCGCTGCGCGCGCGGCTCGGCGCCACGGCGATGGCCCCTGCCGGCAGGCCAGTCTTTGTCGCCGCCGTTTGCAGCGCGCGCCCGAGCGCCTGATTGCTGTGAAAAGCTTCGCTGCCGCCGCGCAAAATCACCGCGTTGCCCGCCTTCAGGCAAAGTGCAGCGGCGTCAACGGTCACATTGGGACGCGACTCGTAGATGATGGCGATCACGCCGAGCGGAATGCGCATGCGACCGACGCGCAGTCCGTTCGGGCGCAGCCGCAACTCGCTGACTTCGCCTACGGGGTCGGGCAGCGCCGCTACCTGTTTGAGCCCGTCGAGCATGGCGTCCCACTTGCTTTCGAGACGCAGGCGGTTCAGCAGCACGGCGGACACGCCCTTTGCTTGCGCCGCTTCGATGTCGCGCCGGTTGGCTTCAAGAATTTCTTCGCGCACAGCTATCAGTTGCGCGACGGCGCACTCGAGCCAGGCGTTCTTGCGCGTCGTCTCGGCGCTCGCGAGTTCGCGGGACGCATCGCGCGCGTCAGCGGCCAGCGCCTCGATCTGCTGGTTCAGGTTCATCCCACACTCCGCGAAGTGGGTGGTGGTGGTGGTGGTTAAAACTCCGGCGGGGGCTCAGTATCGCCGCCGAGCAGCGCCAGATCGTCTCGATGAACGATCTCGGCTCCGTTCGAATAGCCTAGCAACCGGCCAATCTCGGAGGTCGCGCCGCCCTTGATGCGCTCCACATCCTCAGATGCGTAACTCACCAGACCGCGCGCGAAGGCGTGCCCCTTTGGATCGGCGAGTGCGACCGGGTCGCCGACGCGGAAGCGACCCTCGACGCGCAAAATACCAGCCGGCAGCAGGCTGCGTCCCTGTTTGCCGATGGCGCGCACCGCGCCGGCGTCGCAGACCAGCGTTCCGCAGGGGTTGGCCGTGAAGGCGAGCCAGTGTTTGCGTCCGCGCAGGCGTCGCCCGGCGCCAAAGAGTGTGCCGATGGCCTGCCCGGCGGTCACTTTCAACAGCACATCGCGCGCTGCGCCGTTGCAAAGCACGGTCGCCGCGCCCGAGCGCGCCGCCACGCGCGCGGCTTCGAGTTTGGTGATCATCCCGCCGCGCCCGAAAGCGCTCGTGCTGCCACCGGCGGCATTCCTGACTTGCCGCGTCAGTTGCGTGATCACGTCGAAGATCGGCCCCGGCTCGGCGCCTTTCCGTGGCGGCGTCTGGTGCAGGCCATCCACATCGCTCAGGATCACCAGCAACTCGGCGCCGACCAGGTTCACGACCGTGGCCGACAGGTTGTCGTTGTCGCCAAAGCGGATTTCCTCGGTGGCGACGGTGTCGTTCTCGTTCACCACCGGCACGACGCCGAGCGCGAGCAGTTGCAGCAGCGTGCGGCGCGCGTTCAAAAAGCGCTCGCGCTGGTGCAGACCGCTGCGCGTCAACAAGACCTGCGCGACTTCGCGCTGATGGCGCGCGAAGCGTTGCCGCCACAGTTCGGCGAGGCCGATTTGCCCGACCGCAGCGGCGGCCTGCTTTTCGGGAATCGTGCGGCCGGGGTGACGCCAGCCGAGCCTGGCCGCGCCGAGTGCGATGGCGCCGGATGAGACCAGCACCACTTCGCGTCCCGCTTCGAGCAGCGCCTCGACCTGGCGCGCGATACTCGTGATCACGCGCGGCTGCAGCACGCCCGAGCGGGTCAGCACGCCGCTGCCGACCTTGATGACCAGGCGTTTGGCGCGCCCGGCCTCGGGGCGCTCGCCATATTTGCCCGGGGCGCTGGCGCGCCCCGCCCCAGCTGTTGACCGCGCCGCGCTCACGCCGTCCCCGCTTCGGCGTCGAGCAAAGCCTCGAGTGCGCGCAGCAACTCGGCCCTGCCCTCGCCGGTCGCAGCCGAGATGCAAAGCACCTGCCGCCCCCGTTGTTGCAGCGCGGCGCGGACGGCAGCGAAGGCGGCGCGGTCTTTCAGCAGGTCGAGTTTGTTCAGCACCACCAGCTCGCGCCGCGCGCCGAGCCCGGCGTCGTAGGCTTCGAGTTCGGCGCGGATCGCGTCGTATTCGTCGAGCAGGTTGCGGCTCGGGTCGAGCAGCGCTTCACCGTCGAGCAGGTGCACGAGCACGCGCGTGCGCTCGATGTGGCGCAGAAAGTGAACGCCCCGCCCGGCGCCCCGGCTTGCGCCTTCGATCAAGCCGGGGATGTCCGCCACCACGAAGCGCCGCTCGCCGCTCTCTGCGACGCCGAGCTTCGGGGTGAGCGTGGTGAAGGGATAGTCGGCGACGCGCGGGCGGGCGCGGGTGATGCGCCGGAGCAGGGTGGACTTGCCCGCGTTCGGGCGACCGACGAGTCCGATATCGGCGAGCAGTTTCAGCGACAGGCGAAGCAAACGCTGCTCGCCCGCTTTGCCGGCGGTGGCGAAGTCGGGCGCCTGCCGCGTGGCCGTCGTGAAGCGCGCGTTGCCGCGCCCGCCGCGTCCGCCGCGCGCCACGCGACAGCGCTCGCCGTCACAACGCAAATCGGCGAGTTGTTTTAACCCTCCGCCGCCGTCGTCGCCGCCGACCGGGCTGGCGTCGAAGAGCAGGGTGCCGACCGGCACCTTCACCACGCAGGCGGCGCCGTTCGCGCCGTGGCGTTCGCCTGCGCCGCCCGCCACCCCCGCGCCGGCCTGATATTCGCGCCGGTACTTCTGGTCGCGCAGCGTGCTGAGGTTGCGGTCGGCCACAAACACGATGTCGCCGCCGCGTCCGCCGTCGCCGCCGTCGGGCCCGCCACGCGGCGCAAACTTCTCGCGCCGGAAGTGAGCGCTGCCGTCGCCGCCGTCGCCCGCGCGGACCGTGACCGTGACTTCATCAACGAAGGGATCCGGGTGTTTCATTGCGCAACTCGGGGTGCTCCCGTCCGATTTATCCATCTACGCATTGCCGGGGCAAGTATAGTGCGCCGGGAGGGGATTTACATCGTCCGTCGCTTGCGCTGCGTCAGAGCGTGAGGTCTTTGTTCAGGCTTCCAGTCCCCAGCTTTCCCAGCCTCGTACTTTTTTGCGCGCAAACAGCTCGAGTTTTCGGGCGCGGGGGAACATGGCTTCGATGCGCGCGCGCACCTCGTCGGGTTTTTCGCTGTGCCGTGTGCGGGCGGCGACGACGCGCTGGCGAATGTTGCGCGCACCGCGGTCAGCCGGAATCTTTCCGTGCTTCATCACCAGACACAACTCGTACTGGGAGAGCGTGTAGTAGCCCGGGTTGGTGCGCTGCTTGTCCCAGACAAAGGCGACCGTGGCCCAGTTGAACCCCCACGCCTCGCCCAGCGCAATGGCCTGGTCGAGGTGCGGACTGGTGGCCCACAAAAAGAGCAGGGCGTTATCGGCCGCAAGCGTTTCGGCAAT
>JAHRAN010000150.1 GCA_020027245.1 Myxococcota bacterium
AAGCGCAGGCCGAGCACCTTCGGATGCGTGCGCAGAAAGAAGTTGTCCGCCTTTCTGCCGGCGAGCTTTGTGCAGTCAATGCGGCTCTGTTGACCGGCGCCGATGCCGAGCGTCTGCCCGTCTTTCACAAAAGCGATTGAGTTCGACTGCGTGTACTTGAGCACGACCAGACCGAGCAGCAGGTCGCGCGTCAGCGCCGCATCGAGTTCGCCGCCAATCACCTGCTTGAAGTCGGCCTCGCAAATCAGGTGGTCGTTGCGATCCTGCGTGAGGCGCATGCCGAACACTTCGCGGCTCTCGCGCGCGGGTGCGATGAAAGCGGCGTCCGCCTGCATGACCAGAAAGTCGCCGCCCTTCTTGGCGCTGAGCAGAGCGAGCGCTTCGGGCTGATAGCCGGGCGCGATGACACCGTCGGACACGACGCCTTTCAGAAAGCTCGCGGTTGCAAAGTCCACAGGCTCCGAGAGCGCGACGAAATCACCAAAAGAGGACTTCGGATCGGCGCCACGCGCGCGCACGTAAGCGGTGGCGAGCGGGCTGAGCTCCCGCCCCGCCACCTCGAAGGCCTGCGCCTCGGCAACGCTTAGCGGCAGCGCGAGCGCCACGCCCGCGGGCGAGACGTGCTTGAAGGACGCGGCAGCAGGCAACCCGGTGGCGCTGCGCGCTTCGTGTACCAGTTGCCAGCCGTTCAGCGCATCGAGCCAGTTGATGAACGATGCCCCGCCGTTCAGGAGCGTTACCGGCGCGCTTTCGGGATCAATCGGCTCCGCTGCATGAAAGCGCTGGTGGGGGTTGATGCCATAGCGCAGCTTCATACCGGGGGTTTTTCTTTCGGGCGCACGCGCTCGAGCCAGGCGCCCAGTTCGCCTTCGTATCCCACCTGCTGTTGACGCGCGCGCACGCGCTTAATAATTTCTGCCACGGTTTCGGGCGCGGGTCGTGGCGCGCGCGCCAGATGTTCATGCACGCGCGCGGCGGTTTCGGCCGCCGCACCGCCGTTGCCATCGAGTGCGGCCTCGCCCGCGTGTGCGTCTTGTTGAAGCCCTAAAAAAGACTTGATGGCGTCGTCGAAAACCTGCGTCGCGTGTTTGCGCGAGGCCACGATGTTGCCCTTGCCCGTCACCACGTTTCCGACGGAGAACAGATTTGGGTAGGCCTCGATGCGCCCGCACTCCCAGTCCGTGAAGGCGAACAGTTCGCCCTTCATCTCGATGCCGGGGATGGCATCCGGGATCGAGCCGATCGAGCTGATGACGCAGGAGCCGCGCCGCTCATAGGTTTCGTCGCCGAGCTTGACGCGCCCCGCCTCGATGCGGGTGCGGCGCATGCGCACACCCACGACCCGTCCGTCGCTGGTGAGCAGCGCGTCCGGCGCGGACAGCGCCTCGAAGCGGAAGCGGTACTTGTCCATCGCCTTTTGCAGCAGCCGCTTGCGGGCGGTCATCACTTTTTCGCGCCGCTTCTCGTCCGCGCCTTCGGGGATTTCGGCGAGCGGCATGTCTTCTGCGCGCCGTCGGTAGAACAGGGTGCAGCCGCGCAAGCCGAGGTCGTCGAACTCGAGCCCGTGCTGCGCCAGCGTTTTCGGCAGGCCCCGCACTTCGAGTTCGACCAGGTCCACCTCGATGCCGCGCTCGCGCAGCGCAGCACTTGTGGTCAAAAGCATCAGCACCTTGGCGACATCAATCGAGGCGAGGCCACCGCCGATCACCAGCGCGTCGTCCAGCGCCTCGAAGCGCTCGCCCTGGTAGCTCTCCTCGTCGGCGTGGTTGAACCAGATGATGAAGGGGTTCTGATAAATCAACCCGCGGCCGATGTACTGCTCCGCGCCCTCGATGGGCAGCGGGCGGTCGCGCCAAGCGCCGTTGGCGAGCACCACCGACGAGAAGCCCCATTCGCGGGCGAGTTCCGCGAAGCCGATGTCGCGCCCCACCTTGGTATCGGGCACGAACTCGACGCCGGGCTTTGCGAGCTTGGCGCTGATGGTCTCGTATTCCTTGTTGCGCAGACCGGTGTGCCAGCGCGGCAGCCCGTCCTCGATCTTGCCGAAGGGGCGCTTGTTCATTTCGAACACGACCACGCGCACGCCGTCCGCCGCCAGCCGCCCGGCCACCTCGGCGCCGGCCGTAGCGCCGCCGATGACGGCGACGATGTGCGGTGTCGCTTCCTGCTCACTCATGCGCACCAGTTTATGGTCAACCGCGCCGGCGCGCACCCCGAGGCGGGCTTTTTTCGTCGGCCCGGTTGGGGCGCACCGCTTCGCCCCGCCTGCCACTGGGAAGGTACGGAGGCTAGTAAAGGGCCGATCCCGAACGGCTGGAACGGAAGTGGTCATAGCCCGCTCAGGTATGCCTTTTGGATACGGGGTACACCGTATGTTCTGGGTCCCACCACAGAACGTGCATGATGTCGTCTTGGTAAATGCACCATATTCGTTCTTTTCCCGTGAGGTGAAAGGATACGAGATCGTCCACATCATCACGTCCAATCTCGATCAGGCGTCGCCGAGCTTTTTGGCTCAGATCGGAGCAGGGGAAGACGTGGTTGCTGCGCTGCCGTTTGAGTTGGTTCCAATTCAACTGCTCCAGTTCAGCCAATTTTCTCATGACACTATTGTGTGCGCTTAGATTTTCCAAGAGATCCGTCCATGCCCATGGCCCGCCTTTGTCGCATTCACTGAATCGCCAAGAGAAAGGACGGTGCGCTGCCTTCGCGGTTCGTAGCTTTTGTGAGCTAAGCTGCTTCTTGTGGCTAGGAGCGTATCTGGCTCTGGGTTTTTTGGTCTTTTGCTTTCCCATGTGTACCCCAATGGCTCCTACACCAAACTCGAGTAGTATTCCATCATAGACTCACGGGTAATCTCCGCATGTCCGCGCTCAAGTGGTCGGAGCCCCGCCTTGGCCCGCGCTTCGCGCCACGGATCCTCCCGATGGGTCAATTCGCTCAACTGTAGTGCTGTCTTTTTCCCGTAGTATTTCACCACGGCATCCACAGTCTCGCGCTGCGTAGGGTTGAGGTGTCTGCAATCTCCGCCCGAGATGCGGGACACCCGAAATTGTCCACGGTGGGCGTCGTAGAGCCTTGGGGCTACCGGACCATGCGCCCATGCTTCAATTTTCTCGCGGAATAACAGTCGCTCGTCCCACACGAGTGACCACGCCTGCGCATAGTACACAAGCTTTTGCAGTTTCATCACCGTGATGGGCCCCGTCCGTCTCAGGATGTAAGACGTGACATCAAGAACGGTTACTCGAGTCATGGTCGGCTTCCCTCCGTGTAGCATCATATCAGTGTAGCATCGTATCGCGACATGCAAGATAGGAATAAGTCTAATGAATACAAGCACCTAGGTCGTCAGTTGGTCGTGGATAGCTGGGTGGCGTGGGGCAAATTGGATCTTCGATCAGCCCGCCGAGGCCGCCCCTGTCGCTCTGGCCGCCCCGGCTGCGGTAGCCTCTTCGCGAGCCGTCTGCCGTTCGGGACAGCCCGGCGGGCGCTGCGGCCCATCGAGGAGACAGCGATGAAACCGCTCCACGACATTCGTTTCCCGAACGAGAGCGAGGCGTATCGGAAGGCGCGCTTTGCGTTGCTCGAACTCGAGGTCGAGTTTCGAGTGAAGGCGGAAGAAGCGGCTGCGGCCCGAAGGGCGCTGCCAGCAGGCGGCGCGTTGAAAGAGGACTACCTCTTTCAGGAAGGCGCGGGCCTAGATGCCGGCGACCCGAAGCCCGTCCGCATGAGCGCGCTCTTCGGCGAAGGACGGAGCACGCTGCTCCTCTACAGCTTCATGTATCCCGAGGGCGGCAACCCCTGTCCCATGTGCACTTCTTTTCTGGACGGGTTGAATGCAAATGCGCCCTACATAAAGGATCGGGCAGCGCTTGCGGTGCTGGCCCGGGCGCCGGTGTCGGTGCTTGACGACTGGGGCCGGGCGCGCCAGTGGAACAACCTGCGGCTGCTTTCGAGCGGCGGGACGACCTTCAACAGCGACTATCACGCCGAATCCGAAGCGGGCGAGCAGCTTCCCATCCTGCATGTGTTCTCGAAGCAGGGCGGTGGCGAGATTTACCACTTCTGGTCGAGCGAGGTTTTCTTTGTGCCCTCTGGCAAGGGACACCCGCGCCACTTGGATCAACTCTGGCCGCTGTGGAGCGCCCTCGACCTCACTCCCGAGGGCCGTGGTCAGAGCTGGTGGCCTTCGCCCGAGATGAAATAGCGCTACACATTCAGGCTGTGCCCGACTCGCGCCGGGCGCAACGGGAGGAACCGCATGTCCGTCGCCCTCGTCTGCATCGCCCTGCTCGGTGTGCTCATCTTCGGGCTTGGTTTTATGGTTTCGCAGCGCCGCGCAGCGACCAAGCGCGTAATCGGCTACGACCCGGACCCGACGGACGCGCTGCACAAGTGGGTTCGCGCGCACGGCAACGCCGCCGAATACGCGCCCATGCTCGCGCTGCTCTTCTATCTCGTGGCCCGTGGCGACTCCCCAACATGGGCGCTGTGGGTGATCGCCATCATCACCCTGTGCCGCTATCTGCACGCACTCGGCATGCTGCTCGGCAAAGACCTGAGCCAACCCCACCCGCTGCGCTTCGTGGGCGCACTCGGCACCTACGTCGGCGGCCTCGCGCTGAGCCTGCAGCTCGCCCTGGGCGCCATCGGGTGAGTGGCGGGCGCGGCTTGCTCAGCATTTGGAGACTTTAATAATGTCCCGACTCAAGCTGGCGGTGGCGGCGGCGTGGTTCATCTGCGGTGGATGTTTTCTGCTCACGCCGACGCACTGGTTCATCAGCTTCGGGCGCTACGCCTTCGTGTTCATGGTCACGGTGCACCTGATCGAGTGCTTCGTGTTTGCCCGGGAGCTGCGGCGTCTGCCGGGCGCCTTCGGCGAGCACCTGCTGCACGTGTTCCTGTTCGGCTTCGTGCATCTGCGCGAACTTCGGGCGCGCGCCGCCACGGGCGATTCGTGACGCGCGCGCAGCCCGGTGGATTCGTGGTAGCGTTGCGCTTTGTCCGCAACCTCCGTCGGGAGCCATGTATGTCGCATCGCCAGACGACCGCAGCGTTCGCAGCATTCAGGATGGTCAGCGCGCTGGCCCTTGCGCTGCTTCTGCTCTTCGCGTCGGGCTGCGCCAGCACAGAGAGTGTCGCTGAGCAGGAAGCGGCGCGCAGCAACGCCTGGCTTCTGACGCGCGTGGTCGTGCCGCGTGATGTGCAGGCCGAAGAGTTGCGGCTGCGCGATGTGGACACGGAAACGCTGCACAGCGCCAACGCGCAACCCGAGCCGATACTGATGCGCGTCAAGGCGGGGCGCTACCGCTTCCGCACATTGAAGGCGGTGATTCCCGGCAGCGAAGCGCCCAAGTTCGAGCAACCCGAGCGCGCGCTCGAGATCCACGCCTGTTGCGTCAACTACATCGGCGACGTGGTGATCAAGAGCCGTCGCGAAGGCTACAGGCTGGTCATCGAACCCCGCCCCGGCACCGTGCTCGAAGCCATGCAGATGACACCCGAGGTGTTCGAAAAGCGCCCGGTGCACCTGGTGCTCGGCGACCAGAAGCGCCGCCGCCTGCGCTTCGAGGGCCTGAAGGGCATCCACGGCGCGCCAACAAAAGCACCGCC